>NZ_JARSMD010000001.1:0-309359 GCF_035811335.1 Schinkia azotoformans
TCATTCTATCCGCAATACTCATGATTATGGGGGAAGAAAGAGAATTTTCCTTTTTGGGTTTTCATGGTACTGCTGAAAGTTGTGCAATCAGTATTTCCGGAACTCAGGAGTTTACTTATGGTACCCCAAGAAAAGATCATTGGTTGGGAAAAGGGGCTTATTTTTTTAAAGATGATGAACTCCAAGCTGAGTATTGGGCAACTAACAAAGTAAATAATCATGAAAATTTTAAAGGACAAAAGCCATATGTTATAGAAGTATATATAAATGTTAAAGATAAAAACTTTTTAAATCTTGATACTAGAGGTGGACTCGAGCAACTTGATGATTATCTGGATGTTCTTAAAAAAGAGGGTATGTTAATTTCACAAAGTGAAAAAAATACTCCAGATAATATTAGGTGTTACTTGTTATCATTATTGCCTGATTCAATTTGGGTAATACAAAGAACTTTTTATGTTCAATCTAGATATGATAATAAGAGAATGTTCAAGGAAATGGAATTACACCTTCATGGCACTCAAGTTTGCGTTAGGAATAATGAAGCGATATGTCCGGGGAGTATAAAGGTTAAGGAGGTTGATCTAAGGGTTCGAAAACCTGTACGAAAATCTCCAAGACTGTTCTAAAGGAGGGACAAATAATGAATTTTAAAGTTGATAAGCAAAAGGCATTAGAGTTAGCAAAAGAATTAGGATTAGATGTTTCATTTGGTTCAAAAAATCCTGGCGTGATAATGGGTTCAGGGGAACATAAAGATTTTAATGATTTCTTCCCAGAAATAAACTATGAATTCAATCAAGCAAAGTTTATTACAAAGGACTCAGGGGAGTTATCTAACTTGTCGAAGAACATCACTATTAAATCAAGTGATAAAAAGACCCAAATGATTTCAGTAATAAGCATCGATAAGGATTTTGTTACTGACAGTCATGGAAAATGGTCTTGGGCTTCTTAAGGAGTATAGAATATGAAGGCAGTATTACAATTTAGAGATTATCATGTATTAGAAACAACTTATAAAAATAACCCGTACAAAACCGTGGAAGAAGAAAAACCTTTACACCCCAACATCTTTTTTAAACTCGATGTAAATCCCGAAAATATTAGTCAGGCAATTGTGGGACTCGGTATTGAGTTGGGGGATAGTAACCTAAAAGAAACTAGTTTTTATGTAAAGGTACGAATATCTGGCTTGTTTGAGATATTATCTGAAATTGACGTGGTTAATGAAAATCAAATTATTAATTTTTATAAGGTGAATGCAGTAGCAATACTATTCCCTTATTTACGTAGTCTTGTGTCAGACATTACTAGCAAAGGTAGTGAGGCACCTGTAATTTTACCAACATTGAACATAGCCGCTATGATAAATGAAAATGAACTTGAGGAAAATGAAGATGAATTTGCAGAATTAGAATAGGGACCTTAGGCATGCATTGAGATGGTCTATATTCTTATTCTGCTTATTTTTTTGTAATTAACTGAATATTTTGACATTAAATACGACATTTATGGAACATGGGGGCGGTTCGCGTGTTCTAATTTGAGCCGTTTTTTGCTTGTGGCTCTGTTATCAATCTTAAATTATAGAGATATGTGATTACGGTCATAAGAATGTACCACTTCTGCCATGTTTTTTACCAGCGATTGTCATAGGTTTTACCACTTGTTGCTAACATATTTACCAATGGGGTAAGATCAGGAAAACATGGATTATAACTTTAAGGGACCTGAAAGATAAAAAAGTCTAATACCTCCATATTTTTACCGAGGAATTAGACTAATGATCTACAACAATCGCGTCCGATTGTGGAATAGCAAGGAGTTTCTATTAGCTGGTTTAGTGAAATCTAGATTAGATGTGTTCAACATATTCTGCAACTAACCCATCTGGATGCTTAACGATCATATTCTTTCCTGTAGGAACTCGAGAGGGTTCTCTAATTATTGTTGAACCATTGTTTTCTAAGAAATTTTTAAATTCATATACTGAGTCCACTAAAAAAGTAACTTTTGTCTGTTTAAAAGGTTTTAAATCTTCTTCTTTACCGGAAATAAGTAATAAGTCATCAATCGATGCTAATTCTAAATTTTTTAGTGGCATTTCAAATCTCATATCAACGTTATGGTTTGTTAATTTTTCATAAAAAGCAATTGCAGAGTCAAGTTCGTTTACATAAATGCGGACCAGCTTTTTTAAAATCTTCACCACAAATCCTCCTCGTATCTCATTTAATTTGTTTACCACTATTTAACATTATAAAGATCCCTTATTCAACTGAAGGATGGCATATATACAGTATCGGTAAAAAAACATTGAAATGATGCACCTTTTATCATTGTTTATATGTAACCGTAGAATGGCGTTTAAGGACTTGACTTGGAGCCTCTGTGGGTACGATTTGTCTTGAAAGGCTGAAGCAGTTGTTTCATCAGGCAAACGAGCCTATCATACCCACCTCTCCAAGTAAAGTCCTATCGTTGTTTACGTTGTAAACTATAATTATTTACTGAATAAGTAAACAAAGATAGAAAAGGGCTGATTTTGTTTCGTTATTTACGATGATTACGGTCAAAAATCATACTGTATATATATTTGTCTTTAGATTAATAACTACAATGACAATTGGAACATCCCATCGGTTCTTCAATTATGACACCTAAATCAAAAAGAACGCACCCTCGGAATAAAGAAATGCGCCCAATTGTTGAAGAAGATACTGGTATTTATCATATTTATTCAGATAACGTTCAAACTATTAGTTTTAGGTGCCTTATTATTGTAATTGTAAAATGAAAAACGCAAAGAGGAAAGTTTTGTTTTTGTTCTTAAAAGGAAGCCGATTGGAAGCGCCTTTTCCCCCAAGCCTACATCTTCTGAGAGGATTTATTGGCTAGATGATGTATTTCTACTTTGAACTCTCCCTTGTTTCCTATTTTGTTCAAACAATTGGAACAATAGAAGAAAGGGCATTTTTCAGCCATAGAATCATATAGGCATTTTGTTAAGTGAAATAGTTTTTTCTTCTCTTCTAAGTTCTATTCACCCTGAAAAAGCCCCTTCTCAATTATTTAAGTTGGGGCTCGATACTTCTTAATTAATCTTTTCAGGCATACCTAGATAGTATCCTTGAGCCATACGTACACCTATATCTCGTGCAGTATTTAGACTTTCTTCATTCTCTATTCCTTCCAGTACTAAATTTACATTTGTATTGTCACAGTACGAAAGTACAGATTTAATCATGTCTTGCTTATTTACAGATTTCTCAAGGTTTTTAGAAAAATATCGATCTAGTTTTATATAATTTGGTTCAAATTCAATTATTGATTGCATGGAAGGCCAGCCTTTACCAACATCGTCAAGGGCAATTGAAAATCCATACTCTTTTAATAATTTTACCCTTTCAAACAATAAATTTAAGTCGAAAGTATCAGTTTCATTAATCTCAAAGATTATGTGTTGACAGGACTCCTTGAATTTTGTAAAAATATCATTTAGAAATGCAGGAAAAGTTTTATTTATAAGAGTCGATGGGAAGACGTTTATAAATAACTTTAATTCTTTTTTCATAAACCTTCTATTTATGAAATGGGAACTCGTTAGGGCTTTATGGATAGACTTGGTGTCTAGATCATAGAGCCTATTTGTTTTTTTTGCCTCACTAAATATAAAATCAGGAGAGCCCATATTTGTTCTTAACAGGAATTCACCACCAATTGATGAATTATCATTCAGGTTATATATGGGTTGAAAGTAATGTTCAAATTGATTTTGATCAATTAAATTATTTAATAAACTTTTAGTCTTCAAAAATCTCTATCCTCCTTTCAATGGCAAAATAAAAATCCACCAAAAAGGTGGATTAGAAAAGTTTTTACATAACCATCTCTTTGGTAACCCGGCTACCATAGTTGTAATAACGTTAGGCCCGTGGCTTTGCGTCCCTATTTTTCAATAGGTTTGCCATTTAACTTTCGGTATGATATTTAATTTAGAATAAATTATATATCATATTGGTTGGAATTACCACTTGTTTTTTGGATAAAAGCACAGTATTGACAGATCCAAGAGAAACTTCGCTTCCCTCCAATATAGGTCCGCAGCCTCTTATCAAGGGTGCTATAAATATTGTATTGTTTCTGTATAACACGTAGATTATACGAAATGGCAAAGCCATTGAAAAATGGTGGCGCAAAGCTATAGGGACTAATGTTGTTTTACAACTATGTCAGCCAGTTTCCGAATACAACAAGTTTTATTCCGTCGATTTGTGTGGATTAAGGGGAGGAATCCATGTGTTGAAAATTTTTATGAAGGTCGGTTATTATTTACACCGTTATTTACAAGGATACAATGAAGTACTGTCAAATGACGCCTTATGTGAAGAACTTAAATCTAAGTTCAGATCTAAAGCAATATACCATGGGCATAAAGCTAAGAGTTTATTATCAAGATTTTAATGGAATGCCGGGACAGTTCTTGTGTTCCAATTTAATAATGGAATACAAGAACCGTCCCTATGTTCCTGGGATAATTAAAACCCGATAATGCACATGGCTGTTCGCTGCATTTGTTTTTCTAATATATATTGGGATTCTTGTAAAGAGATGCGTTGTCCATTTTTAAATGTGACCACTGATTGAACGCTTAGTTGGTCGGGAGATTTATATGTTGATATGTATTTGACATGATGATAGAAAATCCAGTTACATTCAAACGATTTTGGTGAGTGGGTTGGAAATGCAAAAATTTCGTCTTTTGGATTAATTGGAATGGGAACCTTTTGCTGTGAACCGGTCCTATAACTTACAGCTCTACGTCTTCCATCATAGGTAGAACCGCCTTCTAGACAGGCATCCTTGACAATTTGAATAGGTGTTTTTCGAACATAGAATTGTTGGTTTTCTTCAAGTACAAGTGTGGAGTATTCCGTATGAGCAACCGATAATAAAGCCATCGTATTTTGATTTACCTCATAATGATTGATGATTTGTTTCATAATGACACTCTCCTATTTTAGAATATTTTGATGATAGTTTAACAACTTAAACAATCGACATTTTCTTTTCTAATAGAAATAATATCCACTTATGAAAACGTTTGCAAATCATTGAAAAATAAGTACATGCAATATTTATTTAGGGAATTTTACCTTTTTTCTAGCTTTACTAGCATTTCGAATTGCGGTTTCATATCGTTAAAAAGCTGATCAATGCTAATGCCACGACCGACAAATATTTTATACAGAGTTAGAGCATCCGGTAATTTTTCACCTCGTTCAATCTTTCCTATATAGCTGTCGTCAAGATCTGTTTTTGAAACAAATTCTGATAATGTTAACTTTTTCTTACTGCCTTCATAACGTTTTTGTCTTAAAGTTTTACCAAATAAATTTCGAAACAGTTTTCTTCTTAGCATTCAATCAGCTCCTTAATAGGTTTGATTCTATTATCATTTAAAAAATTACATTTTTCCACACCCTATCGGTCACATTTTGTTCAAATTCTAAGATTTTTTTAGTTCATTTTTGAACCATGGGGTCGGGAACTCTGGCCCAAACTCAATCTAGTACTTTTTTAATATAGACTTATCCGCGTATTATCCTGCTTTTTCATCATATTCCAGCAAAAAAGTTTAGATTTTTTACAAATATTCGCATTTTTACTGTACAATAGTCCTATTTGGTGTAAAATTAAAAATAGATTAAGTGATAAAAAATTGAAAAAGGCAAAACTACAGAAATGTAGTGACGCAAAGCTATAGGGACTAATCCGTTATGTATGGAATGTCAGCCAGTTACCGTAATTTTGAAGTAAAAGACTTGTTCCTTTTATTACGGAAGCAAGTCTTTTTTATTTTTTTTAAATGAAAAAGGAGATAGGTATTACAATTTGGAGGTAGGGCAAAATGTTGTGGGATTCTAAAGAAACAGTTCAGAATTTACTTACTGCATTTCAAATGTCGCCATTAGCACTGATTGCACTTGATTCAAACATGACCGTTAAATACTGGAACAAAACGTCTGAAAAAATGTTTGGTTGGAAAGAAGAAGAAGTTTTAGGTCAGGCTTTTCCCATTATTCCTGACTTTGAAGCAGAGAAATTCAAAAAAATGTTTGCTGGTATCATGGCAGGGCATTCAATGCCTAGTACAGAAGCAAAAAGGCTAAGGAAAGACGGCACACTAATCGATGCTATGATTAGCCCGTTGCCATGGTATGATGGCAATCGAAATGTAAAAGGTTATCTTGTCGTTATTAATGACATAACCAATTACAAAAACATAGAAGATGAGCTTAGGAACCAAGAAGAAAAAGCGGAGCATATGGCTTATTTCGATTACTTAACCGGGCTTCCAAATAGAAGGCTTTTTGAAGAAGAACTGAAGCGCAAATTTGAAGAGGCAAAACATAGCCAATCCGTGTTGGCCTTAATGTTTCTAGATCTGGATGGGTTTAAATTTTTGAATGATACGTTGGGGCACAATATTGGTGACAAGCTTTTGAAAGAAGTCGCGTTTCGCTTGAGTAATATTAGAAGAGTAACAGATTTTGTTTCACGGTTAGGGGGAGACGAATTTACTGTTATTTTATCAAACCTTAAAGAATTGGATGAGATTCATGACGTTGCTCAACAAATTTTAAAGCTTTTTGAGTTGCCATTCAGGGTAGAAAATTATGAACTGTTTATTACAACCAGCATTGGTATCAGTTTATATCCTTATGGGAGCAACAACATCCAAGACTTAGTAAAAAATGCGGATCTCGCGATGTACCGGGCGAAGGATGAAGGGAAAAATAAATATCAAATTTTTTCGCCTACTATGAATATCAGCACGTATAAAAAATTCATTCTGCAAAATGATCTTAGAAAAGCTGTACAAGAAAAAGATATTTTTTTACTATACCAACCTAGGGTCGACAGCAAGTCTAATAAAATCGTTGGGGCAGAAGCCTTGGCTCGCTGGAAACATCCTGAATGGGGAATGGTATCCCCTGAGGAATTTATCACATTAGCAGAGGAATCAGGATTAATCAATACGATTGGTGAGCAGTTGTTATACATGGCCTGCGCTCAAAATAAAAAATGGCAGGATCAAGGGTATGACTCGATTAAAATTTCCGTGAACTTTTCAGCGCTGCAATTTTTACAGGTCAACATCGTCGATACAGTTGAAAACATTCTAGCAGCAACTGGACTTGAGCCGAAATGGCTTGAAATTGAGATTACCGAGACCGTTGTTATGGAAAATGAAGCAAATATTGCACTCAAATTGGAACAATTACGTGAAATGGGCATCAGTATTGCCATTGACGATTTTGGAACCGGCTATTCCTCCTTAAGTTATTTGAAAACGCTTAAACCGAGCACAGTCAAAATTGATAGATCATTTATTCAACAAATTCCAATTGATATCGAGAATACCGAAATTGCTACAGCAATCATTAAGCTGTCTGAAAAATTAAAGATAGATGTTGTCGCAGAAGGAGTAGAGACTAGCGAACAATATGCCTATTTACGCAAAATCCATTGCAATGAAATGCAAGGATATTTATTCAGCAAACCCATCGCAAGTGAAGAATTTGAAAGAATACTTAAAATAGGCAAGTGTTTGCCACACACTGGAGTTTTAACGGAAGATTCTTCTTTTGAAAATCGCCGTGAATATTTCAGAATTGAATTGCCAAGACCGTTAGTAGCAGAAATGACGATCACTTCATTAGGTGGAAAGGCAGTACAGTTGGGTATGACGAAGGTGTTAATTGAAGATATAGGTCCTGGAGGTGTCCGGTTCACATCCAATATTAAATTACCACCACGGCCCGATTTAATTTTAAAATTAAAAACATACATCTTGGAACAAACTCTTGAGGTTAGCGGATCGATAGTTTGGACGAATGAAGTAGATAACCTTCAACAGTATGGATTAAAATTTACCATAAAAGACAAACTACGGGATTCATTAACCAGTCTACTTAATCAATTTCAAGTCTTGATTCGGAACAAGACCGTCTCCTCAACTAGCAGCTTCTTAGTGACAAGCAAACAGCAGTTTTTTAGCCCGAAATTGCAGAAGTGAATGCAAGAACCATGGGGTCGGGAACTCTGGCCCAGAAAGTGGACCAGTGGGTCGGAAACCCTGCCCCACCATTCTTGACAATATGTTTATATGTTACATATGGCTTTTGTTGTAGTAGTGATATTTAAAGTTTCATAGTTTCTTACTTAAAGTTTGGTCACCCTAGTTTGCTTCGAATTTTAAATAGGGTGATATGACAGGCTTTTATTGTCCGATTACAGTAATGGTACCGCGGAATACTTAGAAGGTGCGCATTTTCAGAAGGACAATGTCTTGATTTATCAAAACAAATCAATAGAGGAAGTCTTGCTTCAATTTGAACCGATGGTAAAAAAACAGATTCTTTCATTACAAGTTTTCAAGGGTCAAGAGGAATTTTATCAGATTGGGCTAATAGGGCTTTGGGAAGCTTATCAACGCTTTGACCCCGAAAAAGGACCCTTCCCAGCCTTTGCGCAGAAAACGGTAAGGGGGAGAATGTTGCAACACATGAAGGAACTGGCTCGATTTGAGCAGAGGTATACTGCTGTAAGTGATGAAGTGCTAGAGTTTATCGAGGATACGGGTAGTGGAGTGCCATTGGAACGAGAGATCATTTTGTCATATTGCGATGGACTATCAGAAAGACAATTGGCGTGGGTGAATCATGCGATAATCGAAAATAAAAAGCTTCGTGAAATTTCGAAAATAGAGGGGGTACCAGCCAACCACATCAAAAGTTGGAGAAGGGAAGCATTAAGGAAAATGCTGAAGAATTATCAGGAGATTCATAGGAGTTAAATTGGGACACGGGGTCGGGAACTCTGGCCTGGGGAACTCTGGCTTGGTATAAAAAAATTACTTAGATTCCTAAATTCACCTGTTTTGTAAGACTTTTGTAAGAATTTTGTAAGACGCCTTCTATATAATCTATTTTGTAGTTCAAATAGAATAGGAGGAGAGTAGCAGTGGGAAATCGGAGAAGGTTTCAAAGATTTTTACCAGTTGTAATGGTTCTAGCTATGATTTTATCATTTTTTGGAACCAACGTTTTTTCTTCAGGGTCAGACATAAAGGGGCACTGGGCTGAAGAGGAGATTAGTGAGTGGGTAGAGAAGGGTTTGATTGGTGGTTATAAGGATGGTAGTTTTAAACCTGATGCCTCGATTTCTAGGGCTGAATTTATTGCGTTAGTGAATCGTGCATTCGAATTCACTGAGTCTAGTGAAACTGGTTTTAATGATGTTTCGACGAAAGATTGGTATTACAGTGAAGTGCTGAAAGCAAAGGCCGCGGGTTATATTGGCGGATACCAGGACGGAACAATTAAGCCGAAGAACAATATCAATCGCCAAGAAGTAGCGGCTATTCTGTCACGTCTATTGAAAGTAGAAAACGCTGCAGATAGTGTCGAGCAATTTAAGGACAAGGGGAGTATTCCACAGTGGAGCAAAGGCGTTGTCGGTGGTATTGTGGCACAAGGACTTATGAAAGGCTTTAACGATGGTACTTTTAAGCCGTTAAACAATACAACAAGAGCCGAGGCGGTTGTTATTTTAAGCCGTGCCCTGAATGGCGTCGGCCAGACTGTGTCAGAAAAAGTGTATGACACTGCTGGTACTTACGGCCCGGCAGCTGGATTAGAAACAGTGAAGGGTAATGTTGTAGTAACTGCTCCCGATATAACTTTAAAAAATATGATAATCGAAGGTAATTTAACCATTGCTAAGGAAGTTGGCAACGGGGAAGTTTATCTAAAAGGCGTAACCGTTAAAGGGAAAACGTATGTTAACGGCGGCGGAGAGAATAGTATTTATTTTGAAGATACTGTTCTTTTAACAGTTATCGTTAATAAAGCAGATGGTACGGTGCGGATCGTTGCAACTGGAAGTACGACAGTTCAAGAGGTAACACTACAATCAAATGCGAAGGTGGAGCAGGTTGGCACAGAAGGAGTGGCATTCCAGGCGATTACTCTTGCTGAAACATTACCTGCAAATTCCAAAGTAACTCTCATCGGTAATTTTGAAACGGTTGATATTCAGGCAACCACAGTTGCAGTTGAGATTCCTCGAGGATCTATTCAAAATCTGAATGTAGATAAAAAAGCAAAGGATACAACTATCAATTTAGCTAAAGATGCGAAGATCATTTCTTTGGTGCTTGAAGCTGCTGTAAAGGTGTTGGGCGATGGAACGATTGACAAAGCTTCCGGTTCAAAAGCAAATGAATCTTCATATAAAAATAAACCAATTAACATGACTAGAAATACCGGTGGCGGTGGGGGAGGCGGTAGTTCCTCTGGAAATGGTGGCTCAACCGGGAGTGGGGATACGACACCACCAACCATTATATCCCTATCCCCGGAAAACGGTGCTAAAAATGTATCGTTATTACGTGATTGGGTAATTACTTTTGATGAAGATGTAACAGCCGTTGAAGAAAAGTTTATTACTATTAAACCTGTTGATGAAGATATTGTAGTTACTGCGGCTTCCGAAGACACTGAAAACTCAGAGGGAAAGATTGATATACCAGTCTTAAGTGATTATGTAATTGTATCAGGAAAGGTTGTTACAATTAAACTTTGGAATTACCTAATGGAACATGTATATGTTGATGAGGATGAATATGAAACATTTTCAAGTGAAACAGAATTTGAAATGATGACAGAGTCTGACGATCCTTATAGTTCGAAAGTATATGTTACAATTCAAAAAGGCGCCTTTAAAGATAAGGCCGGAAATGAATTTGCTGGAATAAATGACAAATCCACTTGGAGTTTCTCAGTTTCATATGATCCGCTCACACCGATTGAAATAACAACAGCGTTTGAGAATGAAGGAAATATTGATGAAAAATATAGCATGGATGGAGGAAATGTTAGTTTACCAGTTGAATGGACAAAAGTTGAAGATGCCCAGTCCTATATAATTCTTTTAACAGACTTGGATACGGATCATTTCGTTCACTGGATTGTTAAGGATATTCCAAAGAATATTAACAGTATAGGTGAAGGAGTTTCACGAACAGATGAAATGGTAGGTGTTGAGTTAAAAAACAGTTACCCACCATTCTATGCACCTAACGACAAAGGTTATGGTGGACCACAACCAAATATTAAACATGAATATTTATTAGAGGTTTTTGCTTTAAATGTTGAAAAATTTGACCTAGCTGAAGATGCAAGCCCAGAGGATAGTCTTGATGCTATAGGGGCTGCAATGCATGAGGGGAAAGTAATTGGTTATGGAGAAATTTCGGGTACTTTTGGTCCGGAGGTTGATGGAACTAAGAGTATTATAAGTTCTACAATGTCAGATACTATATCAATTGATACCGAGTTTACATTTGATGTGAAGGTAGTGGATACTAAAGGGAAACCAATTAGGGGATTAGTATATAGCGACGAAATAGGACAATACGATTTTGACTTTAAGTTAGAGGAGTATGTTTATCTAGATGTAATTAGTGTCGTAGAAAGTGATGAGACACCTGGCCTGTATACTGTGATCGCAACACATGGGGCAGAAGAAGAAATTGAGATTACGGGCTATGTACTTGGTATTCCTATCACATCAGGAAACTTATCATTTAAAGTAATTGGCAATCCCCCTTCAGTTAATAAGATTGTCCTAACATCGAAAGATAATATAATTGATATTGATGGAACTGATGATCTTGTTATTGAATTTAGCAAGGAGCTTTCCGATGAATCTAAGCATGCTATCCTACAGTATTTAACTGAACAAGGGATTGGAATAGAAGCAGAAAATAAGTGGGATACATGGTATTCAAAACAATTATGGATAAAAAACACAGTAGAATCAGATGCTCAATTTACAATACCAAAAAATCTGGTTTATGATGGTTCAGGAAATAGTCCGGCGGAAGATATAGTTATTAAAATCCCAAATAAAACTTTATCATTAAACGGGATTAGCATTTCTTCCTTTACTGATACAAATCCAACAGCTGGTTTGATATCTGGTATAATTGAGTTTACTAAAGCTGAAGATGAATCAATAGTTACTGATTACACTATCTATATTTCTGACAGAGATACAGAAGGAAAGTGGATTAAAGATTTAGCAAAATACAATGTTAAAGCAAATAATAATCCGAATTATAGTGTAACTATTGATAATTTAGATGTTTCTGATGCTACAACTATTAGGATAGAGGTACAACCAAATAGTGGAGAAATTTATAATTGGCATAAATTTTCAGAAATAACAGACAACTCGATCGGTGGGGATGAGGGTGAACCTGATATAACCGCACCAAAAGCTACATCAATAACCGTAGATGAAACAGGTTTGAAAATTCTAATTGTTTTTGATGAACCAATTGTTTTGCACGATTCATTAAGTAAAGACATGTTTACTGTAAAAGTGGACAAGGACGAAGAGTTTTATATAATTCCGGTAATAGATTATAAGGAAACTGAGAATCAAAACGAACTGGAGTTAACTCTTGAAGAGCCAATAAAAGTAGGATTTGATGTGAATATTGGATTCAATGGCGAAGGTAGTTTAAGCGACACTACGACACCACCCAATTTTGTTGAAACAACTTTAGGTTTAGGATATGTTACTAATAACTCGAATGTTGGAGTACTAACGGATCAAAATTAAACTATTTGAGGTAGCGTTAACGGCGACGTTTTTCCTGTTTTCTAACGTAAATAACAATATTTCCATAAGCAACAAACAGCCAGCGCCTTTCGGACGCTGGCTGTTGATTTTTTCTATAAAATTAATCTATCTCTACATCGCCGCCATCGCTACCATCCGCATAGAATGTATCTAATTTTTTACCATTATCTGCATTCTTAACAGTTCCATCTATTTCAGCCTTTTTAAATTCATATAGGATGTCGTCAACGATATCTTGTAGGAATCTAAGTTTATTTTTTTTACTAAGATCGTTCCAATCATCGGCGTTAACTTCAATTGTTAGATCAATTTCATCCTCATCACCATCTAATGAAATGTCAATATCATCGATTCCATTATAATCATAGTAATCATCATTTAATTCGTCCTCTAAATCATCAAGGTCTGTATTTGTAGCGGTAAGTCTTACTTTATCTGATGAATCGATGTTAAAACTAGCTAATTGCTTACTGCTATTATCAGCATCTTTTATTGTTCCTTTAATATCGGCATCCTTAAATTCTTTCAAAATGTCATTAATGATAGCTTGAAGGAATTTTGTTTTCTCGCTGCTAGTGAGAGAATTCCAGTCCTTTCCGTCTACATCAATAC
This sequence comes from Schinkia azotoformans, assembly GCF_035811335.1. Lineage (NCBI taxonomy): Bacteria > Bacillati > Bacillota > Bacilli > Caryophanales > Bacillaceae > Schinkia > Schinkia azotoformans. Next base: position 13,336 of record NZ_JARSMD010000001.1, read on the forward strand.
GGACATCAATTTTATTTTTGTCTCCACTTAACATAATATCAACATCATCGAGGTCATTGTAATAATCATAATAGTCATCATTTAGTTGTTTTTCTAAAGCATTAAGGTTCCCTGTTTTTTGGGATTCTTTTAATTTATTAATCTCAGCTTGTAGCTGGGCAATTTGTAAATCTTTTGCTTTAATTTGTGCAGTAAGCGAATCGACTGTTGCTTGGCTGATAGGTGTTGTAATATCCTTGATCGTAATCGTATTTGATTCACCATTCCACTGCACGTTTTTGTTATATAATTCTCCCATCATTCTAAGAGGTATGTACGTTACCCCATTCAAGAGAAATGGTTCAGTCTTTGGATCAATTGTAACTTCCTGGCTGTTATTGATGATTTTAATATTTTTATAATGGGCATCAACTTTTTTAAGAGCTGAAGAAGCGTCCACGCTAGTTGTGAACAATACCCCACTCAGAAGCGCTGTTGCGGATAAAACGCTAAACGGTTTTTTCCAATTTTTCATAATAATAAATCCTCCTCTAGTAGATTAATAGTCTTCCCCTCTTATTTTAGACGAAATTCTACATAAAATGGTTTCAAATTCCAAAGAATTTTTATTTTTTTTCCATGTTGAGCTGTGGGGTCGGGTGCTATGCCATGCCATGGGGTCCCATGGGGTCGGGAACTGTGTCCCGTATTATTAAGCAATAGAAGAGAAATAGGGACAAAGGCTGTCCCTATTTCAGCCCTTTATGTATTTAAAATAAAATGCTTATTTACAATAGCTACCAAATTATGAAAATGAGGTTTTACAACGAAATCTATTGCTCCGATTTTAATTGCCTCTTTAATAATGATTTGTTGTCCTCCTAATGACGAACAAATAATTACCTTGGCTTGGGGATCAATATTAATTATTTCTTTTAAAGCATCCATACCATTAAGCACAGGCATCGTAATATCCATTAATACAATCTCAGGTGAGTAAATCTTGTATTTATGGATTGCATCCATTCCATTTTCCGCTTCTATAATCTCCCGATAGTTTGATTCAATTAAAATATTTCTTAAATGACGTCTCATAAAAAGAGAATCGTCAACAATTAGTATTCCCTTCAATAGAAACATCCTTTCGCAAAATAGGACTATTTTACAATCATTTAATCCCAATATTATCATGTACAATTGCTATAATTAACCGGGAAAAAACGGTAAAAACTTTGGGCCAGAGGGTCGGGAACTTCGGCTCACTTTTAGATACCTCGTTGTAAGATCTTTGTAAGATTTTTGTAAGATTCCATCTGTATAATATTTTGTAGTTCAAATGGATTAGGAGGGAGGCTTATTCTTATTCACAAAGATTCTTACTTGTTGGCTGTAACATAAAGGTAGGTTCAAAAGTATTTATAAAAATATCGTTTAGAAAGGGGAATGTAATGTCATGAAAAAGAAATTAGGAATCATCGGTTTGTCAGCTTTACTTTCCATTAGTACAGTGCAAGCGACATCTGCTGCAGGGCTTTGGTCAGAGGATCTTTGGGGGGATGAAAATCCAACAACACCAACAACTCCTGGATCCACCACTACAGATTGGTCAACAAATCTAGACTGGGGTCAGTCAAACGTGCAGAATAATGACCAGGGATCTCCCTATACGGATTTATGGTCAGAAGGTCTTTGGAAGGAGCCTGAGAAAAAAGAGACGGAGTCAAAGCCTAATCAATCTAATCCATCGACAAAACAAGATATATGGACCAATCCAAGTTACGTTGAGCAATGGTCAGAACCAGAATATGTTGAAGTATGGACGAATGTCGTTACAACGGATCAATGGGCTAATTTGGTGAAAACATCTGAGTGGTCAAAAGCTGTGGAAACTGGACAATGGGCAGATGTCGTTAAAACAAAGGAAATGCAAGCCTTGCAACAAACTAAGTCATGGGACAGTCTGCTAGACGTGCAACCAATAGCTTGGATGGATTTAGAATCTATTTTGGAAATGCCGCCAGGAGAGGTTTCATTTGACACGCCACCGATAGTGGAAGATGGTCGAACTTTCGTACCTCTTCGAACAATTCTGGATTTAACAGGAGCCGAAATGGATTGGAACAATAGTACTCAAACAGTAACTGCGAAGAAAGGGGATATTACTATTGCCTTAACGATCGGCTCGAAAACGGCCTACGTTAACAATAAACCCGTTACCTTAGATGCGCCTGCAAAAAATAAAGATGGCCGTACCCTAGTGCCATTGAGATTTGTTTCTGAACAATTAGGGTACAAAGTGAATTATGATGCTGCTGCAAGTAAGGTTACAATCAATGATAAGTGGCATTTTAGTACAGATCCAAAGACATATGCGAATAAAAAAACAACACCTAAAACAAATGGATCAAACTCAAATTCAAACTCAAACGATTTGATCTATGGAGGATTAAACGATGCCCAATGGAATGCCATGAAAATTTTTGAAAAGTATGGTGCTAGTGGCGGTTTTGGATTAAATTATTGGGGACAAAGTGGATTTTAGATGCAACAAAGGGTAGGAAGATAACTTCTCTATCCTTTTTTTGTGGGATGGGACGCGGGGCTGGGCGAGCCACAGGACCGGGAACTGTGTCCCATAAAAATAAAATTCGACAAAAAATGACAAAATGTGATTTATCTCACTTTTTTTTATTTTTATAAGTGATATAACAAAAATTGTTGTAGGATGAAAATAATGGTATATATAGTATAAGTATAATACAAATTCTTTCCTTATTTTAAATACAATTTGATACAATCTATTGGAAGAGAATGGGAAGTGAAGTGTTACTACGTTCCAATCTAGGAACTCCAGATATATGATCCTCAAGTATTGCGTCCCTACAATTTTCAAAAAAGTGCTTCCATATCAAACCTATTGCTTATTAACATATTCCCATCTACGATTTTACACCCAGAATTCCCTAACCTTATTAAAACAGCATCACTTCAATTTTCAATATAAGTAAAAGTTTTTGTAGCAAGTAAATAGGTAATTTTAAAACCATCAATAATTAAGAACAGAGGGATAGCGTGAAAGTAGGAGTTACAGGGAAAATCGTTGGTATTGTTATTATCCTTTTTACAATTTGTTTTGTCATGATTTCATTTGTTTTTTATTTTACTGTCTCAAAACAGGTAAAGGAGTCTGCTGGACTAGAATTGATAGGCTGTGCCAATATTACGACTGGTGTTATTGACCCTCATTTACTTGAAAGTGTTGCTAGTGGAAGTCAAAATGACTTACTAAAACTTGAAGATCAAATTGGTTGGATAATTGAAAAGAAGCCTATATTTTTAGATGCTTACATTTTAGACTTTGAAGGTAAAATTATTGCAGCAGATAAATCCTTAAAATCACAGGGAATTATCGCGGGAGATTCGGTTGATCTAGAACCGGAAGTCATTGAGAAAATTAGAGAAATGAAGCATTCAACCTACTCTGATATATATTCATATGGAGGAATCAAACGCGTTACTGGATACGCTCCAATTTTTAAAGATAATGATTCTTCTAAAGAGGTAGTAGCAATTAATGCAATCGACTTTGATGCGGGGATCATTAATAAGAGGGTATGGGAGACTCTAGCATTTCCAATAGCTTTGGGAGTCGTGCTATCGGGTATTTTGGCTATTATTACAATTCTGTTTGTTAGAAAAATTATAGCTCCGATTAAGGTTATTACAGCCCATGTAAATGAGCTTTCAGAAGGAAATCTACAAGTAAAACCGCTTGAAATACATACAAACGATGAACTGGGTATGTTGACAGAAGATTTTAATGAAATGGCCTATAATTTTAGGCAAGTTATTAGGCAGATTGAAAGTAGTGCTGAACAGGTAACAGCATCGTCTCAAGAATTACAAGCTACTAGTGAACAGGCCACTAATGCAACAAAACAAATTTCTGCTGCTATTCAAGAGGTTGCTAGTGGGGCTGAAATCCAAGTTACCAGATCGGAGCAAAGCGCAATGGCAATGGAGGAAGTATCGAATGGCATTCACCGGATTGCCAAGTTTTCAATGACTGTGAAGGATTCCGCAGAGGATGCAGAAACCTTGTCAGAACAAGGATATCTCTCTATTCAAGAAGCCATCCATCAGATGGAAACCATTGAGGCTGGCACACAAAACACTACGGCAGCCATGAGAAAGTTGAGTGAACAATCGCAGGAAATCGGAAAAATTATTGATGTCATATCCAATATAGCAGAACAAACGAATTTACTCGCACTAAATGCAGCGATTGAAGCAGCACGGGCAGGGGAACATGGTAGAGGTTTTACAGTTGTTGCTGATGAGGTAAGAAAGTTAGCAGATCAATCACGTGCATCTGCCACCCAAATTGTGCAGTTAATTCAAGGGATTCAAAAAAATACGGAAGTTGCTACTAGTGAAATAGAGCATAATATTCATGAAGTTGATGCAGGAAAGGCAGTCATCGGCAAAACAGGTGAGGTATTCCAACAAGTATTGATAGCAGTTGAACATGTTTATGGTCAAATTCAGGAAGTATCAGTTACTTCGGAACAAATTTCTTCCAATACGGAGGAAGCCACAGCGTCAGTTGAGCATTTAGCCGAAATCGCCAGAGAAGCTTCTGGACAATCGCAAAGTGTAGCAGCAGCCTCCGAAGAACAATTAGTTTCTATGGAGGAAATCAATGCCTCAAGTGAAGCCTTGAGTAAATTAGCACTGCAATTACAAGAATTAGTGACTAAATTTAAAGTATGATGAATGGGACAAATAGTCGGGGTGGGACGCAGGGTCGGGAACTGTGTCCCGTATTAGCTAAACTGGGCTAGAAAATCAGACACTAGGCCAGAAAATCCGCCCCCACGTCCCAAACTTTTTCTTTGTAATTTTAGCTAAACTTGGTATAATACTTAATTATTCGAATACGAAATATTTCACATTATTACATGATTAAAAGGAGGATGAGGGACTGAGAACGGGGAGTTGGAACAGGAGAGTCATCCTCGAATTCCAGGGTTATGAAAATACATACGAACAGCATTAGAAAACAAATTGGAAATATTAATAAATCTTACTATGATCTTATTACACACGAAATTGGGGATACGAATTTAACAGTGCCGCAAGTGTTGGTTTGTCGCTGTATTAAGGATGAGCCACAGATGGTATCTTCGATTAGTGAAACGGTTAAGCTTGCCAATAGTACGGTTTCAAGTATTATTGACCGTTTGGAGAAAAATGGCTATGTTACTAGAATTCGAGATTCAAAAGATCGTAGAATTGTTTGGGTAGCGGGGACAGAAAAGCTGACGCAATTACGGAAAAAAATGCCGGTACTTGAAGAGAGCTTTTTTGAAATTTTATTTGAAGATTTAGATGAAGAAAGTGTGGAGCAGATTTATCGTTCGTTGGAACTATTGGCCAATCATATGATGAAAAAGGTTGCAGAGTATAAAAAGGAATAATATTTCGTGTTCGAAATAAAATGTTGGTTTTGGAACAGGCGAACCGTCCCCGTGTTCCATAAAAATAAAATAGACAGGGTGGGAGTATGGAACGTAAGAAATCTTTAATCTTGATACTTATTATAATAATTGGTGCCGGTATTGGAATTGGTTATTATTATTGGTATCAAAGTGCGCATTATGTGAAAACAGAGGATGCTAGGTTTGCAGGGGAATTGTATAAGGCTACACCGCAAATTACTGGTGAAATCTCTAATGTTTTTGTAGAAGAGGGTGAGATTGTCCAAGAAAATCAAACCTTGGCCGAGCTCGATACCGCCAATCTTGATGCAAGTTCGATAAATAAAGCAATTGTAAAAGCACCAGTGAGCGGGACCGTTGTCAAGGTATATTCAAAGACAGATGAATTAGCATCACCTTCTCAGCCGATTGCTTTAGTAATGGATTTAAATGATTTATACGTGTCTGCCAATATTGAAGAAACCGATATAGGAAAAATAAAAGCAGGTCAAGAGGTCACCGTTTCCATTGATGCATTAGGTGGGCAAAAGCTGAAAGGGAAAGTAAGTAAAATTGGAAAAGCAACGAATTCAACTTTTTCCTTATTACCAGCAACAAATACGAGCGGTAACTTCAATAAGGTCACGCAAAGAATACCGATTGAGATTACTGTTTTTAAACCAAAGGATTTAGAATTAATTCCAGGGTCGAATGTGGTTATCAAAATTAAGATCAAATAGGGGAGGGCCTAACATTGGGAAATGAGTTAACAGCACAATTACCTCCTCAAGAGCAACAGCAATCCTATTGGTTGCCGTTATTTGCGATTATTATTGGCGCTTTTGTTGCTATTTTAAATAATAGCCTTCTCAATATTGCCATTCCACAGCTCATGAATGTATTCGGGTCAACACAGGATCGAATTCAATGGGTGTTAACTGGCTATATGCTTGCTTCTGGGATCATTATCCCGATATCAGGATATGCCGGAGACCGCTTAGGATATAAAAAATTTTTCCTACTTTCATTGGCGGTGTTTACAGGGGGCGCTTTTCTCTGCGCGATTGCGTGGAGCGATATGACTTTGATTATTGCAAGGGTCATTCAAGGATTGGGCGGCGGTGTCATTATGCCGATCAGTATGGCCTTGATCTATAAGATTGTACCTCGGAACCAAATTGGAATGGCCTTAGGTTTATGGGGGATATCGGCGATGGTGGCGCCGGCCATCGGCCCGACCCTAAGCGGTTATTTAATTGAATGGTTTAATTGGCGTTTTCTATTTATCATCAATATCCCGATCGCACTTTTTGCCCTTTTTATGGTTAGTATTTTATTAAAAGAGACTGAAATTGATAAAACGAAGACATTCGATTTTATGGGCTTTTTCCTAATCGCGACGTCATGTGCAACGATGTTATATGCATTGAGTAACGGAAATAAAGTGGGATGGACGTCCTTTGAGATTGTATTTTTACTATACATAGCCATATCCGCTTTGATTTTATTAATTTGGGTGGAAAAAGGGAAAGAAAACCCGATTATTGAATTAAGTTTATTTAAAAATTTTCCATTTACGCTTAGTCTGGCTATCTCCAGCTTTTTAACTGTGGGGCTTATGGGCGGTATGTTTTTGATACCGATCTATTTTCAAAATATCCAGCATATTTCTGCTGTTGATACAGGGATTTTGTTGATGCCGCAGGCGATTGCGATGGCGTTAATGATGCCAATTGCCGGTAAGCTATTTGATAAATTCGGTGCTATTCCTGTTGGTGTGGTAGGTTTGATACTGTCTGCTGTGCCGAGCTATGAATTATACCGATTAACGGCAGATACATCACATAGTTGGATCAATTTTGTTTTGATCGTACGTGGTCTTGGGCTCGGCTTATGTATGATGCCGATCAATACAGCGGGCATGAATGCTGTTCTTCCAAAACAAGTGGGGAATGCTTCTTCCTTATCGAATTTGATTAGGCAAGTCGCGGGCTCCATATCGATTGCGATCCTCACGATGATCATGCAAAAACGTGCCGCCTTACATGGCAGCTATATGGCGGAATCGATCACACTTGATAATCCAGCCATTTTTCAAGTAAACGGCTCATCACCAATAAGTTTAAGTACACTAGGAAGTCTAATCCAACTTGAATCGACAACAAGAGGGATAGCAGACACATTTTGGATAGCGGCCTTACCATTATTTTTATGCATCCCTTTGGTTTTTTTCTTTAAGAAACCAAAGCAAACCGAGTGATGGGACACAGGACCGGGAACTGTGGTTCATTTTTGTGTAGTTGGGACATGGGGTCGGGAACTCTGGCCCATTTTTAAATGAAGTTAACGAAAGGAGCAGTCATTTGCGAATGAAAAATAAAACACTATTTGCCGCTATAAGTCTTTTATTAGTGGCCACACCAGGTCTAACTGGCTGCAGTTCTAATGTGATTGAAGTTTCAAGCCAAGAGCTTTCTGTAAATGTAAAAACAGCGACGGCTTATGAAGGATTTTTAAACAACGGACCGATTTTTACTGGGACTGTTCAAGCGAATGAAGAAGTGACGGTTGTTCCAAAGCTTTCAGGCCGAATTGCAAGTATACCTGTAGAGGTAGGAATGACGGTTAAAAAAGGAGATCTTTTGTTTTCTTTAGAAGATCAGGATTTAAAAAATCAATCACTCCAATCTGAGGCAGCATTGGGAGTTGCAAAGTCTGGGATTGAAGCGGCAAAATCAAGCTATAAAAATGGGGTGATTGCAGCGGAGAACGGGCTGAATCAGGCGGCCTCAACGGTGAGCCAATTAAAAAATAGCTTGGAAGAAATTAATGCTTCAGAGAAAAAGATTACTAAAAATCTTGCTGACGCCCAGGCTAATTTGAATCGTACAAAAGAACTGTTTGCGGCAGGCGCGGTGTCGAAGTCACAGTTGGAGCAGGCTGAGACTGCATTTGTGACAGCAGAATCTGCTATGAAGTCCGTAGAGGTTAGTAGAAAAACTACTCAGGATAAACTTGCGACAGCCCAGGTTGCTTACAATAACGCAAAAACACAGCTGCAACTTGCAAAAGAAAATCCACAGGTAACGGTCAGTGAAGAACAGTTGAAACAAGCCGAAGCAGCTGCCCAAATTGTAAATCATAATCTTGGAGAAGCATCAATCGTTTCGCCTATTGCAGGGACAATAAGTTCTGTTAATAGTGCAGTAGGGGAAATAGTAGGGCCGCAAACCGCGACTGTAGTAGTTTCGGATATTAGTAATGTGCGGGCTCTAGTATATGTACCAGCTGAAAAAATCAATACGATCAGCGTAGGTGACGCTGTTCAAGTAAAAATAGCCGCTGCTGACACTAGTTCTATTGGTAAAGTCAGCAATGTTAGTCCAGTGAGCGTAAATGGTAAGGGTTATCCGGTCGAAATTACAGTGGGGAATTCCGAACTAAAATTGAAGCCAGGAATGGTAAGTGAAGTGATGTTCATTGATGATGAACAATCAAAAGGCACAATTATTCCAGCTAAAGCATTAGTGGAAAAAGACGGAAAGATATTTGTATACGTGGTTGAAGACGGTCATGCCAAACTAACAGAAGTAGAAGTGGGCCAAATAACTGATTCCCAAGTCTCAGTGAAGAGTGGCTTGAACGCAAATGACAAAGTGGTAACAACAAAAGTAGAAGTATTAGAGGATGGAATGAATATAATAGAAGACTAACCGGGCGGAACACAAGCCCAGTTGTTGGGACACAGGGTCGGGAACTGTGTCCCATTTTTGTGTGAGGAGTGGGACGCGGGGCCGGGAACTATGTCCCAGTTACAGATGTGGGTCAGAGAACTCGACCCTGTGTCCCACACCGATTCCCAGTTTTATGGTATTATAAAAGTGATACAATGGTTCCACAAAAGGAAGGGGAGGTTTACATGGTATTTCAAATAAAACTGAAAAGACCAATGCGAATCTTAACATCAGCAATGGTCGCAGCAGGTGCTTTAACTCCATTCGTATTCCCTTTAGATGTAAGTGCAAACAGCAAGAACATAGTAGATAGAATCTTAGCTGTTCCGGATAATTATGAGAGTGACCTAAATGGGAATGCATTATCCAATCTTATTATTAAGGAAGAGGATGTTGGATTTACATCGGGTGATACATTTCGCTTAACTTTATCCCCTGGTGTCAAATGGCTTACAAGTCAGTATCCATCAGGAAAAATGTTTAAGGGTACAAATGGAGCCAGTTTTACAGTCGCGCAAGCAACCGCTCAAAATATTGAATTGGAAATTTCGGGTTCATGGGAAGGTGGCGATAAATCCGTTAACATTCCGCTTTACTTTAAAGTAGAGGATGCGTTAGGAGATTTAAAAGTAACAGTTGATCCTAGAGGTTCAACCTTATCATATGGTCAATATACATTTGCAACTGTTCCAGCTGTAATTACAAAAATAAATACTGAAGAAGCCCCCATATTAATCCCGGGACAAAACAATGAAGATTTGCAAAAGCTCGAAACGGCAGCCCTTACTATTAAAGAAGGATCAGCTAATTCATGGTTATCTAGAAATAATGTCGTTATTGAATTTCCCGAATGGACCAAAGTTGTTGGCTACAAATTAATAGAAGCAAATGGAATTTCGGATCGTTCTCGTCAGGAGCTTGAAAATACGTTAAATACCAAAATTACTGGTGAAAAAAATACAATTGAATTTATAATGCCAACATCAACATCTTCCCAAACAGAACGTAGCTTTAAGATGAAATTTTATATTTCTTCTCAAGTAGATTCCGAAGGAGCTGTAACTGTAAAAATCTCTGGAAGTGCCCTAGTTAGAGGAGAGGCAATCGTAGCAAAAGTAGTTCCACCTCAAACGATTGAAGAGGACTCATCTCCCTATGATGTTGTCTTTAAAATTGGTAATACAACGTATAGTAAGGCTGGGGTTGATAATTTAATGGACGTTGCCCCCTTCATTGAAGCAGGGCGTACCTACCTGCCCATACGTTATGTGGCAGAGGCGTTGGGGGTAAACCGTGATAATATCCTTTGGGACGAAGCAAGAGGCCAAGTTACCATCAACAAAGATGATCTCTCAATCCAATTAACAGTAGGCAGTAATGTACTAAAGGTTAATGGTAAGGAGACCATTATGGATGTACCGGTCAAAAATGTAAAAAGTCGAACAGTACTACCTCTAAACTTTGTATCTCAAGCACTGGGAGCACAAGTCAACTGGAATGAAACCAATCAAACAATTACATTAAAAGTAAAAGAGTAGCCCACGGGCTACTCTTTTATTGTGAGCCACAGGTTCGCTGGACCACGGGGTCGGGAACTGCGGCTCATGTAATGTACTCTGACACAATGTCAAAGTTGCTATTAAGCTGAACTACAACTAATTCGTGCTTATCTTTTTTATAAAAAAATTTAAAATTTGATTTAGGTCAATTACGAATGAGAATCATTATCATAAAATCAACCTATAAGTATAGACATCAACTCAAAAGAGGTGTTTGTAATGGTTGATGATATGGAAAGTTTAGAAAAACAAATACAAATGCTGAAAAAGGAATTAATTTTTACGGCAAAAGCCTTTGGTATAAATAGCAACGAGACTATATGTTGTAGCCAGAAACTAGATCAGCTTATAATAATCCACCAAAAACATGGGGTGAGGGCGAAATGAATCATATAACGTTGTATGTATTGGGAATATCTTGTTTTAAATGTGTCACTAAGATTGAAAAGGAAGTTGAAGCTTTATGTGGTATTTTTTCTTTCAAAGGTAAATTACCGAAAGGAAAGATTACCATTGAGTTTAATCCAAGCCTAGTTAGCACCAATAAAATAATAGAAAAAATTGAAAAGCAGGGGTTTTCGGTGGCTAAGATTATACAAAAAGAAGAAAGAATTGTGATGTTTGATTGAAAACTTGACCGTGGGGTCGGTCAGGGGACATGGGGCTGAGTCGGGGTTGGGGCGAACCGACACGAGGGCGGGTTTGAACCATGGAGCGAGCCATGGAGGTCGGGTTCAGTGTCCCATATTAGAAGTGTCTGCCCCCACGGCTCCCCCCATGACCTGAACCACTGTCTACATGGTTTATTTCCCCAGGATCTATAATAATGTGGCGTTCGTTTATTTCCGCCAAACCTAGGAATAAGGGAAAAAGAATAATAAAAAAGATGACGAAGTACCTTGCCACCGGTAGTGCTTCTTTTTTTATGGAAAAGAGAAGGGGTAGTAGCATACCGGTGCTTACTCCTAGTATGTTGGCTACAGCATCCCAAAGCTCTGCAGTCCTGTCTGGCAAAAGAAATTGACGATATTCTTCTACTACTCCGATTAAAACAAGTATAAACCAAATAAATGAAAGTCCTCTTAAACGATGTGTTCTGGATGTTACGGATATAAGGACTATTCCAATGCAAAGTGCAATTACAGCATATGTACTGAAATGAGCAATTTTATCGGCTCCAAACAACACCCTAGTATTAAATTCAAGCAAACTATTTCAACCTCACCAATTTTTTTCTCTTATATCTGTATTGACAAAAAACGAATAAATATTCAACCATCTCAACTAGCAATGTATCTTTTTTGAAAGATATTATGGTAAAATCTACTTCATACTACTAATAAGGGGACAATAAGTGATGAACATATTAGTAACTGGTGGCGCTGGGTATATTGGCTCACATACTTGTGTTGCTTTACTAGAAGCTGGACATTCAGTCATTATTGCAGATAATCTTTGTAATAGTAGGCGTGAGACTGTTGAGAAAATAATGGACATTACAGGTAAAGAAATTGCCTTTTATAAGATTGATGTAACGGATGTAGAAGCTGTTGAAATTATTTTTAGGAATTATAAGATTGATGGTGTTATTCACATTGCTGGTCTTAAAGCGGTTGCTGAGTCTGTAGAAAAGCCCCAAGATTATTATTATAACAATATTGTTAGTACACTTGTCCTTGCAAAGACTTGTCATAAATATGGTGTAAATCGGTTTGTCTTTAGCTCATCGGCTACAGTGTACGGTGAAAACAGAGTACCTTTTGTAGAAAGTATGGAACTTTTACCTACGACGAATCCCTATGGTGAAACAAAAGCAATGAGTGAGAGGATTTTAATTGATATAGCAAAAGCAAATCCTACTTTCTACTTGTCAATCCTTCGATATTTTAATCCGGTAGGTGCCCATGAAAGTGGATTGATCGGCGAAGCCCCAAATGGAATCCCAAATAATCTCATGCCGTTTGTAACACAAGTAGCTAAGGGGAAATTAGAGAAGTTGAAAATCTTCGGAAAAGACTATCCAACTGTGGACGGGACAGGAGTTCGTGATTATATTCATGTTGTGGACCTTGCTGAAGGCCATGTCGCCGCATTAGAAAATTTAACGGAAGGGGTCCATATCTATAATTTAGGAACCGGAAAAGGTACTAGTGTACTGGAGTTGGTTAAAGCTTTTGAAGAAGCTAACGATATTGAAATACCTTATGAAATCGTAAATCGCCGACCCGGAGATATTGCTGAGTGTTACGCTGATACTTCAAAAGCAAATCGAAAACTTGGTTGGACAGCCAAACGCAATATTGTTGCTATGTGCCGAGATGCCTGGCGATTTGAAAAAAATTATATAGAATAGTTAAGATTGTGGTACAAAAGGTGAGAGCTTAGTCCCGTATATAACGTAAAAAGAGCAACCAGTATGGTTGCTCTTTTTAATAGCCTTTCTTCCATTAATCGGAAATTACCATTTTAATAGTGTAAGGTGTTTCGCCATTATCGTTATATAGTCTAGCTCCAACTGTTAACGTATTGTCGTCTTCACCATCAAATTTCTCCAAGATATCGAATAGATCTTTTGTGAAGCCTTGAGATTTTCCAGTTGCTGCAAAGATTGCTGGTAGATTAATAACATCTCCATTAAAGATCTCGCTACGTACAGAAGAATTACCTAAGATCTCAAACACTTTATTTAAATCAACTGTAGCGAAGACATCATGGACTGCATCTTCATCAAGTGCAGCAAGAAGTTGTTCGACATGCAATGCTCTAAATACATCTCTTACTGATTCCTTACCGTACTTCGAATCGTTTAGCATTGTATTAAATATTTGATTAAAATCAATTAATGCATATAAATCACTATAGATTTCTGCCTTTTTATCACTGGCATTAATTGTTTCAATGATTTTCTTTGGATTGCTTAAGTCGCTAAATTTAAGTTCACCAAATTCTTCGTACTTAGTTAAAATATTGAATACAGCCACTTTATCAACAAAGTCAGTGAATTCAACTACATCATTAATTGCTGCAAAATCAACGATGTTGTAGATATCGCTAGCAGTACCAGTACCTTTAACAGCATCAAAAATCTTATTAATATCAACATTAGCTAATAATGCTTGCAATGTGTCTGAATCTTTATCGCTCACGATTGTGAAGATTTCCCCAAATTTAATTGCATCATACAAGGCAGCTTTATTCACATCTGGATTTGCTAGTAAAACGTTAAGAAGTTCAGTAAAGTTTACTTCTTCAAAGTTAATATTATTAGCATTCACCTTTGAGAAGTCTACATTATCAATAGTATTATCAACTCCTTCAGTTAATCCAAAGTCGCCAATCGTACCAAGGTTTTCTATAGAAAGCTGTAGGTTACTAGTTTGTGTTACTTTCACCGTTGCTGAAAATACGGTGTTGCTTGTTACTTTTCTTAAGTCAGCCTCAAATGTGTTGTCTCCGTCAATTTTCGTAATCACATCGCCGAAGGAAATGCTTGAGATTTTTGGACCTTGACCAACAGCATAAGTTTTAAACGACAATGCCTTTGGTGTAGCTCCAATATTTCCTAGTTCATCTTCAGCAGCGACATAGATTGTATAGGCTGTTCCAGGTTCTAAATTGGTAACTTCAAACGTTGTATCTTCATTCGCAGTAACAGCAACCGATTTTCCGTCTTCTCCTGTTATCTCGTCAATAGTTGGTGCAACGGTGCCCTCTTTAACAAGGTAATAAAGCTTACCAGTTTCGTTTGAAGATGCTTTGAATTTCGCGCTTGTTTCATGTTTTTCGATATGCTGAATTTCGCCAACAACTGGTGCTACTGTATCAAGATTAATGATATATTGTTTTGTTAATTTATAATCCCCTTTTGATAATGTAGCTGTTAATGTAATCGGGCCTTCATAGCCATCTTTTGTAATTTTACCAGTAGTTGTATCGATAGCATCAGATTCCCACTTGACGTTAACACCGTCAAAGCCATCAATTGTTGGGATTAAGTTTAATGATTTTTTGTTACCGATTTTTTCAGTTAATGCACCATTATCTCCTTTGATATCATTCCAAGTAAGAGCGTTTAGGGCATTAAACACAAGGAGTAGATCTTTTTTCTCCTCTGGTATTTGGCTTTCGTCGACAGCCACTTGATAGTCGCCAATGACTTCAATTTTATCAAGGATATCGGCAACACCTGAACCGCCAAGTTTTAAATCAGCTGCTTCAACTTTAAGATGGCCAATAGAAGCGCCAGTTGGAATTGTAAGTTCGACGCCTGCTGCTTGAATAGCAATATTTGAAAGGGTAGCCCCTTCAGCAAGGCTTAGATTCACAGCTTTATTAACTGTTATATTCCCTTTGAACGTTCCTTTAAGCTGGATTGTTCCACCACCGGAAATATCAACGTTTGCATTACTAGCTGCACCATTAAGTTCAATTACGGCATCATCGTCTTGTACATCAATAGCCCCAGTATGGGTTGCTTCACTTGAGAAAGTACCAAATTTAACATCTTTTAAATCCGTTTTGCTTACTGTTACACTATCCGCTAATTTAACAGTTCCTTTTGGTATATTTACTGTTAAAGTGCCTTTAACAATGATGTTGCGAAGAGTAATAATCTCCTCTGCATCACCTTTGATTGTTAAATCCCCTGTAATCGTTGTTGTGCCGGATGCAGGCCCAAAAGTCAAAGCAGATTCTTTATCAATATCAATTGTGTAGTTACCATTAATCGTTTTACCACTATTAATATCATCCGGTGTAGTGACTGAACCGCCGCCACCACCGCCGCCACCGCCACCTGTTGTAGCATCAGGGTTATTCTTGCCATTAATTTTTGCGATGTCTTTTTTTACATCGTTATAGTTTTTAATAATGTCTTTTGCTGCTACATCAGCAGGGAGAATAAGATTTTCAACTTTTGTCCCTTTTACAAGTGTTATTTTCGTGGATTTCACTAATTCTAGTGTTCCAATTTTCTTACCGTATAGTGACATTTCTTTTGTTGTGTCAACGACTGCGTTATCGACCTTCACTTTAAGGTCAAGTTTTTCAACACCATCATTTACTGTTACTTTCGAAATGACAGCACTATCATCTCCAGTGATCGTTGCATTCTTAGTTACAACAACTTCTTTAATCGTTGTTTTGCCTTTTGCTGCAACATTGACATCTTGTTTATTCACTTCAACAGCATTTAATGCAGCGTCAGTAAATACAACAGTGTTGTTGTCGCCACCATTGATAGTAGTTTTTCCTGAAACGCTAATATTTTCTGAGTAAAAATCGTTTTGCAGCTCTTTCCCAATCTCGAAATCTCCGGCAATTTTTACATTTTTAACAGAAACATAGTTTCCTGCAACTTTTACATTGCCATCAATCGTATTATTGCCTCCGTCTAAAACAACGTTCTTGCTGAATTCTACTTCATCAGCACCTACAGCTTGTCCGCTAGCTGTTAGTTCTAAAGAAGTAATCTTTGTAATCGTTTGGTTTGAAGATACAAAGCTGATTTTGCCATCTTTTAAGATGCTACTATTTGCTGTATTAAAAATCCCTTTAAGATTATCTGCAATTTTGTATGATACACCGCCAATTGTCACAGCTTCATTTGTTACGGCATTGATACTAGCTGAAGCCAACGCAGGGAGGAGCCCTTGACTATCTGCACGGTGTAAGAATACTGTTGCTTCGGCACGAGTTGCATGATCATTTGGTGCAAATGTTGTGTTAGTTTTTCCACTCACTAATTTAGATTGATAAAGGGCAGTAACTACTTCCTTGTACCATGAATTAGCAGGGACATCAGCGAATGGTAATGTAGCTTGACCATCTGCTGAAAGATTGCACACCCTTGTAAGTAGTGCTGCAATTTCAGCACGGGTAATCTGTTTATTTGGCTGGAAAGTGCCATCTTCATAACCGCCAACTAACCCTTGGTTTGCTAGGGCAGCAACAGCGTTGTAGTACCAAGCATTTGTATGTACGTCTTTGAAGTTTGGATTATTAACAGAATCTGTATTCAAATCTAGAATTTTTGTTAAAAGTGCTGAAAATTCAGCGCGTGTAACAGCATTATTCGGCTTGAATGTACCATCCGGATAACCGTCAATAACGCCTTTTTCTACTAAGTCTTGGACTGCTTTATAGTAATAAGCATCCTTGGATACATCTTTGAAAGACTTTACAGCTGCATCTGCAGTAAAGCTTCCACTAAGTGGAGAAATTACAACTGCTGCAGAAACGGTTGAAGCAATGAGTTTCTGAGAATTTAACCTTCTAGTAGCTTTCTTTTTCATATCAAATAACCACTCCTTCTATATTTTTGTTTGTTACACTGGTTACTAAACTATTGTACTAGTATAAATTTACTTCTTTTGGAATTATAACATAGTTTTCTTTTAAAATAATAGAGCATTCAACATGTTTTCCCATTTTAGTAGTTATTTAGTAAAGGTCATGACAGTTTTGATGATTGTCATGACCTCTTCTTGTTGTTAAATCTAGAATTTTAGTTTAGAAATTTGGTGTATTCAGAGTACTTTCCTAGCAAATTATTAAATTCCTCTTGGAAGTAATCTGCTTTACTTTCGGAATAACCATTTTGTGCTAATTCGTTTTTCGCATTTTCATATTTGGCATTGAACTCACCCTCATAGTACTTATATAAAGATTCTCCTTGGTTGAGTGCTTCTGAAAAGCTAAGTTGATCATTTAAAAAATCCGATTTCAGTTTGCTAAACTCAGCTTCTGCTTGTGTTTTTAAACTGCTCAATTGATTCTCATATTTAGATAGAATGCTTTCGGCAGTTGGAGTTGGTGTTGGTGTTGGATTCGTAACGGGACCGCCACCTCCACCGCCGCTAGCTGGTGTACCTGGTGTTTCTATTGTCGTAGAACTGCCTTCACTCGGTTTTTCAGTATTGTTAACGTTTGTCGTTTCAGTGTTTCCAGTTGTTTGATCTTTAGCTTGGCTGCTTTTTCCATCATTTACTTTTTGGATAAAAGCAGCAATTTCACCGCGGGTGACTGGATCATTTGGTGCAAATTGACTTGCTGATCTTCCTGAAGTGATGTTGTTACCATATAATGTTTGTACAGCTTTTGCATACCAACTAGCTGGATTTACATCGGTAAATTGGGCTTTTTGCGCATCGGGCTTTTCTTCTATTGAAAAGGCCTTAACGAGCATGCTAGCCATTTCGGCTCTCGTAATCGTTTTGTTTGGCTTGAATGTTCCGTCTTCGTAACCACTAATCCCACCTGCTTGCGTAAGTGCAGTTACTGGCTCATAGAACCAGTCCTCTTTTTTGACATCAGAAAAATTTGCTGATGTTCCAACCGGTTTTCCAAGACCTAAATCAAACGCTATCATTTTCGCTGCTTCTGCTCTCGTAACTGCTTTGTCCGGCTTGAATGTACCATCGCTATAACCACCAATGACACCTTTATCAGAAAGAGAATATACCGCTTTTTCATAGAAAACGCCAGTCGAGATGTCTTTAAATGCAGTAGCGGCATGGGAGTGTTCTGCGGTGATTGGTGTTACTGCGGCTGTTATTAAGAATGCAGAGGAAATGGCTGTGAGCAATTCCTTTTTAAAATTCTTTTTATACAATTGAATACCTCCTAGAATGATAGTTTATTAATTTGATAGGTGCAATCCGAAATGACTAATTCTTTTTACATCTTTTTCAATTTTAGCAGAATGTTTGCTATATGCAAATATAATTTGTGTTGGTGTGTTGCTTCTATTAATAATTATCATAAACTAGAAGTAGTGAAAATCCTCCTGGTTATATTGTAGATCATGGATATCCAATATATTGGTTCTCGTAAAGAACGCTTATGAAGAAAGGAAGAAAATTTATGTCTATAGTAACAAACAGTAAAATCATAATGATAATTATTTCATGGGCAGCAGTTTTGTTTTGGATGCTGCTCATTTTTTATTTATCTTCTCAAGAAGCGGAGCAATCAAACAATCTAAGCAAAGGGGTAACAAAGGTTATCGTTGAGACCGTCGAAAAAGTTACTCCAGAAAAAGACTTTAATATGGATACCATAAACCATTTTGTCCGTAAAAACGCTCATTTTTTTGCATATTTAACGCTTGGCATATTAGTGCTGAATGCAATAAGAAGAAGTAGGGTGAACGGAAGTACAATAAGTGGGGTTGCTACATTGGCCATGGCATTTGGGATTTGTGTTCTTTACGCTATTGGTGATGAAGTTCATCAGTTGTTTGTACCTGGCAGAGGGGGACAGGTGAAGGATATTCTAATAGATAGTTCAGGAGCAATTGTTGGTATAGGGTTATATATGATTATTGCTAAAATGAGGGAGGGGAAAACTTGGACATGGGGACAGGTTTAGCCCGCTGTCCTATCCAAGAAACGAGCCAACGAACCCGCCCCTATGTCATGGTCCAAGGGGTCGGCCTGGACCGCGGGGTCGGGAACTGTGTCCCAGTACCTGCATCCCAATTTTTAATTAAACGTTCATTTAATTTGTAAATTTGGTCCACGATTTTTTGTGATTGTTTTATAATGAGAATGATTGAGTACTAGTGGAAGTGAGTGTTATTAGATGGCAATTTTAAAAAATGATTGGGCTCCATTGCTTGAAGGGGAATTCGCAAAGCCTTATTATCAACGACTGCGAACAATTTTGCGGGAAGAATACCAGACGCAGGTGATTTACCCTGATCAATATGATATTTACAATGCTTTGCACTTTACCTCTTTTGAAGATACAAAAGTCGTGATCATAGGCCAGGATCCGTATCACGGACCTGGGCAGGCTCATGGATTAAGCTTTTCGGTGAAACCGGGAGTGAAAATTCCACCGTCGTTGCAAAACATCTATAAAGAGCTGCAGAGTGATGTAGGGTGTTATATTCCTAACCATGGCTATTTAGTGGATTGGACGAAGCAGGGGGTGTTGTTGCTAAACGCCGTTTTAACCGTACGGGCAGGTATTCCAAATTCGCATAAGGCTCTAGGCTGGGAAATGTTCACTGACAAAGTTATAGAAACCTTAAATCAACGTGGGAAACCAGTTGTATTTATTTTGTGGGGTGCCTATGCACAACAAAAGCAGCAGCTGATTACTTCATCAAGGCATTTTATAATAAAATCGCCGCATCCAAGTCCATTTTCGGCAAATCGCGGATTCTTCGGTAGCCGCCCGTTTTCACGTGCCAATGCTTTTCTGCGAGAGATCGGAAGCGGAGAAATAGATTGGCAGATTAGAAACCTGTCTTAATTAAACGTTTATTTAAATCCTATGATGAGCCACAGGGTCGGGTTCTCTGTCCCAGTTAAGCCGGAGTTCCCGCCCCCATGTCCCAAACCGCTCTATATCCCCAAAAATTATATAAAATTGAAGATTTCCTCAAAACTCCTACCCAAATTTCAATTTTCTCTAGTGAATTTTAAAAATTTCAGCCCAAACTACCTTGAAAATTGAAAATCTCGAGTTTGCTCCGAATTTAATTTTGTGCCAAACTGGGTTTATTAAATGTAGAAGGGGGTTAGTGTTAGTAAAGTGGAAAAAATATAGGAATGGCTTCATACACAAGTTCGCGGATGCAAAATTTTTTTATTTGATTCCTTAAACGTTACTTCTAGTGGATGCTTCTAGTAAATAACTTCAAAAGATACAGCCTCGTTTATTTTATTTTTCTACGACTTTTAAATTTTTTCATAACAAAGACAAAAACAGTATATAGGCTTTTGGGGGGTAAAGGACAGGTTACTAATTCCAAGAGGTGATTTTAACATGGCAAAAAAACCAAGGACAAAAAGCAATACTGGAACTTATCATGTGATGTTGCGCGGAATTAATAAACAAATTATTTTTGAGGGAGATGCTGATAAGCGTAAGTTTATAGAGGTGCTAAAAAAAATTAAAGAAATTAGTAACTTTCAACTTTTCAGTTATTGTTTGATGGATAATCATGTGCATTTACTTTTGAAGGAAACTGAAGAGGGGATTTCAGATATTGTAAAAAGAATCAGTGCTAGTTATGCCCTATGGTTTAATTTCAAATATCAGCGTTGTGGTTCTCTTTTCCAGGGACGGTTTAGGAGCGAAAATGTAGAAACGAATGACTATTTCATGAGGGTCATTAGGTATATACATCAAAACCCGCTAAAGGCAGGAATAGCAAGCAATGTTTTTGAAAATAAGTGGACAAGCATCCATGAGTTTTTCAGCACCGGGGACATGATAGATACCGAAACTGTGCTGAAACAATTTTCTAAAGAAAAAACCGATACAGTCCAAAAGTTCAAAGATTTTATGGAAGAAACAAATGAGGATGAATTTCTGGATGATTTTGACATAGTTAAAAAAACGGATAGTGAAGTAATCAATATCCTAAATCAAATGGGAATTGAAAATATAGCTATGATCCAGCAAATGGACAAAAAGGAGCGAAACGATGTTTTGTTGGTATTGAAAAAAATGGAGGGAATTACAGTAAGGCAGCTATCAAGAATTACAGGTATTTCAAGAAGTGTGATAGCCCGCATTCAGTAATAAGGCTTTGGTGCGCTTGAACTGGGACACGGGGGCGGGAACTGTGGCTCAACTGGGACAGAGAACCCGCCTCCGTGTCCCCAACCGTGGTCAGATCCCATGCCCCAGCCAAACTCAATCCTTCAAAATACCCTCAAACACCTGCATCGCACTGATCACTTTCGGAAAACCAACGTACGGGATACAATGCAGGATCACATTTTTTATTTCTTCATTTGTTAATCCGATGTTTCGGGCAGAGTGGAGGTGTACCTTTAGCGCTCCCACGTCACCCTGCGTTATGATGGAGGAGAGTGTAATGAGCACTTTGTCCCTTTTTGTTAGTGCCGGCAATGAATAGATATCGCCAAAGGCGAATTCGGTGATAAAGTCAGACAACTCCGGAGAGGTCCCTCTTAATTTTTCGACTGCTTCAACTCCGACCTTCCCTGAAATCCCTTGCAAGTTTTCCAATCCAATTTCTTTACGTTTGGACATTTTTTTCTCCTCCTAGCAACCTAATAATTTTTACTATGTAGTTATTATTTTTGTAAAAAATTCGATAGTGGCTGCTCACTGATTTGTCTTTTTTTTCAATAATATAGTGCAGCCATTTATTCATCTCGTTTTAAAGTAGGCGGGATTTCATCAGGGTCAACCATAATCTCAATGATAGTTGGTACCTTACTTTGTAATCCCCTTTGAATTGCATTTGCAATATCCTCTTCGTTCAAACATCTGAAGCCTTCGCAACCTAATGCTTTTGCAAAATAAACAAAATCTATTGGGTTGTTGTAGACAACATGGCCGGGGCAGTTTTGCCAATGCTTCATGCCAGTTTCCACCATGTCCAATCCACTATTATTAAAAACAAAGAAAAGAATCGGAGCGCGATGTTCGACTGCAGTTGCTATTTCTGTACCGTGCATGAGCATGCAGCCGTCCCCTGTAATACAAGCGATAGGCTGATTATGATTGTGAGAGCCTTCCGCGATTTTTGCCCCAATCGCATAGCCAATCCCGTTTCCCATCGCTATAAAGCGGTCATCAAAGAAAAAAGTATTTGGCTGGTACACATCAAAGTGTTTAACAGCGTAATAAGCATGACTACCAACATCTGCAAAAACTTTTGAAAATTCAGGTAAATTCCGACGGATTTCATGGACCGCTGACACCGACGAGATATAAGGCTGGGACATGGAGGCTTCAGCCCTTTGTTGAGCCATGGGGTTGGGTTTTCCGTCCTGTTGCTGTGCCATGGGGTCGGGAACTCCGGCCCAGTCTTCGCGTGTTGCTGCTACATGTTTTGAGACGGTCTCCAGTTCTTCAAATATCTTTTGGAAGGAAGACATGTCTTCATTAGTAGCCCCAATTTGCTCGGCTGCAATAAATAAATCTCCGTAGGTTTCTTTTAACCGTTTTAGGATAGTAGGTATATTTTCTGGTGAAACATTTTCTAGTTCTGGGTTGATTGGGTTTGAGTCATGTTGACCAGGAAAATGTGAGCCAGAGAACCCGCCCCTATAATCCAGATCCCTATGTCCCGGATTATCCGCATGGTCTGGGTTTCCCCAGCCCCAGCTTTGTCCCCACGAATGGCCCAGGCTACTGTCATCGCTTTCATTCCAAAGATCAGTGACTTCAAATTCCAATGTCAGGTATAGGATCTTTTTCAAATTTTCCTTCAAATCTCCCGGAACAAATAGGGTCGGTCTTGGGATTGTTTTGCCGACAAATGTTGGATCAAGGTCAAACTGAATGATTTTTTCCGGATAAAAGTCCGGGCGGAATCCTGCCAAAGCCATATCATTAAGTGATGAACCGGCGACAATCATGACATCAATGCCAGATTGTAAAAATTGATCGGCTTCTTCGGTTCCTCCTAAGCCATACACTCCTAATGAAAGCGGGTGGTTGGTTGGAAATGTTCCTTTTCCTCCGCCTGTCGTTATGACCGGAATACTTAACCTCGATGCGATTTCAAAAATTTCTTCGTAACTATCGGATGAGCGGATTCCTTTTCCTAAAAAGAAAACCGGATTTTTGGCTTCTTTTATCAAATTGAATGCTTCTTCAATATTTGCTGCGATTGTCTGGGGTGCTTGAGGTAGGTCTATGTCAAAAGATGTGATTTTTTCCTGTAAAACATCAAGTGGCATCGAAAGGTGGACAGGCCCTTTCACGCCCGTAAAGGCACGTTCAATCGCATGTCTAAAATGGTTTTCGAACGAATCTCCTCGATCTACTCTAGCACTGTATTTTGTAACAGGCTCGAGCATTTTAACTAAATCTGTTCCAAATGAAGAGGAGTCCTGACTATACGATTTACCGATTTTGCCCGCAGAAATTTGCCCTGTTAAAAATAGTACGGGTACATTGTGCGCCATTGCTTGTCCGGCAGACGTAATCATGTTTGTTCCACCAGGCCCCGCTGTGGCGAATGCAACTCCTAACGTTTTCTTTTGTAAGGCAAAGCCTCCAGCAGCATAACCCGCACCAGTTTCATGGCGTGCCAAAACAAAGGTGATGTCGTGCTTAACCATTTCTGTAATGAGCGGCACTACAGGGCGGCCAGGTATTCCAAAAATATGTGTTACATTCCATTTTTTCAAATGCTTCATTAGTACGTTTAAAACAGTTGTCATTTTAATCGCCTCATTTAATTTTTTGGGACGAAGAGTCGGGTTCTGTGTCCCTGTTGAGCCGGAGTTCCCGACCCCATGGCCCAAAAACTTGGCCAGAGAACCCGCCCCTGTGTCCCACGCTATGCCTGGGCCCGTGTCCCATTAATAGGTAATTTGATTTTGAATGTTGTCCCTTTGTTTTTTATTGTTTCAACATCAATTTCACCATTGTGGTTTTTGATAATCCGATGGCAAACCGATAATCCTAGGCCTGTCCCACTTGGTTTTGTTGTTAAAAATGGTGTGAATAGATTGTTCAGTACTTCTTGGTCAATACCGGAGCCTTGGTCGATCACAGAAATTTCCACCCGATTTGTAGAAGTATCCTTATTTAAAACGATATTAATTTCCCCACCTGCATGCATCTCCTCAATAGCATTTTGGATCAGATTAATCAAGACTTGCTTAATTTGATTTTTATCGATATAAATACTTAAGTCGTCTTCATTTACTTTATCTGTAAATTTAATAGAGACATTATGCAGATTGGCCTGAGTTTCCATAAATTGAATAGTATTTTGAAGTAATTTTGGGATGTTTACTTCTTTTTTAAATGGTGCTTCAGGTTTTGAAACGATAACGAAATTATTGATTAGTTCTTTCATTCGTTCCAGTTCATCATTGATGATTTTAAAATATTCTGGTGACTTTGAGCTATCAAAGTTGTTTTCTAATAAATGAAGAAATCCGCTAATTGGCGTTAAAGGATTCCTAATTTCATGTGCTAAACTGGCACTCATTTTACCGATAATGGAAAGCTTTTCGTTGGCAATGACCTGCTGCTCTAATTCAAAGCGGTCTGTGATATCTCTGAATTGGCAGAAGGCACCGATAAATTGGTCGCCATCGTAAATCGGTAAAGCATCGAACAAACAAACTTTCGTAAATTTATTATTGTAAAAATGTATCTCAATATTTTCGAACTTCTCATGGTCTTTTAAAACTTTTTCAATATAATGAGAAAAACCCTTAAATTCATCTTCATAGGTTTCAATGCTGTAGCCGATGACGTCCTGCCTCTTAAATCCTGTGTAGCTTTCAGCTGCTTCATTAAAGTCCGTTATAATCCCATTTTGGTCCGTGATAATAATTCCATTTTTTGTTGAATTAATAATAATTTGGTTGAACAGGTTTAATTGTTTATTTTTTTTATTCAATTCTATTTCTCTTTCAATTGAATCAACAGCGGATGAAACGAGCCCCAAATGAAAAGAGGAGGACTTGTCCACTGTTGTCATCAGAGTAATCGTACCTGTTAGCCCGTTATTCAATGAAAATTTACAGCTAGAACAAGAAATATTATGAAGTGCATCATGAAAATGCTCGCTGCCCTTAACCTGAATTGGTTGGTTATGGTTCAAACAAAGGAAAATAGAATTTGTTCCAGCATATTTTTCTACAAAACTAATCCCCTCATTAATCCCAATTTTCTTCTTAAGGTCTTCATTCCCCATTACCTTAAGGACATTACAGCTATCATCTGTAATAATGATCATCGCTGGGACCTCGCTTAAAAAGAAAAACAATTTTTTTACAAAAAACTTAGTAAGGTGGATCAACTCA
The DNA here is from genome assembly GCF_035811335.1 of Schinkia azotoformans. Lineage (NCBI taxonomy): Bacteria > Bacillati > Bacillota > Bacilli > Caryophanales > Bacillaceae > Schinkia > Schinkia azotoformans. Next base: position 38,853 of record NZ_JARSMD010000001.1, read on the forward strand.
GCGTATATTTGTTTTTTTTCTTCAAGTTCCTCTGGAGTTATTATTTGAAACAGCTTTGGTATGGCATGGGGATCCATCCCATAGATATGTTCGCAATTATATTTAGAATTCAAAGTATACCAAGATTCTGTTCGCATCATTATCTTCATATACCTCCTTTATGTCACTGTGGATAGGAAACGTGTTCCAATTCGATACTATCATTAAGTATATTCTCTTTTAGAATAATTGTTAAATAAAAAAGATTGTGTCGAATTATGGATTATACAAAAAAATAGTAAAAAAGTTGTGGTTTTTAGGGCGTAGTGGGCGAGGAGCATGTGCTGGGTTGATGGGTCGGATCGCAGGGTCAGCAGCAGTGGACTGGGACGTGGGGTCGGGACCTATGTCCCACCCAGAGCCCATGGTGTCGAAATTGGGCCGGAGAACCCGCCCCCGTGACCTATCCAGAGAACCTCCCAATGTGTTCCACCATTTCCTTTCATATTCCCAGCTTTGTCCTAATATACTGTGATAGTGAAGCAAGGGGGATAAGGGGGTATCGAAAATGGTTGAAAGTATAGTAACAATATTAACAATAATCGGGATTGATATTATTTTGGGTGGGGATAATGCAGTGGTTATTGCCATGGCAAGTAAAAACCTCCCGAAAGCCCAGCGGAATAAGGCGATGATATGGGGAGCCACGCTTGCCGTTATTTTAAGAACAATTTTAACGATTTTTGCGATGCTTTTATTGGAAATTCCATATCTAACATTGGTTGGAGGAATATTGTTAATAGGGGTTGCCGTTGGCTTAGTGTTAGGGGACAAAAGTGAAAAGGTATCTGTAAGAGCAGGTGCCAGTTTATCCAGTGCGATCTCCACGATTGTTTTTGCAGATATTATTATGGGATTGGATAATGTCTTAGCTGTAGCGGGAGCAGCAGGTGGGCACTTCCTTTACGTGTTATTTGGACTTATTTTTTCAATCCCAATCATTATAAGTGGAAGTAAGTTAATGCTTTTCTTAATAGATAGGGTGCCTTTTTTTATGTATTTTGGCGCAGGGATTTTAGCTCTAACAGCTGGGAAAATGATCGCTCATGATGAGGCTATTGCAAATTTTACCCACGGAATGACTAATTTTATACCAATCCTAACCGTGATTCTAGTATTGTGTTGGTGCATTTTGGCTAAAACATTCAATAATTCATTTGCAAGAAAGTAAAGTTCAAAAGGGTGAATGCCTTTCTGGGAGGCGCAGTTCCGGGAACTGTGGCCCATTGAGCCACGGGGTCGGGAACTGCGTCCCATTTTAATGGCTTTTTTTAAAAAGTTAGCAATCAATGAGCTCCTCTTTCATACAATATGGCAGTATCGTCGATAGAAAGGGGTAAAAAATGAGTGATCTATTTGCTTTATTGTTATTAGCGTTAGCTGTAAGTCTGGACAGCTTCACTGTTGGATTGACATACGGTCTTCGGAAGGTATCAATCCCGTTGAAATCAATCCTTGTTATTTCATCATGTACCTTTTTCGTTTTGCTGTTGGCAATGGGAATAGGTTCCGTTATCGAAATGTATATTTCATACCATGCAGCTGAAAGAATCGGGGGCATCATCTTAATTGGCATCGGGATTTGGGTTTTGATTCAATTTTTTACTTCAAATTCCGATGAAGCAAACCCGGGCAAGCCCAAAATGGTTGAGTTTGAAATCAAATCTCTAGGATTAATCGTAAAAATATTAAAAAAGCCGATGGAAGCAGATTTGGACAAATCTGGAACGATCAGCGTTGTAGAAGCCTTTATCCTTGGTATAGCGTTATCATTGGATTCCTTTGGTGCAGGAATCGGAGCAGCCCTGATTGACTTGCCACCGATTTTGTTTGCTTTAATAGTCACGTTTTCAAGTGCTTTTTTTGTAATAGCAGGAATCAACATCGGTCGGATATTCGGAGATTTAAGGTGGTTTAATAAGTTCTCCTTATTGTCGGGGGTTGCTCTGATTTTAATTGGGATTTTTAGAATGTGAGTGGATCACAGGGCGGTGGGGACGGGTCCGGTGAACCAGATGGACCGGAGAACCCGACCCCGCATCCCACCAACAGACCCTCTATCCCACTTATGCCTCCAGCCAATTTTGTGACCAATTTTCTACCTCTCTCATTAACTGCTCCAGTCCTAGACCTTTATTGGTTAGTGAATACTCGATTCGAACTGGAGTTTCCGGAAAACCCTCCCGCCTTATAATTCCTTCGTTTTCCAAATCCTTTAACCTTTCTGACAGGACCCTGCCACTTATACCTACTTTAGCTTCTATAGTACAAAAACGCTGTGGGCCAGATAAAAGCTGATAAACAATCAATCCGGTCCACCTTTGGCTTAATAATCATTATGAAAAATAAGTAAAATAATATTGGTGGTGTAAAGGATGGGACTTTTAGACAAAATATTTGGGAAACCAACCAAGGAGGAAGAAGCTATGACTACAGAAAAATTAAATATTGGAATCATTTTAGGAAGTACACGTCAAGGGCGTGTAAGTCCGCAAGTTGGGGAATGGGTGATGGGAATTGCTGACAAACGTGGAGATGCCAATTTTGAAATCGTAGATATTGCTGACTATAATCTTCCATTTCTAGGAACAACTGATGGAACGGAGCCAGGAATTGCGGCTTGGAATGAGCAATTGGCAAGCTTAGATGGATTTGTATTTATCGTTCAAGAATACAATCACAGTATTACTGGTGCGTTAAAAAATGCCATCGACTTTGCCCGTGAAGCTTGGTATAACAAAGCAGCTGGTATCGTAAGTTATGGTTCAACTGGCGGTGCTCGTGCAGCTGAACATTTACGTGGTATTCTTGCAGAACAAAAAGTTGCGGATGTTCGCACGCATCCAACTTTAAGCTTATTTACAGACTTTGTTAACGGCACAGAGTTTAAACCACAAGAATTACATCAAAATAATGTAAATACAATGCTTGATGAAGTGATTGCTTGGAGCGGAGCATTGAAAACATTCCGATAAAAACAAAAGGCAGAGGATCAGATTCCTCTGCTTTTTCGTTGTTTAGGGATAAAAGAACAATGGGGTCGGGAACTGTGTCCCAGTTTGAGTGTGGTTGTAGCTCAGAGACGTCGCCCCCGCATCCCAAATGGGCAAGAGCAACAGGGCAAAATGCCCCGACCCTATGTCCTCAAAATTAAAACAAAAGTCACCAAATAATAAATTAGAATAAACCACAATCTAGGACGCTAAGTGTCCGTATCCCAATACCATTCATTAATTTGCATTGATTGGTCTACGACGCTAAACAAAACCTCTTTTAAAAATGAATTTTTGTTCATTTAATATAGTTGAAATAACCTTGGGCAATTTGAAGTTCCTCTTGATAAAATATATACCTTGTTTGATACAAGAAAACTCAAAGACGTTATTTTTAATTTCCTTGAATCCAAATCTTATCAATGTTTTTCTTCCAGCAATTGAAACAGCAAAAGCCAGGATCTTGTTTACAAAAAATCCTTGCTTTCTTAACTTGTGTAAATGTTTTTCTAAAAAATCAAATAAATACTTACCAGAATAATAAGGATATTTTTCTTTGTCTATGACAATGGAAGACAAATATAAATTGTAGAATCCCATTTTGTCATAAGGCAGAGTGTGTTGTTCAATCTCTTCCTCTGTAACGGAATGCTCGATAATTCCTTTGTAAGTATCATCGTCAACCGGGCAAACCGTTAAATATCCAACCAAATCGTCATTGTTGACAACTGTTAAATCCGTTAATGGATTTATGTCCAATCGATGTAAGGTTGTTTCCTTATTAACCTGGTACTCAGAGTTATACACCTTCTTATCTAAATCTAACAACTCATCAACGTAGTCCTTCTCTAGATAAGTAAATATGAAGGTAAACACGACCTTTCTAAAACTTCAATTGTAAATACTTTCTAAAAATAATACTGCACCTGCATTTTCAATTGATGTTATGTATTAATTATACCACAGTTTCCAAGAAATTTACAGCGTTTTGAGTCAAGGGATCGGTTTGGACCGCAGGATCGTGAACTGTGTACCAGGGTTAGATCCAGAGTTCCCGACCCTATGGCTCAGAGAACCCAACCCCGCGATCCGCCTTGGGACAATGAACCCGCCTCAGTGTCCCGCCACGTCTCCACATCCTAAAATATTTTAATAAGTTAAAGGGTAAAATAGGAAAACCGTAATTTGTAAAGGGGATTATTTATGAAAGCGACCGATTTACTTGTGCAGTGCCTAGAAAATGAGGGTGTTGAGTATGTGTTTGGCATCATGGGGAAGGAAACCCTTGACCTGATTGATTCATTGTCTAAGTCCAAACAAATTCAGTTCGTAAATGTTCGACATGAACAAGGGGCCGCTTTTATGGCTGATGTTTATGGCAGATTAACGAAAAAAGTTGGCGTTTGCTTAGCGACTTTGGGACCCGGTGCCACCAATCTATTAACCGGAATAGCAAGTGCAAATCTGGACCACTCTCCGGTTGTAGCCATTACCGGACAAGCGGGACTTGAAAGGCAGCATCAAGAATCCCATCAATATTTAGATATAGTAAAAATATTTGAACCTGCAACAAAATGGAGCGTTCAAATTAAAGATTCACAGACCATCGCAAAAATCATTCGGGAGGCTTTTAGAGTAGCACAAATGGAAAAGCCGGGTGTAGTTTTAATTGAATTACCGGAGAACTTAGCTTCGCAAATGATTCCAACCAAGCCATTAGTAGTAACACCTATTCCGAAAAGCACACCTATTTCACAAGCTATAGAGGATGCTCGTACTTTGATAGGTCACAGCCAAAGACCGCTAATCATAGTAGGGAACGGGGTGATAAGGCAGGAAGCTGAGGCGGAGCTCTGCACATTTGTTGAAAACCTAAAATCACCCGTTATCCATAGCTTTATGGCGAAAGGGATTTTGCCTAAAAACGATCCGCTTAATTATTTTACATTTGGTTTTAAAAAGAATGACGAAGTATTACCAATGATAGGGCAATCTGATTTATTAATTGTCGTTGGTTTTGATTTTGTAGAAAGTGCCCCTAAGGATTGGAATAAAAAGATGCTCCCTGTTTTGCATATTGATCCTCTGCCAGCTGAAATTGATGAGCACTATCCTGTGAAGGGGGAGTTAGTTGGTGATTTAAAAGAGACATTACAGGCGCTTAATAAGCTGGATATGCACTCTAAACCATGGGCTCCAATGGGAAATCTAAAGGAACAAATTAGGACAGCTTATCAAATTGATCAAGATAATTTGGATCTAAAAGGAAATCAATTACGAACGACCGAGAATATTTTGACCGTTGTTGAAAAAAATTCAACGGAAAAAACCACCATAATTTCTGATGTAGGAGCCCACAAGATGTCCATTGCTCGTACATATCAACCCGTAAAGGCTGGTCGGCTTATCATCTCAAATGGATTAGCCTCAATGGGAATTGCCATACCTGGTTCCATTGGTGCCAAATTAGCTTGTCCGGACGAACCTGTTATTTGTATAACCGGTGATGGTGGAGCATTAATGAATATTTCCGAATTAGAGACCGCCCAACGATTAGGTCTATCGTTTATTGTCATTGTTTTAAATAATGGTTCGTTAAAATTAGAGGAACAAATGATGGTGGAGAAATTCGGTCATAGCTACGGTGCTTCCTTTGGTAACCCTGACTTTGTTCAGCTTGCTGAAAGCTTTGGCGTAAAAGGGGTAAGACCTACCCAGTTGGATGAGTTTGAACAAGTATTGAAGGATGCTCTATCTCGAGACGGTGAAATTACGCTGATCGATGTTCAAATGTGAAAAGGGATCGGAATGACGGGGCTGGGTTCGTCTCGGGGTCTGATTGAGCCACAGGGTCGGGAACTTTGGTCCAGATCTGAGCCAGAGTTCCCGACCCCGCGTCCCATATTCTATTTATTCTTCGATTAACTCTTTAATTTGAGTTTTAGCTTCGTCTAGGATGTCCTGGGCTTTAGCTTTAGTAGCATCGTCTAGATTCGTAAACAGATCTATAGGTTTACCAGCGCGAGCAGGGGGTTCTACACCAAGTTCAGATAACTGCTTTTGAGCGTCTTTGTGTGAAAGGGTTCCATTTTTCACCTTGTCCATGATCGCCTGTACTTTTTCTTTAGTAGCATCATCTAGGTTAGCGAAAGGAGAGCCATGCATGCCGCCACGACCAAATGGAAGGTCCACTCCAAGTTCAGATAACTGCTTTTGGGCGTCTTCGTGTGAAAGGGTTCCGTCTTTCACTTTGTCCATAATTGCCTGTGCTTTTTCTTTAGTAGCATCATCTAAATTCGCAAATCGGTCGACTTTTTCAAATTTTTCTGGAAGTGTGACACCGAGTTCAGCCAATTTTGCTTTTGCATCCTCCATGATGCTTTGAACTTTTTCCTTCGTTGCATCGTCAAGGTTTTGGTGCATTTTTACCTTCAACCCTTGAAATCCATCAGATGGTGCGGTTGTTGAATTTGTGGCTGCAAACGCAGGACTGTGAGCGGCTCCGATAACACCCAACGATATCGCACCAGTTAATAAATAAGTTTTGAATAATTTATTATTTCTTCTCATTAAAATACCTCCAGTTTTCTTATGTATCAAGGCTGCGCATCCCTCTCTACACATATAACTATAGGCCGTTTTTATGTCCACAGTATGTCCGGGCGGAAAAAGATTCATCGAAAATAGAAAGAAATGTGGATATATAGTTGACACAAAATAGTGGACCACAGGGGATTATGGGCCAGTGGGGCGGGAACTTTGTCCCAAAATTGATATAAATTTGGCCAACAAAGATTTTTGTTTAATTTTGTCGTACTATTATTTGGCTACATTTGATAAAATAGGAAAGATAGCAATTTTGTGGCGCCACTTACATTTTGGTGGATAATGCAATAAACTCATTGATAGAAATCCGTAAATCTTATAAAATTAAAGACGTTAGAAAAAAAATAGTAGTTTTGCCGTCTTGTTTTGTTTTGAAAGGGGACTATTTTTCTATGCATAATATTAAAAGAAATGACCCGTGTTATTGTGGTAGCGGGAAAAAATATAAGAAATGCTGCGAAGCAAAGAGTAACAATGACTCGATGCAGGCAATTCTTGAACGGGAAGTAGTTGGGGTGCAGTCTGAAATTCTTCGTGACGCCTTTACTCATTCGGAGTTCTCGACTACTGTGCAAAAAAGCATGAGTGAATTTAATCCTCCGGAAAAAATGAGAGATTCTTTTTATTTCTTTGTAGGTGTTTGGGCTTTATTTGCCAGCAAGGTTTTAAGTGGAAAAACAGCACTTGAGCAATTTTGCGATTCCAATATAGTAAATTTACGTCCAAAGGTTCAAGAAATTGTAGGCGCGTGGGTTGGGAAAACTCCGTCTGTAGTGAGAGTTGAAAATATTGATGGACGTAATGTTGTTGTAAAAGATATTTTTTCAAAAGAATTAAAAAATGTAAAAATAATAGATGAATTGACAGAGGTTCCAAATCAAGGCGCACTGTTACTTGGATATATTGTTCCGTTTACTAATGAGGCTTTGATCTTTTTCACATCAGCTTTATCGTTTGAAGAAGAGATGGCTGAAAATGTTGAGCAGTTCTTATGTCAAAAGTTTGTATCTGTTTCTGAAGGTGCGGGTTTTGATACGATGGCATTTTTACAAGACCACTTCTTAGAGCTTGTAGATTTATTCATGTCTGACCGCGATCTTGATGCGTTTGAATTAGAGGTTGCCGCAGCGGTTGAGGAACATGTAGAGGAAGAGCCTGACATGAAAAATGTACGCTCAGCCTTAACAGCTGTTGAAAAAGTGGGCGAGCAGGACCAGGCTGCTGCGGTCGTTAACCTTTTAGAAGAAAAGGTTCAAAGTGAGGACATGCCTGAATCCGTAATTGAAGCGGGCAGCACTTTATGGCAGACGTATTATCATAAAAAGCAGCCACAAATCAAAAATGAAAAAATTTATGCTGCGGCACTTCACTATTTACTAGTGGATAAAGTGTTCCCAGTATATCGTCGCACACAAAAAGCAACAGCTGAACTTTACCAAGCATCTATCGGAAGTGTCAGCACGCGCTCACGTGAAATGGCCTGTGTACTTGAAGAAGAGCTTAAGGAAATGTGCGTGAAATAATTGTAAAAAATGAAGAGTGGTAGAAATGCTTTAGTTGAGCATCTCTATCACTCTTTTTGGGTTGTGCGGCGGGGGACTAACCACAGTAGGGGGACAGTCACCGGTTCTCCAAAAAATCCTTTATTACCATATAAGCTAGAGCTCGGTCAACAGCTGGTTGATTTTGGAGATGATCAACAGTTGCTGCTGTTAAGGAATTAGGTGCCGCACTATTGGCATTCAAAAATTCCGTTAAATCGTCCTTACCTAAAACTTCGTCATCCTTTGAAAAAGGAAAGGCAGTCGTGAATGGTGCCTCGGAATACTGGTTAACTCGGCGAACAAGATCAATAAATTCAGTTTTGGTAATTGTTTCGTCCATTCTATATTCGTTATCGTAACCAGCTGCGATGAGTCCGAAGCTACGTAAAAATTTTACGCCATCATATGCCCAATGATTCATGATCGAATTGTCATAAGTAGGGATTGGGTATAGATTCGCACCGTTTTGATTTAATATGGATTGAATGCTCTTCATATGACGAAGTCCTGATTCACCGATGAAAGACTGGAAACTAATATTTTTTTTATTAGCATAGGCGGATGCAATTCCAGCGGCCTGGCCTACGGTCATACCAACTGGAACGGTTCGTGCGCTGCCATGGGCTAGAGCATCGTATCCGGTACTGCGGCCAGCGACGAGAAGGTTGTCAAATCCTTTGGGTACAATGCTTCTAAAAGGAACGGCATACATATCTGGTTTTCCGATAATGAGGTCACCTTCATCGATGACCGTGGCTTGCATGTCGATCGGGTAGCTGCCAAACGCAATCCGGTCATCAAAGTCTCGATTTTCAAGGACATCATCCACTGTCAATTTATACTCGGCATCTAAGTGGCGTGTTTCTCTAACGTAAAATTCATCGGCAGTTCCAACGAGTTCTACGTTTTTAAATCCAACTAAATTTTCCCGAAGAAATTCAGTGATTTTCGGTAACTCCTCATTTGCAATCCCCCAGGCAGTCTGTAGTTCACCAGGATTCAAACCGTTGACTCCAAGGATTTGGAAGGCGTTGATCAGCACATGTCCGCTATCCTGTCTACCAATATTCAAAGCACGAATTCGGACATTTTCCTGACTAGGCTTATATCGTGCCATTTCCTTCCCATAACCCCAGGCTGAAAATTGGTCAGCTCCTGTGTAAACTTCATCATCATTATTAAGGTAATTTTGAACCTTTGCCCAATCAACCCCGGACAGCTCGAACACGAGTGTAACGGCCATCATTCTTGCTTCGTTCCGAAAGTCTTCTTGACCGATTGTAAAATTAGCACCAGCAAGCTGGGCAAAATCAGCGTCAGGAGTGGAATCGATGTATTGCTTCCCAATGATTTTTTTTACAATCCCATTCGCATCCTTATATAGCAGTGCTTCAACATGATTTTGATTCATGATAGGGAGGAAGCTTTGAGCCCCAAGCTGCACCGTTATTTTTTTTTCATCGGCAAGCATGTTTTCAAAAACTCGTTTTGCTTGCTTCACATCAAAGGATGTGCGGTTATTTATTTTTTCGTAGAATTCAAGAAAAAGCCCTTTATTGACGCTCTCATGGGTGGGTGACCAGTTTATATCGATCATGTTCAGCATCCCAAGCGTATAAAGACCGCCAATGATCAGCTTTTTATCTAGTAAAAGCGTTTTTTGACCCTCACGCGCAGCAGCAATTGCGGCTGAAATTCCTTCAGGCTCGCTTCCAACAACAACAACATCGTAGGACTCGCCGTCGAGATTCCCGTAATTCAGCATCGCCCAGTTTGCCAATGTGCCAAGGAGGATTTCTTCTTTCACTTTGACAGGTTCAAGTGAGCGAAGCCTGGGAACATCGTTCGTTTCGAGGGCTACTGATGTTTGATTAGCTGTAGGACCGCAGGAGGTAAGCAGCAAAACTATAATTATGGTGAAAATAAAATGGAACTTCATAACACGCATCCTAACTAGTGAGTATGTATATAAGAATCTTAACATGAACTTATAATTATTAGTATTGCCACGGTTTTGGTTTGTAGACGTTTTCTGTTCTGGGACATGGGACCGGGAACTCTGGCGCAGGTGGGTGTGAGATGGGAGGGACACAGGGTCGGGAACTCCGGCTCGTGTTGGAAAATGTGGGTCCATATGGTCGGGAACTTTGGCTTTAGTGTACCTTTAACAATGTGTCCAATTCTTCATCGGTTACGATTTTCAATTTTATATCTTTAGACCAATCTTCATCAAATACTTCGAGAAGCTTATCGATTTCGTCATAAGTCAGCTTTATAGGTCGTTGATTCATGAAAAATTCACCTCATCTTTTTACTAAAATGATTCGGAGGTGTTCATCCGTTAATGGGGGTCAAGCGGGTTCCTTTAACAAAAAAGCACTTGGATTCCCAAGTGCTGTCAATAGGTAATGGCCCATATTATTTTTTTATGAAGATTGTAAACACAGTTCAAGTTCCTGTTGGTCAAACAAACTAAGAAATGCATCTACAACCTCAGGGTCGAACTGGCCCCCTTTATTTTTCCAAATTTCATGTAAGGTGTAGTCTAAATTAAGTTCATCTCTGTATACACGCTTCGTGGTCATGGCGTCAAATGTATCTGCAACAGCCACTATTCGAGCGTATAAAGGAATTTGATTTCCTTTTAACCCAGTTGGGTAACCTTTGCCATCAAATCTTTCATGATGATATAAAACAATATCTAAAATTCCGTTATTGTGGAAATTGCCAACATGTTTAATCATTTCGTATCCAATCATCGGATGGGATTGAATGATTTTATATTCTTCGTTGGTTAATCTTCCGTGTTTCTGTAAAATATGTTCCGGGATTCCGATTTTTCCGATATCATGCAACAATGCACCTTTGTGAATAATGTCGCAAGACTCTTTGGACAGATTCATTTTTTTCGCAATTTGAAGTGAATATTTTGCTACATTCTCGGAATGGCACATCGTATAAGTGTCTCTCGAATCCAAAGCATTGGCAAGTGCCGTTATCAGCTCCAAATCATCTCTTTTGACTTTTTGTACATACCTCATCAAACTAGCCGAAAGAAGTGTAATTAAAAGGTAGGTTAGCAAATGTATTAGAAAAACGCCTAAATTGGATTCGGGGTCAGGAATAAAAAAGTACCTACAAACTACAACGATTAAAGTTAGCAGGGTTAGAAGCCACAGAGGCTTGTTGTAAAAACCGAAACCTAGAAAAAGAACGGAAAAAATATATAGTATATATAATGGATTTTCCTGGAGTAAAAAGCTGTTCAAAATAACACTGAAAATCAAAAGGCCAAAAAAACCATTACGAGAGTATGCAGGGTTATTAAACAATCGAATTAATAAGGGGTGGTTCATAAGGGTTCATTAGCCCTCCTGTTTGGATATATTTTTGTAATATAGTTTTAATTTTATCACGGAATTAGGTGTAAAGACCCATATTCAGAAAACTGAGTTTAGTTTATTTTTGGTAAATTTTCCTGTTTTAGGAGCGGGACACAGGGTCGGGAACTCCGGCTTAATTACTTGAGAAATGTATAGTATAATATGCTATACTCCCCAATTGAAATTGGGATCTTTCAGCATAAGGGCTTTCACCTATTGATTTCGGGTCTGTATTTTTAAACATTCTAGATTGTAAGGGGAATTGGCAGGTGTAATAAGGTGGGGGAATGGTATAGTATGGATAATAAAGATAACAATAAATATGTAAGACTTAAACGAAGAATATATCTTGTCATATTCCCATTACTTTTTATTACAAATGCAACATATTGGTTATTTTCACCCTATGTTGATCGTTTTATGGGATCAGTTCTTCCTTTTTTATGCTTGTTTTTTGCGATAGTTTGGGTGCTCATCTATTATAATCGTTTGATGCGTACCTGTGAGATTATAAGTTTAGGTGTATTTGGCATTTATCATTTGTTTAGAGTGTATTCCTTGACTGGCCAACTTGAAGAAGGGATTATTAATGTCTATGTGTTATGGTCTCCTATTTACTTCGTTTATATCTTTATGGTTCTTGAGAGGAAAAAGGCACTTGGATATTCGCTCTTTATTATCTTAATCACAGTAGCAATGGGGATCATTCACTTCGATAATCCGAGAGCCAATGACACTCTTATTCAATTTTATATCAGCACCATTTTATATACCTTAATCCTATTTTATTTTCAAAGAATTGTTTCCGCTTATATAGAATCAGATATACTTAGAAAAAATGCATATTATGACTCTTTAACTGATATTGGAAATCGTAGGTCGGTGGATACATGGTTAGAAAATGAGATTAATCGCTGTCATGAGTGTAATAGTGTTTTTTCTATTATTTACTTTGATATTGATCATTTTAAGAAAATTAACGATGAATATGGTCACGATGTTGGAGACCACGTACTTAAGGAATTTTCCTCCTTAGTGAAAAGTTATATTCGGTCTAGCGACTTCTTTGGACGTTGGGGAGGAGAGGAGTTTATTATCTCAACAAACCAGTCCTTAGCTGAGGCAACACAGTTTGCAGAAAGACTTCGGGGAATTATCGAAAATCATTCTTTTTGTTATGTCGACCATGTAACTGCCAGTTTTGGAATTGCTTGCTTTCAGCCAACCGATGTTTCTAAGACCTTAATAAAGCGTGCCGATCAAGCACTATATAGTGCTAAGAACAACGGGAGAAATATGGTAAAAGCCTTTTGATTGCTCTCTTTATGATAAAGGAATTTTATTGTATAGGGCTGTCTAAAAAAGTTCATTGAAATATGACTTTTGAAGGCAGTTCTCTTTCTGTATATGGCCTTCTTTTCCAGTACTTCCAATTATATCGAAACCTAATATAGAGGAATTATTGTGAAAAACTGAATCTACTTATGGTAGGCTTCACTGCTATTAACACTAACACTAAAACCAGTTCTTTAAAACATGAAAATACCCACAATTATAATCCCACTAAAAAATCACCATGAGCTTATCATTTGAAACTACGAAAGATTTATATTAGTATATTTAAGTAACTAAAAAGTATAGAAACTTAAAACGAATTTAAACAATGGGGGAGAACATCTTGTCAAAAGTATTATTTATCATAGCAAACGATCGTCCAGCTGAGCAAGCAATCAGCTCTAAAATGTATGAAACATTCTTGAACACATACAAGGAAGCAAATCCAGCAGATAAAATTACTGAGTTGAACCTTTTCAATGCAGACCTACCCGATTACGGAAATACCGCTATCATGGGAGTATACAAACGTAACCAGGGACTCGAGTTGACTACCGAGGAGGCAAAAGCAGCTGACTTAGTTGAGCAATATTTGAACCAATTTTTATCAGTAGATAAAATCGTTTTAGCTTTCCCGTTATGGAATAGCATGGTTCCAGCACCACTTGTAAATTATATTTCTTACCTGGCTCAAGCAGGTAGAACTTTCAAATACACTGCCGAGGGACCAGTCGGTCTAGTCACTGATAAAAAAGTAGTTTTGCTTAATGCACGTGGTGGAGATTATTCTTCAGAAGCAATGGCCCCATTTGAAATGGCTATTAAATATGTCCAAACTAACCTTGGATTTTGGGGAATCACAGATATAGAAACAATCGTAATTGAGGGTCACAATCAATACCCTGACCGTGCTCAAGATATTATTGCAGACGGTTTAGAAGCAGTTGCGAAGACGGCTGGGAAGTTTTAAGTTTAAAATGAATATAAAATAAATGCAGAGGATCCTTCCCCTGCATTTTTGTATGGAATGGAATGGGACAGAGTTCCCGACCCTCTGTCTCACTTCAAATTCACTCCAAAATCAAATTCAATCTCAAAAAGACGATTCCATGGCATGTCAATTTTTTGAATGGAAAAATTCTCGATTTCCGCAGTACTTCCTGTTTTTTTGCTTAATAATACTTTAGAGCCCTTGACCTTTGCATGAAGCAAATCAAATTCTTTATTAAATTGCTCATTTGTAAAAAATAAAACTGATTTCTTCATCGGTCCAATGTCCCAAGCATTGCCGCCAATATAACGGACATACCACTCGGTTTTAGGTGCCACTTTATTGCGGTAGATATGATCGGATGAAATTGAATTTAATAAAAATTCAATATGACCTTTGGCAGCACGTTCGTCGATGTCAGGCGTTTGTGGCCCTTTTTCTAAATATAAAAATCTTGAATTTGCATGACCAATGGCTGTTCCAATTGCATTTCCTGCCGTGTTAAAGGCACTGTACGATAATAAATTTGTTATGCCAATATCATTAATGACGGCATCCCCGTACGCTTGGTTAGCCTGATTTACTTTTTCAACATCTATAAAAACAACATGTTTCCCGTTTGCAATCTGACGTTTGATCTCAGCAACAGCTTGTGATACCTCATCGTTTATTGATACTGTTGCCTCATCATTTTTTTCAATGTTGGTAGATAAAAGATTCTGCATTGCGTCGTTGTTTTTTGCAAGAGTATTAGGTGTGTTCACATATACCTCAATGTTAGCCTGCTGAGAAGGGGAAGCAATGATTCCGCCTGCAGCAATCACGTGTTTGGCAATATTTGTTTGCAGCGTATAATGGTCAAAAGGTGAAATCCACTCCGTACCACTTACCCCTAGATAGTGGATTTTAAAACTAGTTTGATAGTTTTTAAGAGTAGAAAGAAAACGTGATACTAGAATAACATCAACTTCGTCTGCCCCATCAAATACGCTCACCTTGTGTTGGATGTTGGAAGAATTGATTTTTTGAATCAAATTCTCATGTTCCTCACGGTGGAGGCCGGTTTGGTTGGCATCATCTTGCCCCAGAACAAGGTAGTCGATGTAACCCTGCTTCGTCCAATCAATTAGTGTTGCATTTATGGTGTTATTTCGGGCACGAATCTGCTTATACTCATCAATTAAGTTGCTGCCAATTTTCGTTTCCAGCTGAATCAACTTGGTTGTCTGGCCGGTTTTATTTAAATTTTTTACCTCGTCATAAGTAATCGCCCAGTCGCGGATAAGATTGTATTTCTCAAGATTCCCATCCTTCAGAACCGTAGGCGCCAAACGTTGAATCGTATCATATACATACAGTGGCTTGGTTGGGTATTTTTCCTTCAGTGCTTTAATAATTTGAAGTTGCTGAAGGGCACCATCGGTCGTTTGCTTACTTGTCCGCGAATCAACTAGCCCGCCATCAGTAAGCATATCCGCAGAAATAATAAAGCCATCCACATTATCGCTATTTTCTAAAATCCAAGCTGAAAGCTGATCAAGCGTATCAGACGCAGTTTGATGATTAATCAGGCTTTGTGGTGGAAGAATAACCTCAACGCCACCGGCTTGCCCAACTTTCTTGGGATAATATGTATTTGCCGGACGATTGTCTAACGGGACCACGAGCAGGCGCGGTTGTGGTTTTGTTTCCGTTTGGTTTTGTGCCTGTGCATTGTCTTGTTTTTGTGCTTTTGCGTTATCTGAGGTTGCATTCGTCTCAGCATAACCAACCTGCGTTTGGAATTGCAAACCCAATAACACTATTAAATTAATTAATATAAAATTTACGAGACTAGCAATATGATTAATTTTCATTAAATCATCCTTATATCCTTCTTTACTTTTTGTAGTAATGTAAACCAGAGTCAACTTCGTACTGGATTGATGAAATCCAAGGCCGTACAGTCCGAACTTGTGCCGCCTTCGGACAGTGTTCGTGAAAATAAAGGCCATAGAGTCCGAACCCGGGCCGCCTTCAGACAGCATTGATGAAAACCAAGGCTATCGAGTCCGAACTATAGTGGGACGAGCCCCCACCCACCAGTTGGTGCCATTCCACACCCTACTCCTGTGGCGGATAAGCTCTCCACTGCGATAAATCAATCTCACTTGGATCCTTCGTCAATAGCGAAGTAGGGAAGACGAAATTCCACGGCTTGCTTGTGTTCGCCTTAATCTCAAGGTCCTCCAATACAAACCCGCCCTGCGCCACTACTTCACCGCTTGCATCCTCAACCACCAACGGCAGTTGCTGTAACTTAATATTTTGCTGCGAGCCATTCTGAATCAAAATCGAAACCTGTAATTTTCCATTATCCATAAATTTCGACTGGATGCCGACCAACTGAATTTCGCCTGGCTTTGGCGGAGTGATGGACCCAAGCATATTTCTCAGCTTCTCTTTGTCCTCATCGGCCAACGTCTTTTCCCAACTCTCCGCAAGATCTAATGTATGATCCTGGTTCTCACTCTGCAACTGGAAAGCCAGCCCCCAAATCTCCGTTTCAATGGCTGAAATCGGCTTATAAAGATCCTTCTGCTCAAACACAAACTGAAATGGACGGCTGCTGCGCGGCGGAATATGCCCCACCTTCGTCAAATCAAACTCCTTGCGCCCGTAAACCTCATTCTCTCCAATCAACAACAGGGTTGTCGTCCCAATCTCAATCGTTTGATTAATACTGCTGCGAACGAACGCCGAACAAACCACTTGCCGTTCATTCTTCACAATCTCAATCCCACTCAAGGAAATCTCATCAGCTTTTAGCGGACTTAACTCATTATTCAAAAAGCGAAAAACATACTCCTGCTCCTGCGGAATATTCCAGTCCGGGTGAATCGAAAGCTCCGTATAAACCTCTTCCTCCGGGTCGCCCTCTGACTCCACGCCTTCCAAATTCAATAAATCTTTCGCTGACACAGCATTCTCGCTACCCGTACTTTTTATATCCTCATCATTTGTTTTTTTTCTTTTAAAAAACGATAACATGGTAAAAATCCTCCCGTTTCAGTTTTTTCTAATTTAAAAGTGGCTATCCCATCTGTTTTTTCCCGAAGCCTCTAACATTCCTACATCGTGCAAAAAGGGCATTCGTCGTTCCGAAAACAAAAGTTTGCCACTCGTTCACCACACGAACGTTCCCAAAACCCAGTGCAAGCCAGCCACTCGGTTACGATCGCCAGTTGAACGTTCCCGAAACCCCGCACCCACTCTAAACCAATTTTCGAGCAAGCTAATAACTTTTTGTTACCATAAATTCAACCCTACTCAGCATCTAGCTCTTCCTCGCCTTTTCCATCCTGCTCAGCTGCTTCCTCTTCTGCAAGCTGTTCAAGTAATGGGGCTGCGATGCGAGCCAGCTGGACACTTGAATCATGGTCGATTAAAGAGAATGTGTGGTGGAAAACTTCAAGACCTTCATTTTGGTAAAGGCGAAGTGGGTCTTCTTGCTGGTAATGGCGCAACCCAATGCCTTCTTTAATCCGTGTCATGCTCTCTAAATGATTAACCCAATGTTTATCGATGACCGCTACAAGGACACGTCTTAAAACCTGTTGAAGATTCGTATTGTCCTTCAATTTTTCAAGATTTTCTAAATACGGTTCAATCGCTTGAGCGACTGCACCATGAACCTCATCTACTTCATTGACTTCTACTGGAAGCTGAATTTTTTGCCCAACAATCAGTTGATTTAATTCATTAACAAGTCGATCTAATGGCCATTCTTCAGGTTCAAGCTCTTTCGAACAATATTTGTCAACAAGGTAGTGGCTGTATCGTGGGATCATTTCCAAAATAAGTGATAGAACATCTTCATTAATAAGAGCATTGTCACGCAGGTTGTAGATAGCCTTACGTTGGTCGTTGACGATGTCATCCAGTTTTAAGTTGTATTCACGTATGGCGTAGTTACTACCTTCACAAATACGTTGGGTGCGTTCAACTAATTCATGAATATTTTTATTTAAAATAAGCCCTGTTTCGTCCGTTTGCAGCTTTTGCTGTAATTTTTCAATTTCCTCATGAGAAAAGCGACGGAATAATTCATCCTCAATCGAGATGAAAAATTGCGAAGACCCTGGGTCACCTTGACGTCCAGCACGACCGCGCAGCTGGTTATCAATGCGGCGGCTTTCATGTTTTTCCGTACCAAGAATGTGTAAGCCTCCAAGTTCTGCAACGCCTTCACCCAACAGGATATCAGTACCACGACCGGCCATATTTGTGGCAATCGTAATGTGGCCTTTTTGACCGGCTAGGGAAATAATACTCACCTCTTGCTCAACTGTTTTTGCATTTAGAATCTCACAAGGCAAGTTTTCTTTTTTTAGGTATTCTCCAATTTTTTCTGATTGGATAATGGATGTTGTTCCAACCAGGATCGGCTGTCCTTTTTCATGACGCTCTTTAATTTCATTTGCCATCGCTACATATTTGTCATGCTTAGTTGCGTATACACGCTCTAACATGTCAACACGTTGAATAGGTTTATTCGTTGGAATAGGAACAACTTCCATATTGTACGTGTTGCTGAATTCTTTTTCCTCCGTTTTCGCCGTACCTGTCATTCCCGAAAGGATTGGGTACATCCGAAAATAGTTTTGAATTGTAACAGAGGCTTGAGATTTATTTTCCTCCGTGATTTCAAGACCTTCTTTTGCCTCAATCGCCTGATGTAAGCCATCGCTAAGGGTACGACCTTCCATGATCCGGCCTGTGAACATATCAACAAGCATAACCTTACCGTCTTGAACAATATAATCAACGTCACGTTTGAACATAACATGTGCCCTGAGTGCTTGGATGGCATAGTGATATAATGTTTGATGTTCCAAATCATATAGATTATCAACACCAAAAGCACGTTCAACCTTATTAATACCTTCCTCAGTCAGGCTTGTTGCTTTTGTTTCATCATCAAAAGTGTAATCAACATCACGTTCAAACCGCTTTGCTAGACGTGCACAAATTTGATGAAGATTGGCCGCAGCCTCCATTTTTCCGGCGATAATCAGCGGCGTTTTTGCTTCGTCAATAAGAACGCTGTCAATTTCGTCAATAATCGCATAATGATACGGACGTTGAACGCGCTGGCTTACATCCTGCACCATATTGTCACGCAAAAAGTCAAATCCAAATTCAGTCCCAATACCGTAGGTTATATCCGCTTCGTAAGCCGCTTTCTTTTGCTCTGGCTCCATCATTGGAACATTCAGGCCAACTGTGAGCCCAAGGAACTCATGAATTTTTCCGATTAGATCACGGTCACGTTTCGCTAAGTAATCATTAACCGTAATAATATGTACACCTTTTCCTTCAAGAGCACGCAGGTAGGCAGGTAGCGAACCAACCAATGTTTTCCCTTCACCAGTAGCCATCTCGGCAATGTTGCCGCCAGTAAGAACAAGCCCGCCAATCAACTGAACATCAAAATGGCGCATCCCAAGAACACGCTTTGCCGCTTCCCGGACCACTGCAAACGCCTCAGCTTGAATGTCAAAAACCGTCTTCCCATTCGCAAGCTCTTCCTTAAATTGTGCAGTTTTTCCCTTTAACTCCTCATCAGAAAGCTTCTCAATCTCGGGCTCTAAACTGTTGATTTCATCAACAATCTTATAGTACCTTTTTAACTTACGTTGTTGATCATCACCGATGATTTTTTTGATTGCATTCAGCATGCCGTTCTCTCCTTTTACAATTAAAAGCGTCGTATGTATTCATTATGACAAAAACTGCCTGAATTTATGAATAAATTGGTTATGTAAAAACTTTGCGGATTTTCATTTTGTAAATTTTACAGTAAAAATCCTACCCTATAGTATAACAAAGAACAACAAGAAAAACATCTTTGTACCATTTAATGTCGATTCATGGTGCCTGTCCCCCTATCGCACCGGCCGTTGGGTCGGGAACTGACAGGGCCACAGGGTCGGGAACTCTGTCCCACATATGTTCCCCAACACCACAATAAGCCTCCAACATTCTATGTAATCCTTGCGCCATAATATGCAAGTATTGTAAGCTAAAGTTGGAAAACCCTACATTTTCTTGAAACTTATTCCTAGCATTCAACGACAATAATAATGAAAAAATAATCGAATTTAAACAGGGCTTCCACCTAAAATGCAAATTATCCAACAATAATACATCTAGAATCAACCACATCCAGACTAACCAAAAATAATTATTATGGAGGTTTACATATGAAGAAATCTCGTAAACTATTACCTAGTACGATTGCGGTTGCTGTCGTTGCGAGCGCAAGTGTGCCCACAATCACTCAGGCTGAAACCGTTCAATTTAAAGACGTTAGCACGAATGCTTATTATTATAATGATGTTCAATGGCTTGTGCAGGAGGGGATTATAACTGGGTATTCGGATGGGACTTATCAACCGAACAAATCGCTTAGTCGCGAAGAGGCTGCGGCGATGTTTGTTCGTGCCCTTAAGCTCGATAAGCCGACCAACAGCACTAGTATTCTAGAAAAATATAAAGATATTAACCAATCAAGCTGGAGTGCTGCTGACCTTGCTGCCTTTATAAATGAGGGAATTAACGATGATGATACATCCTATTTTTACCCATCAGCCCCGCTTACACGTGAGGTTATGGCGAGCTGGCTAGTGAATGCTTTTCAATTTAAGGAAAAAAATAGCACGAGTGTACCGTTCACGGACATTGACAAAATTGCAACTGAACATCTTTCCAATGTAAAAACCTTGTACCAAAACGAAATTGTTCAAGGTAATACAGATGGTTCATACGCTCCGAAAAGTGGGGTAACACGCGCCCAGTTTGCCATTTTTATGAAGCGTGCGATGACCAGTCCGAGCAGAACAGACGAGGTGGAAAAAACAACGCCGCTAAAGTTTGAAGAAGCAAAAGCCATTAACTTAAAGCAAGTCAAAATCACAGCAAACCACGCAGGCTATAATACACAGCAGGTTACAAATCAGGAACTTTATAAAATAGAAGATAGCAACGGCAACAAGATTAAAGTTGCTAACATTCAGCTGAACCAAAAAGAAATTACACTAACGCTTGAAAAAGCTCTAAAGGACGGAAGTGCAAAGCTTGTTGTTGACTCTGCCATCACTGGAGAAGTGGAGAACTTCCGCCTCAACTTTAGTGACAGAGAAAAGCCGACCGTCACAAGCATTAAGCCTACTGGCAAAAACTCTTATGTGATTTATTTTTCCGAGCCGTTAGATTTTGGGGTTGAAAATGGCAAGACCCTTACCAAAAAAGATATCGAAAAAACGCTTGAACTCAATGATTACAGATACTCTATTGAAAAGGCGACGGTCGAGGAATTTGGACAGGCCCTTCATATTGAGCTCGAATCCAATCTTCGTGAAGGTGAGTTTGAACTTGAGTTTTTGGATACAGACTGGCTCCATGATTATGCAGGCAACGAGCTAAGAACTTCAAGCTTTGATTTTACAATGAAGTATGAAAAGACGGCTCCGCAGCTTATTGAGGTCAAAAACGTACAGCCGAATCAGGCCACTCTTGTTTTTGATAGATATATAAAATTGCGTTACCGCGGCTACTTGTATCACACATCGAGTGCACATTACCCAAGCAAGGCAGTTGTCCAAAATGGGAATGAGCTTGTACTGACGTTCGATTCTAATCACATGATTACTAAATCAACCGATATTATTTTAGAAAATGGAGCAGTTGAAGACCTGTGGGGCAATCAAAATACGAAAGCAACAAAGGCCATCCAAGTTGCCGAAGACAAAACGCCTCCAACTATTGAAAGTGTGGAGTTTGTTGACAGCACCGTCGCTGACAGTAAAAATATCAAAATGAAGGTGACATTCTCTGAATCTGTGAAAAAGGATATTGCCGACGATATTGACAACTACAAGCTTAAGGACGGCAAGGGTACAACAATCAAAATAAAAGATATCAGATTTGAAAACAGTTCGACAAATGATAAAATCGCAACATTTACAATTGATCGATATTACGGGGAACTTCCGAAGCAACAGTTCACACTTCAGGCTGATAAAATAAAAGACTTAGTTGGCAACGTGTCCGATGAGTTTGAGTACAGCTTTACAACAAGCAGCGAAAAGCCGCCAGGCGATTTTACCGCAAAAATGATTACGAATGATGATGAAGAATCTGTGCGAATAATCATAGATTACGGAAAGAAAATGTCCACATCCGGCAGCTATTCTATTAATCAATTGGATCTTTATGAGCTAAAAGTAAACAAAACAATAGCTTTATTAGATGATTTGCATAGGATAGATGGTTTTAACGTAACATTTAAGGCCTTTGATAATGGAAAAAAAGCAGAAATTTTGATTGAAAAAACTGGCAAGCTTGCAGGAGTTTGGGATGACTTTTTCTGGGACCTAGTGGAGGCCGTTGACGATGATGATTTGGATGATGTTGAGCTCGTTGTAGGCCGTCTTGCTGATGAGGATGACAATCGCACTCAAAGCATCGTTAACAAAATTAAGCTTAGTGTTCAGGGGGAATTCAGCACGAATCAGGTGACCGCAAAAGCTATCGATGACAAAATAATTAAGCTAACATTTGATGAAGAACTAACCAATTTTGATGATGACGACTTTATCGTTTTCTGGGATCGAGATAGTGATGGCAAGTTCGACTCGAACGAGAAATTGGATTCCAAGATGTCAATGAATACGGTTGGCGGAAAATCCGTGATTACCATTAAACTTGATGATAAATTAGATGCTGACGGAAGATATGACAAAAAATACGTGTATGTGGTAACGGACAGCAACGTTAAAACGAAAACGCGCTACGGTCAAACGATCAAGATCAATAACCTTCGAGTTCAAGACGGCATTGCACCAAAAATTGATACGTATCGTGGAACAGAGCTCGTTTATGTTCAACCGGTGACAAACGACTCATCAAGAGCAATCGTCAGTCTCGAATTTACCGACGATATCGATAAAAACACGTTAACAAGGCTGTCATTTGTAATTGGCGACGGCAAAGATTATGAAGTAGAGTCAGCTGTTGTCGAAAACAATGACAAAATTTCTTTAGTTGTAAAATTAAACGGAAACCGTGCTCGAGACCTAGTTGGCGAATACGTCAAACAAAAAGCAGCGATCTCTGATGATAACGACAATATCATCAATAACATCAACGTCCGTATTAATGAAGAAAAAAGCAGCAGGTCAAAACCGTAAAATGTGGGACACAGGGTCGGGAACTCCGTCTCAAAAACAAAAGGGTCAAGTTCTTTGGTGAACTTGACCCTTTATCATTTTCTGGGTCGCGGGGTCGGGAACTCTGTCCCAAACTCTGTCCCATAAAATTTTTTTAGCTGACTCCCAGGATTTTTATCGGTTGACAACTTCCCTTTTGGCCTACCTTTCATAGGTTATTAGTATCTTTGGTGTTGAATTTGTTATTTATGGGTTTTAAAGGCGAAAAAATCAGAGCTGGAGGTTTAAGATGATTACTCAGTCTACATCCAACAAATGGACGATATCACCTCATGGTGGTGAATTGATCAACAGAGTAGTGACTGGTGAACATAGGAAGGAGCTTTTGGCGAGGGCTGTGAAAATGCCTTCCTTAACCATTTCGGATTGGAGCATCTCCGATCTTGAATTAATTGCGATTGGGGGATTCAGCCCGTTAAACGGGTTCCTTGGAAAGCGGGATTATGAAAGTGTTTTGGAAAAAATGAGGCTGGCGAACGGACTCGTTTGGAGTATTCCGATTACACTGCCGGTTTCAGAAAAGGAGGCTATGCGTTTTGACGTTGGGGCAAATATTGCTCTAAAAGGAAACGACGGTGTGGTTTACGGTGTTTTACAGCTGAAGGAAAAGTTTTTGTACGATAAGGAACTTGAGGCATCGTATGTATATGGAACAACGGATGATGCTCATCCTGGTGTGAATAAGATTTTTGAAAAAGGCGATGTTTATTTGGCAGGTCCAATCGTTTTATTAAATCGACCAACCCATGAGCCTTTTGAAAAATTTTATATGGACCCAGCGGAAACAAGGCGGCTATTCCGTGAATTAGGCTGGAAGACGGTCGTGGGCTTTCAAACGAGAAATCCGGTACATCGCGCCCACGAATATATTCAAAAAAGTGCCTTGGAGATCGTCGATGGCTTGCTTCTGAATCCGCTTGTAGGTGAAACGAAAAGTGATGATATTTCCGCTGAGATCCGGATGGAAAGCTATCAAGTTATTTTAGAAAAATATTATCCGAAAGATCGTACATGTATGGTCATTTATCCGGCAGCCATGCGTTATGCAGGTCCACGGGAAGCAATTTTGCATGCTTTAGTTCGGAAAAATTATGGATGCACGCATTTCATAGTGGGCCGGGACCATGCTGGGGTAGGCGACTATTATGGAACCTATGACGCCCAGCGCATTTTTGATCAATTTACAAAAGCGGAGATTGGCATTGAAATTCTAAAATTTGAACATAGTTTTTTCTGTAAAAAATGTGGCAACATGGGCACAACGAAAACGTGCCCGCACGGGAAAGAAGACCATGTGCACCTTAGTGGCACTAGGGTCAGAGAAATGCTGCGAAACGGAGAAAAGCCACCAGCAGAATTTTCCCGTCCAGAAGTTGCCGAAGTGTTGATACGGGGGATGCAGGGAGAAACGGAACAACAGTGAGAGACGGGGGTGCTGCGAGGTAGGGTGTGTGGGCCACGAGGGTGTGGGCTGGGCCATGGGGTCAGATGCCTGTCCCCATGTTGCGGTCGGCATGGCAGTAGTGCTATCGGCGGTGCCTGTCCCCGTTGCTTCGCGCGTCCCAAATGAAAATGAAAGGATGACGGTGTGTGAAATCCAAGAATATTGTTTGGCACAAAGCACAAATTACGAAACGCGATCGCCGCCGCTTAAATGGACATAAAAGTGCTATCCTTTGGTTTACTGGGTTTTCTGGCGCAGGGAAATCGTCGTTATCAGTAGCTGTTGAGAAGGAATTACACAAACGCGGAATTCGGACCTACGTTTTGGATGGTGACAATGTGCGCCATGGTTTGAACAACAATTTAGGCTTCTCTCCAGAGGATCGGACGGAAAACATTCGCCGCATTGGTGAGGTGTCGAAGTTGTTTGTTGATGCTGGTGTGATGACGTTGACGGCCTTTATTTCACCGTATCGTGAAGACCGTAACATGGTCCGTGAGATGGTTGATGACGGGGAGTTTCTCGAAATTTATGTAAAATGCTCCCTGGAAGAATGCGAGAAGCGGGATCCAAAGGGGCTTTATAAAAAGGCTAGAAATGGTGAAATCAAAGGTTTTACAGGAATCGATGCCCCTTATGAAGCACCGGCGGATCCTGAACTAGTGGTGGAAACAGACAAAGAAACGCTAAGGGAATCTGTAGCAGCGGTTTTGAATTTTCTGCAAGAAAAAGGATATATTCAAGAGTAGGTTGGCAGTTATTCTCATCAAACGAGGTCAAAGAGCAATTTGGTGAGGATAAAAACAAGATATCTACTATCAAATGAGTACGCAGTGCAATTTGATGAGGATAAAACCAAGTAATCTACCATCAAACGAGTTCGGAGGCCGAATTGGTGAGGATAAAAGCAAGTTATGTATCATCAAACGCGTTCAAGGCCCCATTTGGTGAGGATAAAATCCAGTTATCTATCATCAACCGAGCACAGAATTCGGTTTGGTGCTGATAAAATCAGGATTATCCAGATAACGGTAATTACTTTTAAAAAGTATTCTGAGAAAGATGGCACCCAACCACAATTTGCTGCCATCTTTCTTTTATTTTAAAAATAAAAATCGGCTCTTTATTAACCGACAATCCACCAAAAAGATGCACCAAAATAATACGCAAATTTGGGAATGTTTTTACAGAGTTTGAAAGGGTTTAGTGGTAATATAATAGAACAGTAATAGATAATGTCATAATTTGAGAGGAAGTACTTTTATGCAAGGTTTGGTTTTTTTAAAAAAGAAGAGATTATGGGCTTCATTATTATTTTCTATTATATTGGCCTGCCAATCCGTGGTTTTTGCGGATGATATTGATGAAATTCGTGAGATTATCAAAGACGGGTATTATGTGCCAGTTAGTCAGGAGATTTTGGACAAGCCGACGATTGATGAAATTCTTGAGGAGCTTGATCCGTATACGGAGTTTTTTACAAAGCAAGAGTTTGATGAATTTATAAAATCCATTGATATGAATTATGTGGGTATCGGGATTATCGGCGAGCAGCATGACCAAGGGGTTAAGGTTGTGTATCTGTTTGAAACAGGTGCTGCGATTAAGACTGCGCTGCAATTGGATGATATTATTATTGAAGTAAATGGGACGAGTTTGACTGGTAAAACGATTGATGAGGCACAGGAATACTTGCTTGGGAGCCCGGGTTCGACGGCCCATTTGAAGGTATTTCGTCCTGAAACGAAAGAAACGCTAGCGATTGATGTGAACCGGGCTAAGACTGAAATTGCGCCGACGGTGGAGTCCGCTTGGCTTGGTGGAAATATTGGGTATTTGCGATTGAACAGCTTTAATGAGGAATCTGTTTCTGAGCTGCAAAAGGCTATGAAAAATGTGGGCCAGGTTGAGGGCTGGATTGTTGACATCCGTGATAATGGCGGCGGTTATTTGGATGCGGCTCAGGATGTGGCGGGTTTATTTCCTGGCGTTGAGGTCGCTTTGATCGTAGAGGGTCAGGAACATGATGCCAATTCTTTTACGAGCAATAAACAAAATCCGCAGCTGACTGGTCCAATTTTTTTACTGATTAATGCTGACAGTGCCAGTGCGTCTGAAATTTTGGCTGGGGCTGTTCAAGATCAAAAAGCTGCACGGCTTTACGGCCAGACCACTTTCGGCAAAGGTGTGGCACAAACCGTGTTTGAGCTGTCTAGTGGGAATTTTTTTAAAATGACAGTTGCCCAGTTTTATACGCCCGATGGATATGTAATTGATGGAACTGGAATTAAACCGGATGTGGAAACGGAAATTGGCGAGGAGCTGAAGGTTGCTCACCGGGATATGCTGCTTTTAGATGAGGAAACGGCAACGTTATCAGGCCAGAAATTTGGTGGAGCTGTGCCGGTTAATGTGGAAATCGCAGTCCATTTGAATGGAGTTTTTTCAGCAGATACATTGAAGGAAAAAGTTTCTTTAATTGAGTTAGGTGGAAAAAATGTTGAAATCAATGTAGAACCGACCTCATTGGAAGGATTTAAAATAACACCTGCAAAACTTTTAAAACCGGAATCTAGTTATCTTTTAAAAATTGATTCAGGCATAAAAGATTATGTTCTATCATTCAAGACGTCTGATAAAATAGAGAAAAAGGAACCAACTCAGGTAAAATTTTTAGATGTAAAAGCAACGGACTTTTTCGCGAATTCCGCAATAGTTTTATATAATGAAGGGCTTTTAAAAGGAATTGGGGAAAGAAAGTTTGGACCCGAAATCCAGCTTACTCGGGAGCAGGCAGCTGTATTTTTTGCTAGGATACTAGGATTAGATACAGAGGGCGTTGTGAATCCAGGTTTTTCGGATGTAAAAGCTAGCGAGTATTATTATTCGTCAGTAGCGGCTGTTAAAAAGGCTGGAATTATGAACGGAAAATCGCAGAATCACTTTGGAACAGGTGATGTGTTAACTAGAGGCGAAATGGCGGCTTTACTAGTTCGGGCGTTTCAATTGCAGGCTAAAGGTGCTGCTGCTGAATTAGGGGTTGGAGCCGCAACCCCATTTAACGATGTTGCGAAATCATCATTCGCTAATGATATTTTAAAACTCTATCAATCTGGCTTAGCAGGCGGCACAACCAAAACAACATATTCTCCAGAAAAAGCTGTCACAAGAGGGGAATTTGTTACTTTTCTATATCGTGCATTGGTGAGTCAAGGAAATAGTGAAGATTTTGCGGTGGTATCAGTAGAGTAGAAGCAAGTCCGGAGTAGAATGGGTGTGGCCTGGTCGCATGAAATCTTTGCGGTGCCAGGTCAACCATTCATCTGGTATACATATGAATTTTTACTTTAAGTGCTTGAAAAAAATCTGAGTGCCAATACGCCAAGGTGAAATTGATTTAATAGAGGAGGCGGCATCCATGAAAAACAAAAAATTAATAACGGCATTAACAGCAATTATGCTTACAACGACAAGTGTCCAGGCCATATCGGTTTCAGCGAATGACGATATCACCGGACATTATTTTGAAAGAGAAATGCGTTCTCTTGAATCCTTGCAAATTATGAATGGTGATGGGAAGGGGAATTTTTTTCCTAACCAACTTGTTACTAGAGCGCAATTTGCAGCCTTTTTAAACAGATCTTTAAAACTACCAACTGCAAGTACTAAAACTTTTACTGATACCATGAACCATCCATTGAAAGCGGAAGTTCATAATGCCGCGGCTGCAGGCTACATTAATGGCGTTGGTGATGGGAAGTTTTTGCCTAACCGAACTTTAACACGTGAAGAAATCGCGCTGATGGTTAGTCGAGTTTTAACATCAAATGGTTTGAATGAAAGTCCTGCACAAACTTCTAGTTTTAAAGATGCTAAAGATATAAAATACGCAGAAGCAATTCAACCTGTTTTTGCATATGAAATCATGGGTGGTTATGACGACAACACCTTCCGTCCTAAAGAAGGGGTTACCCGCGCACAGACCGCTGCTGTAATCTATAAGATGTATAATCTTCTTGAAAAACAAGAGCAAGAAAAGCAAAAAGCAGAGCTAGAAAAACAGAAGCAGGAAGCTGAAAAAGAAAAACAAGAAGAACAATCAAAAGAACAAGCGGGAAATAAAGTTGGAGCTGATAAGGAAAAAATAGATACAAGCAAAGACAATATTGTTATTGCAACAAAGCTTTTGAACGTTTATGAAGATGGAATGAAGCGGGTCCGCACATATGTTAACGTCGGCACTGAAATGAAATTCCTTGAATTGATTGGCAACAAGGTGGAAGTGGAATTAGCAGGCGTAGTCGGCTATGTAAATAAAGCCGATGTAAAAATTGTTCCCGAGGACGAAGTAGAAAGTAGAACCTATTATAAAGTTTCATCGGGTTACCTACGTCATTACATTACGGAAAATGGTGTGCTAGGAAGCTATATTTTTGGACCAGCTCCTAAATTTTTGAAAGAAGGGGAAAAAGACTATAGCTTTGATGGTAAAACTTTTACGGAAGGTACATACCTTCAATATTTTAACTATCTACCATTGCTTTCAGAAACAAACTATTCTGCTGAGGACCTTGATGATTATGTACGATCCCAAAAACCAACTTCACCGCTTATCGGTTTGGGAAAGGTTTTTAAACAGGCTGAAGAAGAAACAGGTGTCAATGCGTTATACTTGCTGGCCCATGCGATTCACGAAAGTGCTTGGGGCACAAGTAAAATAGCAACGGACAAATTTAATTTATATGGCATTAAGGCAATCGATGCAGATGCCTATAACAATGCAATGCAATTTAATAGTTTTGAAGAATGTATTTTATATGCAGCAAAATATGTAAAGCAAAATTACTTAACACCTGGAGAACGCAGTTTCTACAACGGTTCATTCCTAGGACATAAAGGTGTCGGCGTCAATTTATTTTATGCATCAGACCCATACTGGGGCCAAAAAGTTGCCGGCCGCATGTATGTCATTGATGAGTATTTAGGAAAAGATGATTGGAATAGTTACAAAATCGCACTTAGCAAGGTGCCATCATTAAACGTAAGAAGCGGCCCAAGCACAAGCGACAAACTACTATATGAACATCGATATGCCGGTGTTGGAATGATAGTACTCGAAGAGATAAAAAGAAACGACGGTACATGGTATAAAATTAAATCAGACCATCCTGACTACGAAGAAGGTTACATTTACGCAAGCGGGGAAAGAGGCAATTTAGCAGAGATCATTAATTAATATTAATGGTCTTTTTTTATAACAATAAATTAAAATAATATTATAAAGAGTCAAATAATTATGTTTACATTTCGACAAAATCCAACTATACTAGTAAATAAAAATAAACCATTTTTATTTTACATCATTCCACAACCTCAAAATCCTTTCATTATTTTTACCGCTTATTTTTCTTAATTTATCATATCAATTCCTATCAAAATAATCTCATAAGAGAGGTGTCAAATGTAATGGCATCAACGATTTACAGCTTTAATATTTCAGGTGTTGATGGCTATGTTGTTGAGGTCGAAACAGACCTTATTCATGGACTGCCCTCAGTTTCCATTGTCGGGTTGGGAGATGCTGCGGTTAAGGAGGCAAAAGAAAGATTAGTTTCTGCTATCACTGCTGCAGGCTATGATTTCCCATTGTTCAAGCTCGTTATAAACCTTGCTCCATCAGATATGAAAAAACGAGGTACCCACTTTGATCTGGCGATGGCGATTGGGATTCTAACCAGAACAGATCAAATCAATGTCACTCAAGATTGTCTGAAATTATTTGGTTTTATTGGTGAGTTATCACTTAACTCAGAAATCCGTCCATCATCTGGTGTTTTGCCAATGGTTATCAAGGCGAAGAGTGAAGGAATTCGCCACCTGATTGTACCTAAAGAAAATGTGCAAGAAGCCCTTTTGGTTGAAGGGATAAACATCTATTCTGCTAAGGATTTACAGGAAGTGGCAGACTTACTTGAAGGAAACCGCTCACTTCAGTCTGAAAAAAAATCCCGGCAATCGCAACAAACTACTTCAAATATAAACCTTGACTTTTCCGACGTAAAAGGGCATGAACAGCTTTTAAAATATATTACTGTAGCGGCTGCGGGCAATCATAATCTTTTACTTTCAGGTCCTCCGGGCTGTGGTAAATCTATGATTGCAAAAAGAATTCCATCCGTTCTTCCCAAAATGACGGAAGCAGAAGCCCTTGAGGTTACGAAAATTTATAGTGTTGCTAATCTATTAAAAAACAAAGGAAATCTGATCGTTGACCGCCCGTTTCGTTCCCCACACCATAGCATTTCCCAACATGCCCTTATCGGAGGAAGTCAGCATGCAACACCGGGAGAGGTTTCGCTTTCGCATAATGGGGTTTTATTTCTTGATGAAATAGCTGAATTTAATCGGAAGACCCTAGATTCTTTACGACAGCCACTTGAAGACCGTGAAGTAACTATAACTAGAGTTAGCAATACAAACACATATCCCTCTAATTTTATGTTAGTTGCTGCAATGAACCCATGTCCGTGCGGTTATCATGGCACGGATAAATGCCGATGCACCGATTATGAAATTCATCGCTATCGTCAAAAACTATCTGGTCCGATACTTGATCGTATCGATATTCAAAAGCATGTCACCTCAGTAAACTTCTTTGAAGAAAATTATAGTAAAATAAGTTCTTCGCAAATAAGAGAAAAAGTAGAAAATGCAAGAGAATTCCAACAAAAACGATATAAAGGTTATCCTAATATAATCTCTAATGCTGACCTACCCCCTGCTCTTATAAAAAGATATTGTGAACTAGATAGTGAAAATGAACAGCTGATTAAAGAAGCATATAATCGCTTTCGTTATAGTGCAAGAACTTTACATAGGTTTTTAAAAGTTGCAAGAACATTTGCAGACTTAGATAGTTCAGACAACATTCGCAGGATCGATTTAGTCAACAGCTTAATGTCACGGGATATCGATAAAGAACAACGGGATTTTTTAGTAGTTTAAAAATCGCTGCTCGTATGAAATATGAGAATTAGCGAACGGTAAATTATTATTTTAAAAAACTATAAAATGTTGGTGATAGCATGGAAGAAATATATTGGTTGTGGCTTTCCTTAATCCCTCATATCGGGCCTGTTTTGCAAAAAAGATTACTGGAATATTATGGAACACCTGAAAAGGTCTATGCGGCAAGTGATGAAGACCTGCAGAAAAATATTAAAGGTCTAAGTACCCGTGCCATCCAGTCTTTCATCTCCAATCATTCTCTTGATAGAGCAAAATACATGAAAGACAAATGTGAGAAGCAAAAAATAAATATTTTAACAATAGATAGTCAAAATTATTCTGGAATTGCAAAAGGTTGTCCAGAATCCCCAATAGTCCTATATGTTAAAGGAGAGATTAGACCGCCGAGAAATTCAATTGCAATTGTCGGTTCCAGAAGATGTACAGATTATGGTAAAAAAGTAACCGAACAAATTGCGGCTGAAACTTCAAAACAGAACATCACAATTGTAAGTGGAATGGCAAAGGGCATAGACAGTTATGCCCATACAACAGCGCTCAAAAATAATGGGTATACCCTGGCCTTTCTCGCAAATGGTGTGGATATATGTTATCCATCCGAACACCGCTCGCTTTACGAGCAAATTATTGAAAATGGAGCCATTTTGTCGGAATATCCACCGGGCACAAATGCTCATCCTAAATATTTTTTAAAAAGAAATGCCTTAATCGGTGCTTGGTCAGACAAGGTAATCGTTGTTGAAGCAGGTGAAAAAAGTGGGGCGCTAACAACAGTGGACTTTGCGAAAAAGTATAGTAGAGAAATATTTGCTGTTCCAAACCGTATAGACGAACCTAATGGAAGGGGAACAAATTTACTTTTACAATCGATTGCTAAGCCTTATCTTGGAATAATGTCACTCAACCTAAAGGAACATTCAAAAACCGAAGGAAAATGGGTCTATCCTACAAAAAAGTCTATCAAACTACAATTACTAGAAGCAGAGAATCTCAATCCAATTGAAAGGAAACTATTAAAAATACTTGAAGAAAACCCAAAACAAGTATCAGAGATCCAAAATATCCTTAAAATTTCAACTAGCAATCTGGAAGAATTGCTCTTTAATCTGGAATTAAAGGGAAAAATAAAAATCCATGGGGAGAATATTTTCCGTAATAAATAAAAAAATTTCAAAAAACTATTTACTAACTTTTAGTTTCTGTGATATACTTACAACATAATTTTCGACACAACTTATAAAAAAACGCTACCATTTGACGAGAGGTGTCATATTTGGCTACTATTTTATTTGTTGAACACAGTAAATACACAATTGTAAAATCCTCATCCGGGTTCTTCCTGTCAAATGATCTTCTCTCAAAACAAATTTCAACTCTATTTCCTGTCTATTATTCTACTTTTCGGTCCAATCCATTATGTCGCTAGTTTTATGTAACTTTGCTTTTATAATCTAATCCCAAAGTCCTGGCTTAGAGCATCCTTTCTTGCAAGATGGGTCTTTTTAGTCACGTTAGTATAGAGGTGATAAGCAGTAATAAATTGAAAACGCATTCAGTCAATTTTTTATCCTCCTCCAAGGTATTGCTTATCGTGCTCTTTACATAATATAGGAAGCATTACTTCATAAAATGCCCCGCTTTATTAGGTAATGCCTCGCACCACCCTGGAGTACCGAGCTGGAATCCTCTGGTAGACCGCTGGGTGAGCCTTCATCCAGCGGATTTTTTTGAAAAAGGAAGGGAGAGAAAAAGAAAATGCAAAAGATAAAATTAAAGGCTAAAAAAGTAACGTTTTTTGTAGATCCGAAAGAAACAAAACCAGAATTGAATAGGTTAAACCGTACTTCCTCGAAGGTTCTAATTGATCGTGTTTTAGAGATGTTATACAAGCTCCAAAAAGATTGTGAAAAACAATATCCGATATATCTGCCAAAATCCACCTACGAAAGCCTTCAAATTGCTTTAGCATTCAGTTTTTCAAAAACAATGAACAAAAACACCAATACCATAAAAGAAGTTATATCTATTTTGGATCAAAAAGAGGAGGTACTGCCACAAAATCAAATAGCGGCAATTTTAAATTCATTTGTAGAGTTTATAAAACAAGGAAGAGAGAATTATGAAGACATGGATGAAGTGCATTATTTAGTCTCCAATTTATCACCATTACTTTATCAAGCCAAAAGTAATGAAAGTTGAGGTATTATTCTATGAATGAAAAAGGTCATAAACAACATTCACAGATAAATGAAAAAGGCTTTAAAATACATGCAAAAAGAAACTACATTAGCAAGGACCGCTATTTAATTGTTTTATTAAAAGATAAAAATGACTCACCTCCAGAAGCTGGGGCATCTTGCCCAATTAAATGTAAATAGGGTGAAATAGAAAAAGCTTGTCTTTTTGCGGACAAGCTTTTTTGTGTTCTTAAAAATAATTTTTTTCTTTCATTTCTTTTATATCGTTCTCAACCAACTTGCGGAATTCTACACCGCGCTCTTTTTTGATTCGTTTAAAATCTTTTAACAAATTTTCCCCTGAAATCCCTCTATCAATTAAATCCTTCAAAATAATTTCGGAAAATGTATCTTTGCGAGTTAATCTTTTTGCCTCTAGAAGAAGTTGAAGATGGTCGTTAATGAGTTTAATAATTCTTACTTTTGCCACAAAAGACGCAGGAGGGTTATCTTTGCTGGTGATCGCTGCTTCCACTAGCATCGTTTCATTTTTCTCTTTTAAGCTATTGAAAAATTGAAAAAGGCCTTTTTCTATTAGGCCCTCAATAAGCCAGTGGTCGTTTGGGTTTTCTTTATTAATAATTAATCCTTCAAAAAGTGGAATATCATGCTTAGTTGTTTGGTTATTTGCTTCTGTAAATACCGTTAATGAACATAGTCGAAATGACTTCATAGGCAGGCCACCTTCCTTTCAGGTTTCTGTCTCAATCTATATTATACCACGATTGAAGTAATTTTTAACATTTCAGAAATTCCAACTACCACCCCAACCGCGATGTGGGGACAGGCACCACTGACGTACCACTATGAAAAAATTTGCACGAAAATATTGCGATTTTGTTGAATTTTTAATTTTTCAGCTATTTTACCCTTGAGATTTTGAAAATCTCCTAAGGAAATTTTGAAAATTCAAGTATATTTTACCCTCAGATTTTCAAAATTAGCGATTTGCATGAAAACGCTTTTGTTAGTATTTTATATAGTAAGAAAGGAGGGCAAGCAAATGAAGCTGGAGGAATATGATGTGTCTTTTGTCATAAAAAGGCCGGATCGGCCACCGCTTTTATTAGTGACATATGTAGCTTTATCGGAGGAGCATTTCAAGAAAAATCCAAGGTTAAGCAGGAAGGAGTTGATTGTAAAGAATAGCGTTTTTTTATTAATGGATCATTATAAGTTGGAACAAAAACCTGGAATTGAAATCAAAGTATTTAAAGTTAAGCCAGTCAAGAGGCTGTGCTTTAGCTGTAAGGGGATTTTAAAACCACTGAGGAGCGTTCATTAGAGCAACTTTACACAATTTTTCCTCATCATGCTGCACTTTAAGTCAATCATTCACCCCATGAAAATGCAATCATTTGTAATCCAGCAATCTACTTACTTAGAAATCCCCTGCATGGTCTTTCTTTCTCTTTCTGACGAAATGTTTTATCCTCGCCAAAAGAATCAATGCCTGCGATTCTTCATTTTGCTAAGGTTGAGGTAAAAAGAAAGAGCATCCCCACTTCAATTTTCGCGAAATAGGAGGTGTTGATTTTTTCATTCTATCAATATATTAACTTAATTCAGCAAATGTCTCCCACTTCCATAAGTGGAGGGTTCAAGGCGCATTTGATAAGGAGTGTGATGATTAATGATAAATCAGGTTACTTTAGTTGGTAGAATTACAAAAGACCCGGAGCTTCGATATACTGGTGACGGGGTTGCAGTTTCCAATTTTACAATTGCCTTAAATCGTAACTTTAAAAATGCGAATGGCGGGTATGATACCGATTTTGTGAATTGCAATATTTGGCGTAAACCAGCGGAAACAGTAGCGAACTTTTGCCTAAAAGGGTCCCTGATCGGAATAACTGGAAGGCTCCAATCAAGGCATTATGAAAATAGCGAAGGTAAACGCGTTTACGTAACTGAGGTTGTGGCAGAGGATATCAAGTTTATTTCTTTGAAAAATAATAAAAATTCGAGCCAGAGCCATAGTAATAATGCAGTGACAAACAATAATAATACTGCCAATCATAACACCGAAGCTGTTCTTATTAGAGAGGGACAGCCGGAAATGCAAAAGGAAATAGCCCGATCAGTCATCCAATAGACAATCCACCCTACTTAGATTTTTCACCATAAAAAAAGAAAAATCAGGTGGAACGTATCACTACTTCACCTGATTTTTCTATACATATAGGCTATGCAATCTTTTAATCTACTAGAAATATTGTAGAATTAGTGGCTCATTGTTGCTGAACCGTCATCTGTACCATCTTTTGTAACCTTAATAATGGCTGCTGCACCTTTTTGTACATGGTTAAATTGGTGTGTAACGATGGAGTAGCTGCCTTCTTCAACCACTGTAAATTCTACAACTGCACCGCCGCTGGCAGGTAACATTACTGTTTGCATTCCTTTGTAATGATTAGCAGGGTTGCCGTCAATATAAACATCATCAAATACTGTACCAACAACGTGGAATGAGCTTACTTCGTTTGGACCAACGTTATTAACATAAATTCTGATGCGGTCACCAACTTTAGCTAAAAGCGGTTTTTCTTTTAATGAGTAAGTGTCGCCATTTGTATTTGGTTGGCCTTCTTTTAAAGCTTTAGTAGAGAATACAACTTGGCTTGGTACGCCGTTTGTCATATCGTCTAAATCGTTATATTTGTACCATTCGTTTTGAACAATTACAAACTCTTTATCGATTTGATTGTCAGTTGGATATCCATTTTTCGGTTTTACAATAATGACGCCATGCATACCGTTAGCGATATGTGCTAACACAGGCTTCGTTCCACAGTGATACATAAATACACCTGGGTTGCTTGCTTTATAAGTGAATGTTCCAGATTCATTTGGCATTACATCAATAAAAGATTTAGATGGTGATGCGTGTACTGCGTGAAAGTCCATGCTGTGTGGTATAGAAGGGTCCATATTTTTAAGTGTAAAATTAATGGTATCTCCTTCATTCACAACTACTAGTGGACCTGGCGCTTCGCCGTTAAATGTCCAAGCTTTATATGATTTTCCTTTATCTATTTCAATATCAGTAATCTGAGCTGTCATTTCAACATTTACTTCATGTTCACCCACACGTTCCATTTTTAATGGTACTGGTGCTTGGTTTAAGTCTTTATGTGGTGCGATTACTTCAGTTTGAGCTGCTACTTCTTTTGGTTGTTCTGGAGGTGGAGCGACATCTTGCTTAACTGCATTTGAACCACAAGCTGCTAAGAATAATGATGCACTTACTAAAACAGGCAATGCTAATTTTTTACCTTTTAACATATTAATCACCTCATATTAGTTTTTAAACAATTTTATATTTTAATAATGAAATATTGAATATGTGAAGAATTTCACAAAGATACATAAAAATTTTTAGGTGCTTTATTCCTAATGAAATTCACATTTTGAATACTGATTTGCACCACATCCTTCATTGTTAAGGTTTTTATTGTTGTTATAGTAATATTACTCTTTACACTTTTATTGTAACATCGCAATCAAAAATTAAAATAGACACCTGTGTCGAATCTATGGCTAAATTTTGATTAAAATGTGAAGGAAAAAGGGTGAAAACAAGGAAAATTTTTCGATGCGTGATGGATTTACTATACACACAAAAAGTAGGGACTTCAGTAGGGGAATGTAATATGGAAAAGCCCGTAGTCAGAAGTATTAATCCGTATTATAATAACTGTATGGTAGGTGAATAGAATGGAAAAAAGAATTCTTGAGATCTTATTAGAATTACAGAATGATATGAAAACACTACAAGATGATATGAAAACGGTAAAAACTGAGATTTTGCCGGAATTGCAAATAGACATGAAAACAGTAAGCACTGATGTATCGGAATTGCAAATAGACATGAAAACAGTAAGCACTGATGTATCGGAATTACAAAAGGATATGAAACCAGTAAAAGCTAATATACAAGAAATTAAAGAAACGGTAAATAGAATAGAGGTTTCTCAAACAGAAGATGTTATAGGATTGTTGAAGCAGACAAAAAAGAAAACAGATTTTGAGGCGGATTATATCAATAATCGAATAACTGAAATGGACAAGCGATTGTTCCAACTTGAAAAAAGAATTGAAAATTAATCGTTAATGGAAAAGCAGACCAAAACACTATGCGAATTGGCCTGCTAATTCATTTTTTCTAACGTTGTCGTTTTTCTCCATTATCGGAATCCGTGGATGCCCATTTCGGTTATTTTCATTCATTCCAATCTTTCCGGAGTGTGAACAAGTCGCGAAGTTCATCTGTTGAAAGCTCAGTGATCCAATTTTCTCCCGATATGATGTCGTCGCTCAATGATTTCTTTTTCTCAATCATTTCATCAATTTTTTCTTCCAATGTCCCGGTAGTAATAAGTTTGTGAACATGGACAAAGCGTTTTTGTCCGATTCGATAAGCCCGGTCGGTTGCTTGGTTTTCGACAGCTGGATTCCACCAACGGTCATAATGAATAACGTGGTTGGCTGCTGTAAGGTTTAGCCCGGTTCCACCGGCCTTTAACGACAAAACCAGCAGCTTTTGTTGGCCATCCTGGAAAGAATCAATGATGTTATCCCGATCCTGCTTCCTCAAGCTGCCTTGCAGAAAATGAACGGTCTCACCAAAGTGCTCCTGAATAACATGTTGAATCATTTTTCCCATCCCAATATATTGGGTAAAAATAAGACTGCTTTCACCCTGGTTCAAAATATTTTCAAGCAATTCAATTAGTTTTTCCATTTTGTTAGAACGTTCCAGTAAAGAAAGTTCTGAAAAAGCATCCTTTAAATAAAGCGCCGGATGGTTACAAATTTGCTTCAGCTTTGTTAACATCGATAAGATAAGTCCGCGTCGCTCCATTCCTGACAGCTTTTCAATTCTGTCAAACGTATCTTGAATAAGCTGCTCATAAAGCGATGCCTGTTCCACCGTAAGCGGGATGTACTCTTTTTGTTCCTGTTTATCTGGTAGGTTCAAACTTACAATTTCGTCTTTTTTTGTCCGTCTCAATAGAAACGGTTTAACAAGCTGCTGCACTTGTTTGATCTTTTTTTCATCTTTATTTTTCTCAATTGGCGCTACATACCGTCTCGAAAAAGAGTGGAGGCTGCTTAAATATCCTCTGTTTATAAAATCAAAAATAGTCCAAAGCTCGGTGAGTCGGTTTTCAATCGGCGTACCGGTCAAAGCAATATGATGTTGACCGTTGAAGCTCCGTATCGCTTTTGATTGTTTTGTAAAAGCATTTTTTATATTTTGGGCTTCATCAAGACAAATCGTACTCCATGAAATTGCTTTAAGATCTTCCTCATCCATTGCGGATAACCCGTAGGAGGTTAGCACGATATCGTAGTCGGTAACGGTTTGAGCCAACTCTTCACCTTTTTTTCTCGAACTCCCATAATGAAGGTGTACATTTAACATTGGAGAAAACTTTTGTAACTCACGTTGCCAGTTTCCAAGTACAGAAGTTGGGCAAATAATGAGTGCTGGCATTTTAGGTTTTTCAAGTTCTTTTATATATAAAAAATAAGTGATCATTTGGACTGTCTTCCCGAGGCCCATATCATCGGCCAAACATGCACCAAATCCGAACTTTCGTAAAAATACAAGCCATTCTACACCATGCTTTTGATAGGCGCGTAATTCACCGTGCAAGCTATTTGGTATATTAATAGAAGGAATCGATGTTATGTTATGCAATTGAAAAATTAATTTTTCCAAATGAGTGTTGAGACCGATTTGGATTTGCGATAACGGGTTATCAAGTTCGTCATTATCCTGATCACCTGGTGTGCCGGCTGTCATTAATTCCTGTGCAAGAATATCTTGGAAGGAGAGCCCTTCTTTTTTCACACGCACCATGATTTCTTTTACTTGCTTGATAAAAGCTGGGTCAAGCTTCATCCATTTTCCGTTCACTTTGACTAAACGCCGATTTTGCTCTACTAATTGTAAAAATTCATTTTCATCAAGCTCAGCATTTCCGGTTGCAAATTTCCAATCAAAGTCCCCAATCGCTTGTAAGCCTAAAAGTGATTGCTGAGTAGACCCCACTGAAGACCGCAGTTGAATTTTCATCTTCGGGTTCATGGCTCGAATTTCCTGCCACCAGGATGGGAGGAGGATTTCAACCCCGGCTTCAGCAAGCTGAATGCTTGATTCGGATAAAAATGTCCAAGCTTGGTCTTCTCGAAGCGAATGGATGATGCCTTCATCTGGATTGGCAGATTTAAGCCATGGAACGATATGGCCCCAAAGCTCGATGCTTTTCGTTATTTTACTAAGGAAACTATGCCACTCAACTGGAACTGCACTCGCTGTATCGTTGTTTTTCCATTCAATCCAATGATTCGCATTTGTTTTATCTCGTAAAAGAATATCTAGAGTCCAGGAGTTTCCGCTACCCGTTTCCGCTTCTGGGACACCCGATGGCATATTCACCATTGAATCATCCAACGCCTCATCCGTTGATTCATCCACCGGTTCACTTAACCTGAGTTCAACGGTAAACGGTGCCTGGTCCGGAGTCCAGCCAATTTGCTCTAACCAGGTTTCTTCATTAATAAAGACAACGGTCTCGTCTGATCCTTTGTTTTGTTTCAATAAAGCTGGATGTTTTTCCAAGATTTTGGCCCAGCGTGTACCTAGGGCTTCATCCTTCTCGACAAACTCCATAATGGCTTCCGATAACCATTTGCGAATGAACGAAAATGTAAATAAAGAACTTTCTTCCTCTATTTTTAATTCGCTAAAACTATTCATCAGCTTCCAACCGAACTTACCGGCATTCCACTGTGCAAAATCCGGTACAATCCGGCCCTCTACTACTTCGGTAAAAATCACAGGAGCCCATTTCCGAAGCCATTCAACACTCTTATCAAAAGAAAACGAAAAAAGTGAACTTTGATGCGCCGCATCCGAAAAAAACTGCAAAATGTCCCATGAAGATAACTGAACTCCTTCACCGACTTCAGGAAACTTTGTTCCAAAGTAACTTTCGGCATGCCACGAAAAAAGAAGTGGGCGCCAATCTCCCAGCGCGGCTCGTCTCCCGTTTTGCTCTAAATGTTTTGCATAAATAATAAATTGATTAGAATCCAAATAATCGACTTGAATTTCGTACTGAAGTTGTTTAATCATTGATTAATTTTCCTTTCCCTTTTCGCAATTCCTCTTGAAAGGCTCTTAATCGCTTATATTTTGCAGAAAGCATATGAATATAGCTGTTCCAAACGTCCTCTTTTTTCAAAGACTTATAATGCGTGCGGAGCTTCCGCAAATATTTGACGGCCTGTTTGTAGGCATCCCGGCTTTTCTCGGAAATGGCGGCTTCCACCGCATGATGATAGAGCGGCAGGAGGCATGACCGATCTTTTTCCTCAATTTCCTTTAGAAGCCCTTTATCAATATTTTCGATGGCGATTCCAGCAAACAATTGAAGCTCAGTCCACATCCGGAATTCTTTTTGTTCCAATAAATAATCACAGAAATCACCGTAGCTATACGGGAGCCATGTTTGCAATGTATTGATGTAAACGTCTTCTTTGCCTTTTTCGTTTGCATATCCTTTTATATAAAATAAATAAAATGTCGTTAACTCTCGTTTTAATTGCTGCTCCCCATATTGATGGATGTATTCATTCATTCTTTTTTCAATAAAAGAAAGCCAGATTTTAAACCGATCCCAAACTTTATTTTGCGCCAATGATTTAAACCATGTTGTATAATAATACACTTCGTTTGCTGGGCCATCCGAAAGACGTTTAATGGCCACTTTGTCCTTTTCAACGATAAAATCAAGGTGGGCTAAAGCCAATCTACATTCAGATGAGAAATTAACTTTTCCGAGCGCTTTCAATTTCTCTTCTTTTTTGCCCCGTGCAAGAAGCTTGCGTTTGAGGCTGTCTAACTGCTCTTTTGTCAAAATTAAATTGGAACATGCAATTTGAAACAGATATAAGCGATCATATTGAAAATCCCTGGTCATTAATAAAATGTTCACCAACCGCTCGGGTGTTTCGCTAAGGATTTTTTCATCAGCGTTTGTCCGTTCTATAATGCTTTTGCGCACATTGAATGCAAGTTCTGCGATGTCAGCCAGAATTTCACCTAAATATTTGCGGGTATAGTGATTTGAATATGAGGACGAATAAATATCCGCTGCATTCTCTAATATTTTTTCAAAAACTGAAAGCGCTGCGTGGAAATGAAATAAATTTTCACCAATGGGTGATGATGGCATCACCGTATCGAGTAAGGTGGGATAAAAGGTCTCATAAAGATCCTCAGCCAAATTGGTGCTCCGCTGATAATTCCAGTACGTCGACATGCGCGCTTCTCGTTTTTTTGAAAACTGAATATATTTTTCGTTAAAAAAGGTGAGCCAGCTTTCAAGCGAATCCTCTTGATAGGTGCGCTCTTTTTTCTTGGGTTCTTCCAATATTGGTTTTTTCGTAATTGGCGGCATTTTTTCAGTAGCGGTATACTTGAATCCTTCCTTCCACTGATTAAAAAACTCTCCAGGGCTGTCAAATAAGGAAAAAATATAAAAAAGCGTCGCTAATTTATGAACACAAAAAATCTCGTCTTTTAGCTGACAGCTGCAAAAGCTGATCTCCATAAAATCTAGCTCCAGTGTGGTTGTATAGGTGTCGCTCTTATCCTGAACGGCGGCAGTGATCGTATCACCTTCAATAGCCGCATTATAAACAGCACCATTTCTAAACAATGAAAGGGCTTGTTTCAGCATGCTATAATCACGTTCAACCTGAGGGTCAAACATTGTTTCAAGATTTTCAATGCAATATTTAATTTTATCCTTTGGAATTTTGTTCACTAACATGTAAAAGAGACACCACCAATTTTTAGACTGGGCCCGCAGTTTTACGCGTGCAATTGGGACGCAGGGTCGGGAACTGTGGCTCCGCCCGAAGATTCCCCCGAAACTGTGGGACAACGAACCCGCCCCCACATCCCCAACGCGGCAAACCAATCCCAGTTGACTATCCTTTCATTATAATACAAAATTCCATCTTATCGCTATTCTTCGAAAAACGAATTTAATCTCATTCAGTGAAGATCCTCATTTTCAACTATTTTTACAGTAATGTTAAATTTATGAAAATAAGTTAAATTATATGAAACCTTTCGCCTGATCCAACGTACTAATTAAACGGGGCATTTTTCGACTTTATAGTTTTACATGTTGAACAAATGTTATCCATAACACCACCACAAACCGAAACTAGAATTCTGTTAATCTACTTAAACATGGAAGGAGATTTTTTATGAAGCATCCTTTAGAAAGGCATTTAAAACATGGGATGGTTCTCTTGGCAGCTGCCTCGATTGCTTTTGCGGGATCTGGATGTGCTGCAAAACCAGTTGGCCAAGAAACGCAGGAGGAAAAGCAAACTCCCGTCAAGGTTTCCAAAATTACGAACAGCTCTTTAACGGTAGATAAAGAGATTGTTGGGACGATGAAGGCGGATGTAAATGTAACAAAAAATTACCAGAGGGTGTCAAACTCTTCAATGTATTTGATACTTCAACGTTTATCCGAGACTCTATTAAATCGGTAACATCTAATATGATCACTGGTGGTCTTTTGTCTATCTTTGTGCTGTTGTTATTTTTGCGAAGCTTGAGACCGACATTTGTTATTGCGGTATCAATCCCGTTCGCTATCATTTCAACCTTTGCGATGATGTATTTTGCAGGTCAGACGTTAAATATCCTGTCCTTGGGCGGTTTGGCGCTCGGCATTGGGATGATGGTCGATAACTCGATTGTTATTTTAGAAAATATTTTTAGATACCGTCAAAATGGTGCTTCTGTAAAGGAAGCTGCTATTCAAGGAGCATCCGAAATTGGCTCAGCGGTAATCGCGTCTACAACAACAACCTTGGTTGTATTTTTACCGATTGTTTTCGTGGAAGGGATGGCATCAGAATTATTTACACCACTTGCTTTGGCCGTTTCGTTCTCGTTAATCGGCTCGCTTGCAGTGGCAATTACGTTGGTACCGGTTTTAGCATCGAAGCTTTTAACTAAACCAATTGACAAATATGATAAGCAAAAAGGGAAGTTTGCTGGCTTTTTTAGAAAACTAGATCATTTTTATCAAAAATCATTAAAGTGGGTGTTGGGTCATCGAAAAACAACGGTGTTCGCTACTATCGTTTTGATTATTGCAAGTCTTGGGTTAACACCGATGTTAGGTGCGGAAAATATACCGGCATCAGACCAAGGACAGCTTCAGATTAATTTAGAAGCACCAGCGGGCTCGACTCTTGAAGAAACGACTGCCGTTGCAAACGAAATCCAAGAAAAGCTTGAAAAATATAAAGACTTAATTGAAGTGAATTACCTATCAATTGGAACGGACCAAATGACGGGTACACAAAGCAGCACGAACACGGGCTTGTTCCAAATTCAGTTAGTCAAGAAAAATGAACGAGATCTAACGACAAAACAATTTGTTGAAAAATTAAGTGCTGATGTTGCCAACATTCCAGGTGCTGAAATTAAGGTGTCGGCAATGGAGGCAGGGCTTGGTACAGGAA
The DNA here is from genome assembly GCF_035811335.1 of Schinkia azotoformans. Taxonomy (NCBI): domain Bacteria; kingdom Bacillati; phylum Bacillota; class Bacilli; order Caryophanales; family Bacillaceae; genus Schinkia; species Schinkia azotoformans. Next base: position 83,298 of record NZ_JARSMD010000001.1, read on the forward strand.
AGCCGGTACAGATCAGTGTTCAAGGACCTGAACAGGAAATTTTATCCGAAATCGGTGATCAAATCACATGGCTTTTGGAGGGGATTAAAGGGATAACGAATATCGAGAACTCTGCGGCAGAAGGCAGACCGGAAATTAGGGTTGTTGTCAATCGTGAAGTGGCTGCACAATATGGTTTATCCTATTCGCAAATCATGTCCGAGGTTGAGGTTGGTTTTAATGGAAAGCTAGCGACACAATATCGTGAGGCCGGAGATGAATTCGATGTCCGTGTCATTCTTCCAGAGGATAAACGGGTAACGATTAACGATTTAGAAAATATGTTTATTCAAACACCATCTGGTACATTATTGCCGCTTTCAGCGGTTGCCGAATTAAAGCAAATTCAAGGACCGGCTCAAATCACCCGTGAAAATCAACAAAGACAAATTAACGTAACGGCTGATTTAAATGGAAAAGATTTAGGTACGGCAACGAAAGAAGTGATGGCGGCTTTAAATACGATGAACTTCCCAGAAGGCTATACGTATAAAGTTGGTGGCCAGGCTGAGGATATGCAGGAAACATTTGGAGACTTAGCGTTGGCGTTGATTTTCTCAATTTTCTTAGTTTATGTTGTTATGGCGGTACAGTTTGAATCATTGGCCCATCCGTTTGTTATCATGTTTGCGATGCCGACAACGGTTATCGGGGTTATCGTTGGGTTGGTTGTGACAGGACAGTCATTCAGCGTACCAGCCTTTATCGGGATCATCATTTTGGCAGGTATCGTAGTTAATAACGCGATCGTACTCGTTGACTACATTAATATTTTAAGAAGTCGTGGAGTAGAGCGCACAGTAGCAATTTTGCAGGCAGGCCCAGCTCGTTTACGTCCCATCTTGATGACAACAATGACTACCGTCCTTGGTATGGTACCATTGGCACTTGGAATTGGAGAAGGGGCGGAAGCGCAAATGCCGCTTGCCGTCGTCGTTATCTTCGGCTTAACATCATCGATGTGCTTTACACTGTTGTTCGTCCCAGTTGTCTACACAATTTTAGAGGACTTCCTCAGCGGAACGAAGCGTAGATTCAAGCGACTGTTTACAAGAAAAGGCAAGAAGAATAGCGTGGAAGAAGAAGCTGGGTTGGAGATGTAAGTAGTGAGTGTTAGTTTAATGGAGTGTTGATTCAATGTAGGAGTGCTTAACCTAATAGGGCGGCACTCTTTTTTGTATAGTAGCAGAGGTAAAACTGCACTGTGGGGACAGGCACCCATTAAATAACAATTATATTACAAAGCTATTAAATTCTCTTTCTGTAAAGACAGTATTTTACAAATATGCTATAATGATACGGACAAAAACTGTGAGACTTTGTCGAAATACATAGTGTTGTGCCGTCATATATGATACTAGAATGAAATATAATTTGAGGGCTGGCAGATTTTTTGACCTAAGTAGAAACAAAGATAAATAGAATTGAAGGTGATATACATAATGAGTAAAACGATTGTAAAAGAACCTGAGAGAAAATTAAATCAAGTGGAGCTTTTGGCGATTCTCCAATCCGCTTATCAAAAAGGTGAAAAATCAATTATTAATAATCCAAAGGAAATGGTACAGGACATTATTTTACAAATGAAATCTGTGGGTACTAAGTAATAATGAGCAAGCTGAAGATCTTTCTAGGGATTTTATTAATTTTAATAATAATAGGTTTTGTTGTAAAAAATCCGTTATTACAATCTGTGGCGGATTTTTTAATTGCCGATGAAACAGCCGAAAAGAGCGATGCGCTCATTGTTCTTGGTGGGGAAATCAAAGGAGAGCGAACTAAAAGAGCGGTAGAACTTTACAACCAAGGATTCGCGGGGACATTGATTTTTTCAGATGGCACAGATCTTTCGTGGCGAACAAAGGCTGTAGATGAAATGATCGTCTTGGCGAGCGAACTTGGGATTCCGGATACGGCGATAAAAAAAGAAACCGACTCTAGAAGCACCTATGAAAATGCAGTTTATTCGAAAAAGTTGATGCTTGATAACGGCTTTAAATCTGCTATCGTCGTGACAACTGATTGGCATTCGAAACGAAGTAAGTTTATTTTCGACAAAGTATTTGCGGGTTCAGATATTAAGCTAACGTATGCCAATGCCCCGGATGACCGAATTGATAGTCTTCGAGATTGGTGGCAGGATTCTGAAAAACAACAAATCGTATTGACAGAGTGGGCAAAGTTTATCATTTATTGGTTGAAATACTAAGGGAACTCAGCAAAAAGAAAGTAAATGAGACACGGAACCCGACCCCGTGTCCCAAAAGGGAGAGATAGTGAATGATACGTATGAAACGCACCAAGATTACTACAATTTTATTGACGTTTTTATTAGTCTTCCAAAGCTTTGGCGCTTCTGCCTTTGCATCCTTTGGAACGTTGCTTAGTGATGTAAGCACACAAGTTTCACCAGGGGTAACTTATACGAAGCAACAATATAATGGCGGTTACCACCGTGCTGTCAATCTATTAAATATTAATTTGAATGATCCGTACACAGCGCTTGAGGTAAGTCTACCTGAGCCGCTAACGGCAGTATCAACAGTATCAAACCGTGCCCTTCAAAATCACTATGAAGGACATTTTGTAATAGGGGCGGCAAACGCAGGATTTTTCGATATGGCTGGAAAAATGCCGGTAAATTTAATCGCAAAAGACAATAAGTTAATTAATATCGGTATTTCCGGTACGAAAACTGCAAAAAGTCCAACAAACGAACCGATTGCCTTCGGTATTAACCGTAACGGTAAAGCAGTGATCGATCGATATAAAATTGAAATGATTACAACTATTGGTGGTCAGACTTTAAATCTTGATAAATTCAATGGCACTCGCGGAGAGAAGGCTATTCACCTATATCAATCGCCAAAACAAACAACAGGCACAAATGAATGGGGCACAGAGATTATCATTTCAGATGTAACACCATCACCATCAAGCCAAATCATTGGACAAACGATGACCGGAACAGTTTCAAAGGTTACTAGATTCGGAGAAGGTGGAAATGCCGCTATTCCTTCGAACGGATTTGTAATTTCTGCTCATGGTCAAGAGTGGAGTGAGAAGCTAAAGAATGTCCAGGTAGGAGACATGGTTGACCTTAGCCTATCTTTAGGTGATGTTTGGCAGGATGCACAGTACGTGATCGGAACTGGTCCGCAGCTTGTGAAAAATGGACAAGTTTCGATTTCAATGGATGAAAATGATTCTTTTGCAAAAAGCCGTCATCCACGTACAGCGATAACTACAAACCAAGCTGGTGACCAAGTTTATTTAGTAACCGTTGATGGACGTCAAAACGGCTATAGTAACGGCGCGACCCTAAGAGAGTTTGCAAACTATTTAATTTCAATTGGTGCCTATAATGCTATCAATCTAGATGGTGGCGGTTCAACAGCTATAGCGGTGCGTGAGCTTGGGACAGCTCAGCCGAAATTAGTGAACAGTCCATCAGAAGGTGTAGAACGCAAGGTTTCTTCTGTTTTTCAAGTTATTAGTACAGCACCAACAAGTGACCCTAAAACTTTGAAACTTACAAAACCTGATGGAAAAATTTTGAAAGGAACAAAGGTTCAGCTAGCCTATAAATATGCGCTTGACCAATATATGAATCTGGTTCAAGTAAATGCGAACGACATCACTTTATCGGTCGATGGAAATGTCGGCTCAACTAGTGGTTTAACTTTTACAGCTGAAAATGCTGGCTCTGGAAAAATAATTGCAAGTTACAACGATGCCACTGGTGAAGTACCAGTAACCGTCGTGGACAAGCTTGATAAAATTGAAATTCAACCAAAATCAGTCGTGATTGGAACGAATGAATCGATTCAATTATCGGCGAATGCGATATACAATGGTGGCGAGCCCATTATTTTTGACAAGTCCGTTATCAAATGGTCAGTTGACGGAAATATCGGCACAATCACACCTGATGGTAAATTTATTGCAGGTCAGGAAAAAGCAGCAGGAAATATTATTGCTCAATTCGAAAATGTTACGGCATCTATTCCTGTAAAAGTCGGTGTTGATCCAGTCATGGTTGACGGCTTTGAATCTTTAGCAAAATGGTCAGCAGATCAAGCAAAAGCAAAGGCAGCTGTTGAACTTGCATCAGGTAGCGGCAATGTTCAAGAGGGCAAAAACTCTTTAAAACTTTCATATGACTTTACAACAGCCGAGGAAGGAATTAAAGTAGCTTACGCTTCTGCAAAAACACCAATCGATTTGAAAGGTTATCCAAAAGAATTAGGTCTTTGGGTAAAAGGTGATAGAGCAGGACATTGGCTTCGTGCCAACATCACGGATGGAACAGGCAAGCAGCATACGATTAATTTTACAGAAGAACACGGATTAACATGGACAGGCTGGAAATATGTTCGTGCCGGGGTTCCGGCAAACTTAACTCTTCCATTGAAGTTCGATCGCATTTATGTGGCGGAAGCTGTAAAAGAAAAGCAAAACAAAGGTGCCATTTATTTTGATGGCTTACAATCTGCTTATGTGAATAATCATCCTGCACCACAGGCGAATCCAAATGAGGGTGCTGGGAATGGTAATGGCAACGGTACAGGCTCTGGACAAGTTCCGGATCCAAATGTTTCTTTTAAAGACATTACAAACAAGCATTGGGCCTACCAATCTGTCGTGTTTTTAAGCAATAGAGGTATTATCAAAGGCTACGAGGACAACACATTCAGACCAAATGCCGAGATTACAAGAGCAATGGCGGCAGCGATGATTGCCCGCGAATTTAAATTAACAGACTCAAAAGATAAGGCACTTCCGTTTAATGATGTAAAAAATACACATTATGCGTACACAGCCATCAAGGCTGTTTCTGAAGCAGGCATCATCAACGGCCAACCAGGTGGAAAATTTGCCCCAGATGCACCGCTTACAAGAGCAGAAATGGCTGTCATCTTAAATCGCGCTTACAAATTGGAAGGCGAAACAACCAAAACATTTACAGATGTAAAAGCAAGCCACTGGGCAGCTAAAGATATCGCTATCCTTGCAGCAAATAATGTCACAGGTGGCTACGAAGATGGAAGCTTCAAACCATCGAAACCAACAACACGCGCAGAATTCTCATCCTTTATGGAGCGTGTCATCAAGATGAATACGAATAAAGAGTAAAAATTTTAATGAAGAAGATGGGAACCCTCCTCAAACTAGTTTTGAGGGGGGATTTTTGTTTTTGAATATGGACCACAGTTCCCGGTCCTGTGTCCCGTTGAGTTTCGTGCAAATACCACTAAATTATTTCTTTTTACCCTTAATTTTGTTATAGTTCAATGTAGAATTAAATCGAAACCTTAATATTTTTAGAAAATTTTACAAGTTGGTGAAACAAATGGAGGATAAATTCGTCTCTATCTTAGGTGTGAATTTTATAAATACAAATATGAAGGATATGGTCGAGCGCTTGAAAGAGCGAATGCAGAGCGGACAAAAGGGATTTGTTGTAACAGCTAATCCGGAAATCGTTATGAAGGCTCTGGAGGATCCGACGTACAAAAAATATGTTGAGAAAGCAGATTATGTGACTGCGGATGGAATCGGGGTTGTGAAAGGGGCACAAATATTAGGCAAGCCTCTGCCAGAGCGGGTGGCAGGTTATGATTTGATGCGCAATTTATTAACGGTTTTAAATGAAAAAAAATTAAAGCTGTACATGCTCGGTGCCCAAGAAGAAACAATTGAAAAAGCGGTACAAACGATAAAAGTCGAATATCCTGACTTGCAGATTGCTGGCTACCATCACGGCTTTTTTAAATGGGAAGATCCTGCAATTATTAATGAGATACAAGAAACTCAGCCGGATCTGATTTTAGTTGCTTTGGGAATGCCAAGGCAGGAAAAATGGATCGCTGAACATATCGATCACGTAGAAAAAGGCGTGTTTATCGGAGTTGGCGGTTCGTTTGACGTTATTGCAGGAACAGTAAAGCGTGCACCAGAGTTTTGGCAAAAATTAAACTTGGAGTGGTTTTACCGTTTGCTAAAACAACCTTCAAGGTGGCGCCGCATGCTCGCTTTACCGCATTTCGCCCTTAAAGTAGTCGGACAAAAAATAAGCGGTCGGAACTAGAATAGGGGAGGATGGGACAGAGGGTCGGGAACTCTGTCCCGGAAGCCCCGAACCAGCCCGGGCCAGAGAACCCGACCCTCTGTCCCACCAACGAGGACCCATGTCCCCAAAATCTATCAAGTAGGAGCTTACAGCATGGCCCAATCTTCATTTTTAAAAGGAACACTAATTATTACAGCAGCAACGATTATTTCGAAATTTATAGGGAGTATTTTTCAAATCCCGTTACAAAATATTGCCGGTGATAAGGTGCTTGGGATTTTTGGACTTGTCTATCCGGTTTATATGATTGCCTTGATTTTATCGGTTGCCGGTATTCCAATTGCGATTTCAAAGTTGATTTCTGAGGCACGTGGAGCGAAGCGAGAGCATGAGATTGGTGATATTTTTCATTCCGCCAGTGTGCTTGCGTTGATATTCGGAGTCGTAAGCTTCACAATTATGTTTGTTTTTTCTAAGCCAATTTCGATTATCCTCGGCGGGGAATATACAAGACCGGCGGTCATTATTGTATCCTTTACGCTTTTAGTCGCCCCTTATATGGCGGTATATCGCGGTTTTTTTCAAGGCTTTGAGGATATGAAGCCGACTGCGGTTTCACAGGTGATCGAACAATTTGTACGCGTCATCCTCATCCTTAGTATTGCTTATTTTTTGGTAAAAAAAGGAGAGCCAAACGAGATTATTACCGGTGGTGTAATGGTGGGCTCATCAGTAGGTGCACTGTTCTCACTAATCTATTTACGCACGCTCTACACCAAGTTCAAGGATCGCCCTGTTGGAATGAAATCTTTTTCAATGAATATATTTAGGCAGTGGGCGAAGCGAATTTTAGCACTTTCAATTCCAATTGCGGTGGGCTCACTAACGATGGCCCTTCTTAATCTTGTTGATTCTGTTACGATTCCGCATGGCCTAACATGGGCGGGTATCCAAACCGAAGAGGTTCAACAACAATTAGGAATTTATCGCAGAGGTTTATCGCTGGTAGGAATTGCATCTGTATTCTCAAGTGCAGTTATTTTGCCTTTAATTCCGACAATTACAAAAGCGATGGCCCAAAACGACATTGAGCTTGCGAATAGTTATATAGTAAGGTCTTTAAAATATGCCCACCTTGTTTCATGGCCGGCTGCGATCGGGCTTTTAGCTTTAACAATACCAGTCAATCGTGCGCTTTTCACGGACTTTCAAGGCAGTGACGTCGTCGCTATCATTAACTTCAGTTCAGTTTTTTCATCACTGACGGTTTTAACAACGGGAATCCTTCAGGGGTTAAACCGATCCAAGCTTGCGGCCTGGGTTATCGTCATTGGTGCTGTTTTAAAAGGGATTTTCAATCTCATCTTTGTGTCCCAATCGGGAATTATGGGGGCGGCTTATGCGACTCTGTTAATTTACGTTCTATTAACGGTCGCAAATATTGTATTTATTTTTCAAACGACAAAGTACAACATTTGGCGAAAAGAAACGCTTGTATTTATAGGGGCAAGTATTATAATGGGATTTGTAGTTTTTGCGCCTATGTTTTATTTTAATGTAACGGATTTCTCAAGAATCCAATCAATGCTCTATTTACTAGTTATCGTACCAATTGGTGCGCTCGTTTATGCAATACTAGTGATAGTTGGAAAAGGCCTAAGCAACAAGGAATTGCAGGCATTTCCATTAATTGGCCGCTATATTCGCAAATTACAACGGCACAATTGAGTTAACCTATACAAATAGAGATTATAATGAACATTTTTAGTAAATGTAAAAACAATGTGCCTTACATATTGTTTTTGAAAAAAATCAATTTATCCTAAAAAAAATACTCTTACTAATTTCAGTTGTGGTATAATTTGTTTTGAATGCTAGAAGAGAATCAAATTTTAGGGAATTAAGGATTTTTTTGCAAAAGTAAATAGATAGATAAAAATTGCGGACAAACCTAGGTTTTGGTTCGATTATAACTAAATTGGCCGCAAAAAAATTAGACGAAAAACGTCTGGGGAGTGCCAAATATGATGTTATTGATTACAGCAATTGTATGCTTTCTTGCATCAGTAGCTCTAACACCGCTCGTTAAAAAATTTGCAATTTATATCGGCGCTGTTGATAAACCAAATCAACGTAAAGTACACCAAAAAGTAATGCCACGATTAGGCGGATTGGCGATATTCATTAGTATGGTTATCGGTTTTGCGATTGCCCAGCCTTTTGACGATGACATTGCAACATGGCCGATTCTTCTTGGAGCAACGATCATTGTAATTACCGGAGTATTTGATGATCGCTTTGAAATTTCTCCGAAGGTAAAGCTGTTAGGACAAATTCTAGCAGCAGGAGTTGTTATTTATGCAGGTGTTCAAGTGCCAATCATCAACCTACCATTCGGAACAACCATTAATTTGGGTATTTTTACAATCCCATTCACATTACTTTGGATTGTTGGTGTAACCAATGCGATTAATTTGATTGATGGATTAGATGGACTGGCTGCCGGTGTTTCTTCCATTGTTTTAATTACTATTTCTGCAATGGCGATGGTTATGGGGAATACATTCGTTGTAGTTATGGGTACAATTTTATTAGCAAGTACATTAGGATTTTTAATATACAACTTCCACCCAGCAAAAATTTTCATGGGTGACACAGGTGCACTTTTATTAGGATTCATGATTTCAGTATTTTCGATACTTGGATTCAAGAGCATCACGGTTTATTCATTAATTTTGCCAATCATTATTCTTGGCGTACCAATTTCTGATACACTGTTTGCGATTATTCGCCGAATCGTGAACAAAAAACCATTATCTGCACCAGACAAATCACACTTGCATCATTGCTTATTACGTTTAGGTTTTTCACACCGTCAAACGGTTTTAATCATCTATGCAATGAGTGCATTCTTTGCAATCGCAGCAGTCATGCTTTCAAACTCAACACTATGGGGAGCAACATTAATCATTGCGGTTGTACTATTAGTGACACAGCTAGTAGCTGAACGAGTTGGATTAGTTTCAGAAAACTACCGTCCAGTTCATAAACTTTTTAGAAAAATTACCGCAAGCGGTAGAAGATCAGCCTAAGTTTTGGAGCGTAATTTCCAACCGGGCATAAGTAAAAAGGGGATAAGGGGGGAGAGCTGGTTTCAGCTTTCCCTTTTAGTTAGGAAAAAATGAGCCAGAGGGTCGGGAACTGCGGCTCAAACTGGGCTGTGTGGGACACAGGGTCGGGTTCTGCGGCTCAAAAACTGATCCAGAGAACCCGCCCCCATGGCTCAACCTAACTAGTAAAAACTTCACCGAAGGGATGTAGAACTTTTGAAAAAAGTATTAATGGCCATCGTTGTAATATCGATATTGATAACAGCACCGCTCATTTATAATCGTGCCAAAATTGAATGGAATAATGATACATATGAAATGATTGTCCCATATGAGGAAATTCGCGAGTTAGCCATTCGTGGACTTGATACGGATACAATCGTAAAAACGTTATATGATAACGGTGTTCGTGGAATTTCTTTTGAACCAACAGGTATACAAGATCTTGTGAAACAAGGACTTGTGATGACGCTGACCAAAAGCGACCTGTTCAGTATGCTCCAAAAAGAGGATGAAAATACACGTGAAAGCATATTGTATTCACGTGAAAATGGTTTGTATGTGTTGCTTCGTAATGATTTAGATGACCGCTGGGAAAATGCGATTGTGAAATCGTTTGGTGATCGAATTGATAAAGTAACGGATCTGCCAATTTTTAAGGGTGAATCAATTTATTTTATAAAAGGTATAAGTAAAGAGGAGCTTACCCGCGGAATGGGTGCGGTAGCGAATCCGATTTTAACAAGACCAATTGGTTTCGACGAGGATTTGATGACTGAATTTGCTTCCTACGGGTTTGAGCCAGTTTTCCGAATTGGCAATAATATTAATGAAAACAATGAATATGTATTAGATCAAATGAAACAGCTCCAAGACAAATTGGGCGGACACAAAATTATTTTTACTGGTAATACAATGCTTGGGGTAGCTCCGCACAAGGATTTAAAGACGGAGGATGCCGAGCAATACGCATTAAGGCTTGTTAATGAAGGCTTTGTCTTGATGCCGATTGAATTTACAAAGCAGGATGGACTAAATATTTACGCAAAACAATTTAATAATAAAATCGTTCGCCTTCACAGTCTCGACTTTTTCGATGGAAGAGGCGGCTACACAGACCGTGCAACCCGTGCTGTAAAAGAACGTAATATTCGTGGATTGTATGTTCATGTCGCTGATATTAAGAAATTAGAGGAAGAAACGATTACCGCTGAACAATCTTTTGAAGTAGCAACTCAAGAACTAGAAGCTATCACAAGCCAAATGGCGGACAAGCACCAACCTGGAATTGCTCAATCCTATGATATTTTACAGGCTTCAAAATGGATGACAATTGCCGGACTGATCGGTGTCGCAGCATTTATTGGACTTGCTGCGTTAATGGTTTCTGAAAAAATTGCATTATTAACGTTTGAAGGAATGCTGTTAGTTGCTGCAGGTTACATTGTGACCGGTGCAACAATGTTTTTACAAGCCGCATCATTAGTAGTATCTATTGTGGCAGCAACTTGGGCAGCCATTTCCGGTGAATATATTAATAGTAAAAAAGATATGGTGTTTAAGTTTTTAAAAGGGGCGGTCCTTGCACTCATCGGTGCCTGGTTTGTCATGTCGCTCCTATACGGGAACCAATTCCTGGTAAAAATCGAAGAATTCAGAGGGGTAAAATTGTTATTCATTTTACCAATCGTATTGACTTTCCTACATGTGATCCGTGATCATGTAAAAGATTTAGCCATGACAGTTGTCCGTAATTATTATCTTGTCATTGTTGCCGTTATTGCCGCTGGATTGATGATTTTAGTCGTCCGCTCCGGAAATGATGCCGCTGAAATGGTTTCTGGCACTGAATTAGTGCTCCGTCAAAAACTGGAGGATTTTTTATTCGTTCGTCCTCGTACGAAAGAATTTTTAATCGGTTACCCACTGCTTGTTTTAGGAATGTACATTATTTATCAAGGCAAAGGCTGGGAGCAGCGTATCGGTAAATATTTATTAGCTGGCGGTGCGATCGGATTTTTATCAACCGTTAATACATTCACACATTTACATATTCCGATTTATCTTTCACTTTTAAGAACAGTTTACGGATTTGTGTTTGGTGCTTTGTTAGGTTTAGTTTTAATCTTCTTGTACAGACTCGCGAAGAAATATTGGCCGATGATTCAGGAGAGGTTGTAGTATGAGGGTTGTATTATCTGGCTACTACGGATTCCATAATGTCGGTGATGAAGCCATTCTGCAGGCTATCATTCATGCGCTGCGTGCTGAAAAAAGTGATATTAAAATAACAGTTTTATCAAATGATCCGGACTATACGAAAAAAACATATGGTGTCGATGCCGTTAATCGTTGGAAGCTGGGCGAGGTTTTTAAGGCGGTACGTTCAGCCGATGGTGTCATTAGCGGTGGCGGCAGCTTGCTTCAGGATAAAACCGGTATGAAAAGCGTTCCGTATTACACAGGGATCATGATGATTGCGCACCGGATACTACGAAAACCATTTTTTGTGTATGCTCAGGGCATTGGTCCGCTCGACCAATCAGTGAGTCAAAAGCTTGTAAAATATGCTCTGTCAAAGGCTGATTTTCTATCAGTTAGGGATCAGGAATCCTTTGATTTATTAAGAAAAATTGGATTGAACGGTGAAATTGAGCTCGTTCCCGATCCAGTGATGGGCATGGAGTATAAGGAACGATTGAATCGTGCTTGGTTGGAGAAGGAAGGATTAACAGAGAAGCCGTTCATCACGGTTGCTATCCGTGATTGGACTTCTCTAGGTTTTGCCGAATTTAAGGAAAAAATAGTTGAGGTACTCGACCGCTGTGCTGATGAGGGAGGGCACCGGATTGTGTTTTTGCCCATGCATGGTGAGCATGACGATGTATTTTCGAGAGAAATCATGGGTGCTATGAAAAATCCGGCTTCCATTTTTCCGTATGATGCTAGTATTGAAGAGAAGGTTTCTTTGATCGGAGATTCTTCACTATTAATCGGAATGAGACTTCATGCCCTGATCTTTGCGGCAATTGCTCACACACCAATGATCGGTATCTCTTACGATCCTAAAATCGATTCATTTATTAACCAAGTCGATCAACCATTAATTGGTCATGTCGATGACGATTGGTCAGCGGATGAGTTGTATGAATTGATCGGAAAGCAAATGAGTCAACATAGCGAGGAAGTAGAGAAATTGAAAGCAAAGGCCATTCCACTTCAACAAAAAGCAAATGAAACAGCGAAGAAAGTGATTGGATTGTTGAATAAGTAGTAAAAAAGTATCCCAAATAATGCCACAGATCTTAAAAGGTCTGTGTTTTTTTATACTTATTTTCAGACAAATATTTCACTCCACATCGACAACATTTCCCGGAAAATAATACAAAAATTTCAGATTAATGACAAAATCGGGTCATTTGTCTCAAATTGTTGTAATTTGGTTAATTTACCTTGATATTCTGCTATTAAACTATTACAGTTGTTATAGTAAAACAAGAATAGAAGGGGGATTTGATAGACTAATGGTAAAAAGGTCACCGATATCTTTCGTTATATGGACCTTTCTCATTTTATTGGCATTTATAGCAATTCCGCATACGCTCGCCAGTGCAAATGAAACAGGGCAAGTAATAATGAAAGATGGCAACTTAAATGTAAGATCAGAGCCTTCGACTAATGGTGACATAGTAGGAAAATTACAAAATGGTGACGAGGTCCAGATTATCAAACGGACCGGTGAGTGGTTGAAGATTTCCTCGAAATCCGTCGAGGGCTATGTGCATAGCGACTATATCAAAGTACAGACGACAACAAATAAAACAAGCACAATTGACAAAGATAAGACTACGGACACCACTAAACCTACTAATGCAACAAAAACACCAAATACATCATCCTCCTCGAAAAAAATCTCAGTCTACGTTAATGGCGAACTATTAAATTTACCAATCGAACCACCAATTATAGATGGAAGAGTGTTAGTACCATTTCGAGGCATCGGGGAGACACTAGGGATTACTGTAAAATGGTTAGAAAAAACAAAGCAGGTTGAAGCAATCGACGCTGAAACAAAAGTTGTATTCACAATTAACAAAACAAAAGTAATGGTGAATGATGAAGCACTTGCGATCAATCCGGCACCAACAATTGTAAAAAATTATACGGTTTTACCGTTGCGTTTCTTTGCAGAAAGCTATGGTGCCAACGTTCAATGGAATGAAAAAGAACGAAAAGTCATAATTGAACAAAAAACGGCAACAGAAGAGCGTGAAGAATCTTCCTCCTCAAATTCAAACAAAGAGGAACCAGTGATTGAAGATGTTGTCAGAACAACAACTACAGCAATCATTGATGATGAAGAAGGCGCAGCAGTTTATAAAGAGCCTTCAACAAACAGCAAACAACTAGGCGAACTTGCACAAGGTGATTCAATCAAAATCTATGATAAACCTGAGGCAAAGAATTTAGACACTAGCATGTGGCTTGAAATCGAGTATAAGAACGATCTAGGCTATATCGAAGCAAAATCAATTCGCTCTCAAAAAGAGGTAATCAAAGGGAAAGTTAACGCAACTTCACTAAATATTCGTGAAAGTGCAGATGCTAATTCACCAATACTTGGCGCTTACTCAAAAGGTCAGGAAATCATCGTCTTTAAGATTGAAGGCCAATGGGCTCAAGTGAAATATAACGGACAATGGGGCTATGTCCATGCCAATTATTTAACAATGCAAGTGAATAAGCAGCCGTTCACTGCACTTGCCCAGCCAGAAATAGAAACTTATGACGGCAATAGAGCTTGGCTGAAATGGTCAAAAGTAGGTTCAGTTACAACGTCAAATAAATTGCTTTCTAACGGTGTAGAGATTACAGCAAGTGCATCACAAATCGAAGAATGGACTGGCAACCACCCAGCTATTAATCGGATTGAATATAGCGGCTCAAAAATCCGCATTTATTTTAATCCGGGCTACCATTTCGTCGTCCGCCACTCAACGAACGATGTAAAAGTTACCTTATTAAATAGTGGCTTAGCCGGAAAGCGAATCGTTGTCGATGCAGGACATGGGGACCATGACCCGGGTGCAAAAGGACCAACAGGCCTTCAAGAAAAAGCCGTAAATCTTGCAGTAGCTTTAAAATTAGCAGATTTATTGCGTGGAGCAGGTGCTGAAGTTACTTTAACCCGATCCAATGATACATTTTTATCGTTGGCTGAACGGGTAAAAGTAGCCCATAACAATGATGCTGATGCTTTTGTAAGCGTCCATTCAGATTCATTTAAAGAAACATCACAGGGATCCACAACATTCTATCATTCTGGAAAAAATCCAAGCTGGCAGCAAAGTAAGCAGCTTTCAGATATTGCAATCAAAAAAATAACATCACAGCTTGGAACGGTGAATCGAGGCTCCCAAGATAAAAGCCTACACGTTATTCGTGAAACCGAAATACCGGCAATCTTAGTAGAAATGGCATTTTTGTCGAATCCAAATGAAGAAGCATTGCTAAAATCAGATGAATTCCGTCAAAAAGCAGCACAAGCCATTTATGATTCATTTGTTGAATTTTATAAATAAACTTTGTTAAAAAAGGCATGGAACGGCGTACAGCCAACGTTCCATGCCTTATAATATGTTAATCACGCTATTCCCCATTATCATCAGTCGATCTCTCTGTCTTACCTCTATCATTCGCATCCGTCCCATCAAACTCTAGATGCTGTTTCATCTTTGTTTTAACTTCATCCAAACTCGTGTCATCTAGCAAATAATAATACAGTCGATTTATCCGTGCCGGTTTCCCTTTTAACGTCAGCATTTCAACATCGATATTTTTCCCGGCATAAGCGTAGTCATGGAAGGCAAGCATTTCATCAAATGTCATATTGGTTGTTAAATTATCACCGATACTCTCAATGACATCGCCGTACTTCGTCATCGACCGGATCGACAATCCCTTTTTTATAATAGCCTTCAAAATTTCTTGCTGCCTTTGACCTCTTTCGACATCACCGTCATACTTTCGGGTTCTAGCATAGGCAAGAGCCTGTTCCCCATTTAATTTTTGCAATCCTTTGTTGATTTTGATTTTATTTTTTTCCCGATGACTATTTTGCTCAACAATATCAAAAGGAACATCAATTTCGATTCCACCTAAGGCATCGATAATTTTAATAAAAGCATCGAAATTTAGCCGAACATAATAATCCACTGGAATCGCAAACAGTTTTTCTACTGTGTTTACCGCCATGTCAAGTCCACCATAGGCATGGGCATGGGTGATTTTATCCATACGGCCTCTGCCAACAAGTTCAACTCTTGAATCCCTAGGGATGCTGACCATTTTTACCGATTTTGATTTTTCGTTAAAAGTGGCCAAAATCATCGCATCTGTTCGGGTTGAATCACTAAAAGTATGCTCACCATCGTCGATTCCCAGAAATAAAATCGAAATATTATCAACCCTTGGGTCAACTTTTTCAAGACGCATTTCGGACTTCTCATCAAATTTTCGACTATCTAATTTATGCTGGGAACTTTCAACTACGGTTTTAGCTGTACTCGCCAAATAAGAAGCGTAAGCAGCAGCACCAACAAATACGACTAACAAAGGTATTAAGATGATCATCAAAATTTTCGTTACTTTCCGCCTTTTTTTGAATCGAGCCATTATTTAAACTCCCTAAATACTCTGATTTGGTATTAATTAGTGTGCCCAGAAAACTAAACATCAGTCTCCAAATATTCTGTTTCACCTTCGAAAATTTCAGCTTGCCCATTTGTCAGTTCCGTCATCCAATCAACGAAGCTTTCTTTCATTTCTTCAGCAACATACGTTTCGACTTCAACCATATCAAGATAGTGAATTTCTTTTAAAATAAAAGAAGGATGGGAGCGTAGTTCATTTTCAATTTTTCCAAGCCATGTGTAATCAATTTTTGTATGAATGACCCTCATCAACCGTCTTTCAACAACGCCGATCGCATTCAGACCTTCCGATACTGCTTTTCCGTAAGCACGAATAAGTCCGCCAGCACCAAGTTTTATGCCGCCAAAATAACGGGTCACCACCACTACAGTATCTTTTAAATCACGTTTTTTCAAAACCTCAAGCATCGGCACACCAGCTGTCCCACTTGGTTCGCCGTCATCATTTGCTTTTTGAATTTGATTATGCTCGCCAATTAAATAAGCCGAGCAATTGTGAGTCGCATCCCAATGCTTTTTTTTAATTTCTTGAATGAAGGCTTGTGCCGCCTCCTCCGTCGTTGCCCGGGTGATTTGTGCGACAAATTTCGACTTTTCGATCACAATTTCATGTTCACCAGCGTTTTTTACGGTATAATATTGTAGTAGCATAGTAATGACCCCCTGATTGCATCCGTGTATGTACAAAACCAATTTTTGAATATATTTACATAAAAAACTTCCATTTGGTAATTGAGGGAAAAAATAGGTTGAAGCTCCAACCCAACACTATAATTATAAAACGACATTCGTATTGCTTCAAATTTACTTTCTTTTTTACAAGGCACCCCCAGAAAACGGACTCGTCTTACGAATGTACATGTAATAAAGAACCTTTCAGCTTTTCTGGAGGATAAGAAAATGTTTAAAATTGATGAAAAAGCACTAGATGTAATTTTAGATAAAATGATTGATACAGTTTCTAATAGTAAAAAAGAAATTGTTGAAATAAGCGAACAATCAAGACAGGAATTTGAAATTTTAACGGCCGAATTACTGAAAACTAGGCTAGAAGTTTCCGAAACTATTAATAAAGGCGAACGTTTGGAAGCAAATGTAAAATTGGCACGAAAACGTCTCGCTGATGTGAGTAAAAATTTTACGAATTATACGGAGGAAGAAGTGCGTTCTGCCTACGAGAAAGCACATGGATTGCAAATGGAACTAGCCTATATCCGGCAAAAGGAAAAAACGCTGATTGAGCGCCGCAACGATTTGGAGTTGCGTTTAAAAAGACTGGAGCAAACCGTCAAACGGGCGGAAAATCTTGTTAGTCAAATTAGTGTCATTCTGAATTATTTAAGCAGTGATCTGCAACAGGTCAACGAAGTGTTGAACGATGCAAGGGAAAAGCAAGAATTTGGTTTGCGGATTATTGAAGCCCAAGAAGATGAAAGAAAGCGACTATCAAGAGAAATTCATGACGGACCGGCGCAAATGCTTGCCAACGTAATGATGCGTTCGGAACTAATCGAGCGAGTGTCCCGTGAGCGAGGAATGGATGAGGCACTTAAGGAAATTAAGGATTTAAGGATTATGGTCCGATCAGCATTGTACGAGGTTCGTAAAATCATTTACGATCTGAGACCCATGGCTCTCGATGATTTGGGTTTGATTCCAACGTTAAAAAGGTATCTGAACACAACTGAAGAATATAATAAAATTCCGATTAAATTCGTGAATCTAGGCGAAGAAATGCGGCTTCCACCACGCTTCGAGGTGGCCTTATTCCGACTTGTACAGGAAGCAGTCCAAAACGCAATCAAACATGCTGATGCCAATGAAATTCAAGTAAAGATAGAGCTGCGAAAAAAGTCCGGAAAGCTAATAATCAAGGATAATGGGAAAGGCTTTGACACGACCGATAAAAAAGATGGTTCATTTGGAATCATGGGAATGAAGGAACGAATTGAGCTTTTAAAGGGAGAAATTACGTTTGACTCAGGCCTCGGTAAAGGAACGATGATTACGATCGATGTGCCTTTGATTGTTGAGGATGATTGACCTATATCCATAGCACGGTTAAGTGTAACATATTTGATATAAAATAAATACGAATCTACTATAAACTACGCTTTTTGATCTTGAGGAGGAATGACAAGTGGATGGAACTACGTCAATATTAGTTATTGATGATCATCAATTGTTTCGTGAAGGTGTAAAACGAATTTTGGATTTTGAAAAAGATTTTGAGGTAGTAGCGGAAGGCGATGATGGCGAGGATGCGGTAGCCCTTGTTGAGCAATACCATCCGGATGTTGTTGTAATGGACATCAATATGCCCCATACGAATGGTGTGGAGGCAACAGCGAATTTAGTTGAAAAGTTTCCAGACGTTAAGGTCTTAATTTTATCAATTCATGATGACGAAAGCTATGTAACACATGCACTTAAAACAGGAGCTAGCGGCTATTTGCTAAAGGAAATGGACGCAGATGCCCTTGTTGAAGCAGTCAAAATTGTTGCAGACGGCGGTTCCTACCTGCATCCAAAGGTGACTCATAATCTCGTAAGAGAATATCGTCGCTTAGCTACAGGAGATGTGGGCCAATCTGTCGGAACATTGAAGGACGTTGAATACCGTAAACCATTACATATCTTGACACGCCGCGAATGCGAAGTCCTTCAAATGCTAGCTGACGGAAAAAGCAATCGTAGCATCGGTGAAACCTTATTTATAAGTGAAAAAACAGTAAAAAACCATGTCAGCAACATTTTGCAAAAAATGAATGTAAACGACCGAACCCAAGCAGTAGTCGTGGCTATTAAAAACGGCTGGGTGCAAGTGAGATAAGTGGTAATTCGGGAATGGTACAGTGTTGGCTAGGTAAACTAAGGATTGTACACTTCCCACTCGGTTGAGGTATCAACCTTGAGCCGGCAACTTTTTGTTAATTGAAAGGCCAACTAGTTTGGTTTAAACTAACTTACTAAAGTACGAGCCCTTTGCCATCGGATATTTGCTGGCAAAGGGCTTTTAACTTTATTCAGCAGAAGTCTCCCACCTCCATAAATGGCGAGATGAATGCGAATTAATACTTTAATTCAGTGGGGGTACAGACCCCTGCTGAATAAAGTTAAAGCCTCCGGCGGATGCCACAGATTTTCAAAGGTAGTTTTTCGAGCTAAGATCAAAGACTAAGAACGCCACGTCCTGTGGCAACGTCTTTGTGACCCACATCCTGTGGGCCTAAAAAATCTGGGCGCAAATACGCCAAGGTGCATTTGATTTTGGCGTCTTCAAGAACAGAAAGTACTATTTACCTACTAATTTGGACTAGTATGAATTACCTCTTTTTTGTTTTTATCTAGCAAATGCGTGGAAATATAAACCAGTTACCGGTATTATAGGGATTATAAGAAAAATAAATAAACAAACATTTAAAAGGGAGAGGTGTGGAGGAATTGAAGAAATTCTTATTTTTACTAGTAGCCTTAATGTTGGTGTTAGTGGGCTGTACAACGACTAATCCATCTTTGAAGGATACTTGGCTCAACGCTGTGAATCAAACATCATCTGAATCAAAATTAACATTATCAGCTGATGTGAATATTGATGGCATGAATTTAACTAATGAACAGAAAAAAATAGCAGAATTATTTGAGGCTGGCTTTGTAATTGAGCAAAAGGCGCAGGATGAGCACAATGCCTATGTGAAAATCACGGCTAACAATGACAAACCGCTTCGTGATTTAGGTGTATGGACTGCCAAAGAAAAGGCAACTGCTGAAATATTGGTAAAAGAAAATGTTATGTATTTTAAAACATCTGCTGACCCATTCTTTTTCAAAGTAGATATGGACGAAATGGATGGCCAAGATTTTAACATGCAATCGCAATATGAAATGCAGCAAAAAGTTATGGAGTTTATGAAAGGCGAATTTAAAAATTACATATCGCAATTCAACTATGAAATTCCTAAGCTTCAAGACTTAGGTTTCAAAACAATCCAAACTCCCGAAGGAAAAGAAGAAGTTTTAAAAGTGAAATTTGAGCTTGGTATCAATGAAATTTTAGATTTTATAGTATACACTATGGATAATCTAGCAAACTATGAAAGACTGGATATATTTGTAAAAGAATTTGCTGGCTTCATGCCTGCTGAAGTTCAGCCAACAGAAGCAGAGTTAACTACTGCTGTTACCGAAGCGAAAACTCAATTAGGTCAATTTAAAGCAATGCTTAGTGGAATGAATGAAGAGAGCCTTGAAGCAATGATTGGTAAAGACATTGACTTTAAAATTACAACTGAGTATGGGATTTCAAAAGAAAAATATATTGCATCAGAAGATACTATAATTAACATCGGGATAAAAGATCCAACGACTGGTGAAAACGGAAGTGCAGTTATTAAGGCAACTTCACTTGTTTGGAATGTCAATGGGGATGTAAAATTACCGGAAGTAAAAGATGCCGTAAATGTGACAGAATATGAGAATGATATCAACAAGGTTAGAACACTACCGGATGACACTCCGCTTAAAAAGCTATTATTGCAAAAATTTAATGCGTCATTTACAATTGGCGAGCCGTATGCAATTCTTGGAAGTGACTTTAAAGAATTAGATGCTGTACCTTACATTAAAGATGGCTCTACAATGGTACCGGTAGCGGTAATTGGAGAATGGCTTGATTCAGAAACAAAATGGGACGGTAATACAAATCAGGTTACTCTTAAAGTAAAAGATACAGAAATCAAATTAACACTTGGCAGCAAGGAAGCATACGTGAATGGAAACAAAGTCATTATGCACACAGCTGCTGAATCCGTAAACGGAAGAACCTTTGTACCGGTTGCCTTTATTGCAAAAGAACTAGGAGCAAAGAGCGAATATAATTCAGAAACACAAGAAGTAAAAATTTACTTTGAATAATAATTAAAAGAAAGCTTCATCGGGGCGGTTCGTCTGTTTCATTTTAAAAAGAAACGGACGGGCCGTTTTTGTGTTTGGCTTGAAATGTTATAGGGATGGGGTGGTTTAAGTTGAATTCATATTAGAATTTTTAAAATTCCTTTCAATTGACACTAACGTCAATTTATTCTATATTTTTAATTGACATAAGCGTCAATTAAAAATAGCATCCGACTTTAATATTAGAACCATTGAATCAATCGATTATAGTAGAGGTGAAGACTATGGCGCCGCGATCATCAGAACAAAATGAAAAAATACGTTCAAATCGAATCGAAGAAATATTAAATGCAACGATTGAGGTGTATTTAGAAAAAGGGGTGAGAGCTACTGAAATTGGTGATATTGCTAAAAAGGCTGGTGTCGCAAGAAGTTTAGTCTATTACTACTATAAAGATAAAATGGAGCTTTTTCGCGATCTTTTTACAAAATATATTCAAGCAGCTGAAACATATATTAAAGCAAGTTTAACTTCAGAAGAGGGAACGCTCATCAAACTGAAAAAGTATGTTCGTTTTTATCTTGAAACTACCCAAAAAAATCCACGATTCATGAAGTTTTACCGCCAGATGGAACAGGATATTGGGTATGTTTTTGAAGGTGTATCTGACGATGTGTTAAAAAGCTATACCTTAAATACGAGGCAACCATTAATTCAGTTATTTGAACAAGGAATTCAAGAAGGGACGTTAAAAGAAAGCAATGTTAGATTAATGGTTCATGTATATTGGGGGGCATTAACTTATTCGATTGATATGTTTGCCAACGGAGAATTTACAGAACAGGAAGCTCAACAGCAAATCGACACTGTTATCGATTTGATTTTCAAAGGAATTCAAAACGACAAATAGACAAATGAAGGGGATAAGTGAAAATGAGTACATTTGTTTTTATACATGGAGCATTTTTAGGCGAATGGTGTTGGGAAAAGGTAACCCCGTTATTACAAGAAGCAGGTCATAAAGTAATTACCTTTGATTTACCAAGTCACGGAAATGATCCTACTCCACCGTCAAATGTTTCCTTAAAAGATTATTGTAATGCAGTTTGTCAAAGAATTGATGAAGAGGAAAATAAGGTGATTTTAGTAGGACACAGTTTTGGTGGCATGGTCATCACCCAGGTGACAGAATATCGTTCCCATAAAATTGAAGCACTTGTTTATTTGTCTGCACTCATCCCAATGAATGGGGAAAGCTTAATGATTTTGAGTGAGAAATACAAAATGCCACCTCTGCCAATCACTTTAAGCGAAGATCAAATGCATATTACGTTGAAACCTTCTTCTGCTAGGAGACTATTCTATAATAATTGTTCAGACGAAATTGTAATAGAAATGGAGAAAAAGCTTAGTCCTCAACCGTTACTACCTTATATAACAAAGATCGAAATAACAGATGAAAACTATGGGAAAATTCCCCGCTATTATATTGAAACGCTCAAGGATAATGCTTTATCTTTTAAAACACAACGAGAAATGTATACGAATGTTCCTTGCCAAGCTGTCTTTACAATTGATACAGATCACTCTCCCTTTTTATCAGTACCAGAAGAATTAACAACACACCTAAATAACATATCTGCCATTTCCGGCAACAATTCTTGACTAAGATCGCACGGGTTTGTTGCTGCCTAATTTGTAGACAGTGCTATTTTAAGGCAAATTCATATTGGATTTGTCTTTCCTTTTTCAACCCGTTCAAAAAAAAAACGCATCTATCCATACACACTCATGCTTCAAATATATCTAAAAGGAAAGTTCCATCTTCTTGCTCGTCAACAGTATCCCAACAATCCAAATACATTGGAGCATTACAATTCATACATTGTTTCTCATTCATTAATGTTACCTCCATTTGTACAATTATTTTATCATGAATGGTAATATGTACCTAAAGGATTAAATTACAGAAAGCCCAGAGGGATTACTGTGCTCAAATAATAAAAGAGGAGATAAGTCTATGGAAACCAAAGAATATATTGTTTTTAACAGGAATGGATTGGACAAATCCATTTATAAAAGGAATAGATGGTTTTGATATTTAAAATATGGATAGCTTTGAATTAGTGAACGGATTTGGAGAGATTAAGCAAGGGGATTATAAGTGTCGCATAATTATTGCAAAATATCCACAAGGGAAAAATGAAGCCAAAATGAATAGGGAGATAAGGGATGTGTTTTTATAGGGGCGCATTTTTGGGCTAATGCGTATTAGATTCCCACTAAAATTTCTAGGATTGGAAAAATGTGAAACCATAGAGGGGGGTAATTCCTGAAATCTAAGGAATATCGGGAAAATGGGAATCAAAGAGAGAGTATGATTCCCAAAGTCTAA
Organism: Schinkia azotoformans; assembly: GCF_035811335.1. NCBI lineage: Bacteria > Bacillati > Bacillota > Bacilli > Caryophanales > Bacillaceae > Schinkia > Schinkia azotoformans. The sequence goes on from NZ_JARSMD010000001.1 coordinate 106,522, forward strand.
GGATGAACAGGAATATGGGAATCACAGAAGACCATTTCTTTTATTCTTCAAAAAAATGCGGCCATGCCCAGGGCGGAACCTGCACTCCCTGTCCACAAAAATGAAAAATGCGGCCATGCCCAGGGCGGAACCCGCACTCCTTGTCCGCAAAAATGAAAAATGCGGTCATGTCAAGGGCAGAACCCACTCTCCCTGTCCGCAAAAATGAAAAATGCGGCCACGCCAAGGGCAGACCCCGCACTCTCTGTCCGCAAAACCGAAAAATGCGGCCACGCCAAGGGCAGACCCCGCACTCCCTGTCCGCAATGTTGGAAAGCCAGTTTCGGTCCTCCTGCTATGCCTACTGCAGATTATCCTTCTATTGTTCAGAACAAAGTAAAAAACTTATGTAAAAAAGGAATACAATTTTAATTTAGTGTAAAACCTCCTATGGAACTAATTATGAAATAATACGAATTAAATTTTGTATAGGGAGTGATTAGCAATGGCGGTCGACCGCGAAAAGGTTCATAAAATGATTGAAGAAGTTAGCCAAGAAAATTTAAAGCGGGTTTTTGATTTCATTATGATGCTTCAAAAGGATGAATCTGAAATTCAGGCTGATAATTCACCACTAATTCCTCAAGAGAAAAATGCGATTGAAAAAGCAGAGAAGGATATTCCGAATGGAGATTTAATTAACTCTGTAGGATATATAACGTGAACTCGGTCTATGAATTCATAACAGGAGTCTACTTAATTTCCTTAGCTAGCTACCACACATGCTGTAACATGCAATCCTCTACTAACAACCAACCCCTAATATAAAATCAGAAGGTACTACCTATCAACCACATTAACAACACCAATTCCCCAACTGGAAACAATCCTCCATTAACATCCCGAACTTTTAACCGATATAAAGACTACAAGCATATTGTACGGGAGTGGAGAAATATGCAGATTAACAATCAGTATTCTGCTAATCAATTACAACCAACAGATCGCCCACTTGAACTAAAGCAAGGGGAACTATATAACGCACAAATTAAAGAACGAGTTTCAGACACAGAAGCAGTTATTCAAATTCGTGGAAAAGAAGTAAAAGCGATATTTGAAGGTAAAATGCCGGCAGAGGATCGGGTTACAGTACAAGTTACGGGACAAAAAGACCAGGCTATAGCTGTGAAAACAGTTTCTACAGATGTTCCAAAAACTAGTTCAACTCAGGTACAGCAGGCTCAAATGCCAAGCGATATCAAGCTGCTTCAAAATGTCGGCATTACTGAAAAAGACACTCTTGAACTAAAGCAAAGTGTCCAAGTTTTATTAAATAAAGGTATTCCTGTTACTAAGGAAGCCGTTCAAGAACTGCGGGATTTTTTTGAAAAAGCACAAGGCAGTACTGCGGCTAAGTTAGATACAGTGAAAGCCTTGGCTAATAAAAAGCTAGAGGTAACGCAGTCCCATTTACGTCCCATTCACGAAGCTTTGCACGGTCGTCCATTGAATGAGGTATTAACGGATTTAGCAAAAGAAATCGACCCAGAGTTTGATTTGGCAAAAAACGAGCAAAAAGATGCATTGCGTCGTCAAACACAGCAGAATGTAGAGAATTTGCAAAAACAAACAGTTGAAACTACATCGAAAGAGGTTAAGGCTGAAGGGACTACAGCACCTGCTACTGCTTCTACAACAAAAGCTGAACAAACCGGTACGCAATCCGTTTCAAAGGACAAGGAGTTAGTTGACCTTTTACAAAAAAATCGTGATTTTGTAGAAAAAGCTCCTGAACTAAAACAGGCTATAGAAAAAGTACGTGCTGAAATTGTCAAAAATCCAGCAGTAGATCGGGAGTTAGCCCAAAAGGTTGAAAAGGCAGCGTATGAAGCTGAAAAATTACAGTCCATTGGAAAAGAGCGCCTAGTCCAAGCGTTAAAAGATGCTGAGGAGCAACTAGTAAAGCGTCACCAACAAAGACAGGAAAATTTACGGGTAACTGTGAATCAAAATAAAGGTGCAGAAGGTTCTGCCTTACGTGAGGCAACACCTAGAGAAATTGTAAAAGCGGTAAAAGAAGATGTATCGAAGACGCCTAGTTTGCAACGTTCGATTGAAACAGTCCAAAAACAAATCGTGGACAACCCAAAAATTCCGGAGGCGGTTGTGACCAAAGTAAAGCAGGCTGTGGAAGAAGCGGGAAGATTACAGCAACAAGGGCGTATTACGGCTGGAAAAGAAACATTAGTAAATATTTTGAATTCAGTTGAAGCGGACTTGGAAGCTTTGGAGTCTATGAACAAAAATCAACAGCAGGTTAAACAGGGTGAATCACAGCCTGCAAAAATAAATCCACAACAGGTGGCCAATAGTGAACATGAACCTCGAACAAGTGAAGTAGTAAAACAAGTAAAAGCCGAGGTTCAGCGTGAACCTAATTTGCAACGGATTGTTGAAAAGGTTCGTGATCAGGTGGTTAACAATCCGAAGGTAGATGTTGAAGTAGCGCGAAAAGTTGAAAAGGCAGTAAACGAATCCCGCCAACTTCAACAAATCCGTCGGGAAGGCATGGGTCGCGAACGCCTTACCCAAGCCCTGACACAAGCGGAAAATGAATTAAAACAAATGGAGTCACGCCAACAGCCTCAACAGGCAAGAGTAGAACAACCACAACCGGATGCAAGACCGAAAGGCCAGGCTCAAACAAATGAGGTCCGTACGAATGATGTAAAAGTAGCCCAAGCACAACAACCGACACAGGCAGTACAAAGAATAAATGAACAACCAGCAAGTGAGATCGTAAAACAGGCAAAAGAGGATGTACAACGGGATCCTAATTTACAGCGAGCGATTGAAAAAGTCCGGGAACAGATCGTTAACAATCCAAAGCTAGACGTTGAAGTAGCGCAAAAAGTAAAAAAGGCCGTGAACGAAGCTCGCCAACTACAACAAATCGGTCGAGAACCGATGGGCAGGGAACGCTTAGTCCAAGCATTAACCCAAGCTGAAAATGAATTAAAACAAATGGAGTTACGCCAACAGTCTCAATCTGCAAGAATAGAACAACCACAACCGGATGCAAGACCGAAAGGCGAGGCTCAAACAAACGAAACTCGTACAAATGATGTAAAAGTAGCCCAAGCACAACAACCAACACAGGCAGTACAAAGAATAAATGAACAACCAGCAAGTGAGATCGTAAAACAGGCAAAAGAAGATGTACAACGGGATCCTAATTTACAGCGAGCGATTGAAAAAGCCCGGGAACAGGTCGTTAATAATCCAAAGCTAGACGTTGAAGTAGCGCAAAAAGTAGAAAAGGCCGTGAACGAAGCTCGCCAACTTCAACAAATCGGTCGGGAAGGCATGGGTCGAGAACGCCTTACCCAAGCCCTGACCCAAGCTGAAAATGAATTAAAACAAATGGAGTTACGCCAACAGTCTCAATCTGCAAGAATAGAACAACCACAACCGGATGCAAGACCGAAAGGCGAGGCTCAAACAAACGAAACTCGTACAAATGATGTAAAAGTAGCCCAAGCACAACAATCGACCCAGGCAGTACAAAGAATAAATGAACAACCAGCAAGTGAGATCGTAAAACAGGCAAAAGAAGATGTACAACGGGATCCGAATCTCCAACGTGCAATCGAAAAAGTCCGTGACCAGGTTGTTAACAATCCAAAGATAGACGTTGAAGTCGCAAAAAAAATAGATAAAGCTGTGAACGAAGCCCACCAACTTCAGCAAATAGGTCGGGAAATAATGGGCCGTGAACATCTATCTCGGGCATTAGCTCAGGCTGAAAGTGAATTAAAGCAAACCGAAACGCGCCAACAGCAGCAACAAAACATCAATCAAAATCAATCCGAACAGCGTACAATCGAAACAATAAAGCAAATCAAAGAAGCAGTTCAAAAAGAACCAAACTTTCAGCGTGCCATTGAAGTTGTCCGTGACCTATTAAAAAACAATAAGGATATCGACCCCAAAATTATTAACACGATTGAAAAAATGACAAATCAAGCAAGCCAGTTAGACCAAGCAGGGCGTGAAAGAATTTCTAATATTTTGGACCAAGCCGTAGATCAAATAAAACAATCAAATACGGCAACAGCCGAAAATACGAAAACCCAGAGCCCTGATTTACCAGATGAAAACTCGACCAAAATCAAGACTGACCAACAACAAAGTCAGCAGAAACAAACTGCACAACAGGAAAACAATCAAAAATTGAGTCAAATACTTGCTAACTTACTAAACCAAGAACAAACAACTGAAAATCAAAAACCAAGCCCAAGTGCTCAGTTAAATGAAGCTCTAAAACAAATCCAAAAAGAGTCAAATCTCGATCAGGCATTTGCTCAAATACGCAAAGAACTATTAAGTAACCCCAATTTAGATCTAAATACAATAGAAAAAATCGAAAAGGCAATGGAGCGTTCCACTCAGCTCTTAGAAAAAGGCCGCGAACTAGGCGCGCGACAGCAAATCACAAATGCATTAAATGAAATAGAACAAGAAATTACAAAAACGGAGCCTAAGCAGCTAAACCAACCAACGGACCAACAAAAAGGAATCCAAGACGAACTTATAAAACAATTCGATCAAAACGAAGAATTCCAAACACTGCCGCTTCAAGCGAAAAATATTTTGGTAACAAAAGTAACCCAGAAACTCGCACAGGCAACCCATGATTTCCGTGAGTTAAAACGTGAGATTACTAAAAATTTGGATACTGTGGAACGTTTAATAGATACGTTTAAGAAGAATGCCTATCCGCAAGCAAAGCAAATGCTTGAAACAACGATTGGCAAACTAGATAATGCCATTTTAAAAAGCGATATGATGCTTTTTACCGATATGAAAACTGAGAAGCAATTAATGCAAGCTAGCTCCCAACTAGCAGATGCTAAAAAACTGCTAGCAAAAGGCAACCATACTGAAGCAGCAAAAATCGTTCATGACATAAAAACATTACTAGATAAAATTAACTTCAAACCATCAGAACAAAAGGTGATGCATTTTGTTTCCAAAGAAACTACAAATCTTGAAAAAATACAAAAGCCACCTACCCAACAGTTATTAAATCAATTTGATGAAACGGCACGTTCCTATGTGAGACAAGAACCGTCTGCTCGCCAGATGTTTGAAATGGTCCGTTCATTAGGACTTAACCATGACAGTGATCTAGCAAAATCTTTAGTATTCCAAAAAGGCGGGGAATCACCCTTCCAGCAAGGTCAACAAGACCAGCAAAACCAGCAACAACAGGAAAACTTAAAAGCAGCCCTGATGAAACTAGCCCAAACTGGTGGAGATGAAGCATCTACAAGGATTGCCCAACAAGCTGAACAAGCCCTTAACAACCTTACAGGCCAGCAGCTTCTAAGTAAATCGGATTCAGGCAACAGTTTACAAAGCATGTTTTTCACCTTACCACTCTTACTAGGAGAAAAACCAGAAAATCTTCAGGTATTTGTGCATTCGAAAAAAGAAGGGCAGCAGGTTGATTGGGAAAACTGTAATCTCTATTTTTTAATCGAAACAAAAAGGTTGGGCGATGTTGGAATTATGCTAACATCAACTGATCGAAATCTATCAATCACGATTAAAAATGATAGGCCTGGTTTCAAACAAAAAATGGAGCCTATCGCGGCAATCACAAAAGAAAAATTACAAGAGGTTGGTTATAGCATAAATAGCATTAATTTTACTAGAATGACATCAATCAATAGCCAAGCTACCCAAAACCAACAAAATGACACAAACAAGCAAGAACACCAGTCACAAATGAGACCAGTCTTTACCGAGAAAGGGATGGACTTCAAAATATGATCGTATCAAAATACTACAATCAGAAAAAGCGAAAAGAAATCAACGGTCCTTCCGCTGCAGTTATTAAATACGATGCGGAATCCGGGAACGCCCCCGTCGTCGTTGCTCACGGTAAAGGCCAAGTTGCTAGAGAAATCATAGAACTAGCGAAAAAAAATAATATTCATATGCAAGAAGACTCCAAGCTAGTTGAAAACCTATTAGACATGGACCTGGGGGACAATATTCCCCCACAACTCTATCAGGTTATGGCGGAAATATTGCTGCTGATTGAAGAGATGGAAAAAAACTATTAATAAAACTATTAAACTCTACAAATTTCGAGCCGATAAATAATACAGATAACCAAAACGGAGGTGCACATTACGTGACCGGCATTTTAACGGAAGAAGCATTATATAAAAAATCACCTCAAGAAATCACAGCGCTATTATATGAAGCGTGCCTAACTAATTTGGAAGAATCAATTGATGATATAAACAATAAAGACTACGTAATTGCGAACAAAAAATTACAAAAGGCCAATGACATCTTACAACGCTTAGGTGCTGGCTTAAACTATGAAGCTGGAATAATTGCTGACCAGCTGGATGTCCTATATAACTATATGGCTGATAAAGTAGTTGAGGCTAATTATAAAAAGGATACACTGCTAATTGAAGAGGTAATAAAAGGAATGGAGCCAATTTCCATCGCATGGAATGAAGCTTTGAAGAAAAAGCCGGCCCAAACCGCAAACGTCTTGAAAAATAAAGCAATGGCCTATGAAAAAAGTGTGTTAATGGAAGATAAATAGAAAAAATTAAATTCTATGAACTCAAAATAAGGAGAGAAATAACATGAAAATTAATCATAATATTCAAGCTCTGAATGCATACAGAAACCTTTATTCAAACCAAGCCGCAACTTCAAAAAACCTGGAAAAACTTTCATCTGGTCTACGTATTAATCGCGCAGCAGATGATGCAGCAGGACTAGCCATCTCTGAAAAAATGCGTTCTCAAATCCGTGGACTTAAACAAGCGGAACGTAACTCCATGGACGGAATCTCTTTAATGCAAACAGCTGAGGGTGCTATGACTGAAGTCCACTCCATGCTACAACGTATGCGTGAGCTATCCGTACAGGCAGCGAATGAAACAAACACGAATACTGACCGTGATGCAATTCAAAAAGAAATTGATCAATTATTAGTTGAGATTGATAGTATTGCGGCAAAAACAGAATTTAATACAAGAAAGCTTCTTGATGGTTCAAGTGCTGTCGATACTCAATTTTCTAATAATAACCCAGCTAATATCACAAAGGTTCCAACAGTTATTGACCCTTCACTTGTAACCGGGGATTACCAAGTAACAGTTGGAGGTACCATTAAAGAGGTTAAAGCGATTACTCAGCCTGGAGCTGGTGTTAATAGCGCAGATGTAATAGCAAGTAGTTTAAGTGATCTGCAAGGTGAAAAGCTAAAATTAGGTGAATATTCTATTGTCGTAACAAATGTTGATACAACTGGGGCAAAGCCAAGTGCCACAATTGAAGTTTTTGATCCAGATGGATTTTCGCTAGGTAAAAAGGCAAGTGAAATTGGAACAGGTGCAACTGGTAGTCCGATTACAATAGGAACTGATGACCAAGAGATAAAAATAGATACAACATTAATCACACAGGCTGGAACTGCGAAAGTAAGATTAGAATATGAAGCAGAGATTTCAGTGAAGAAGAAAAATAATGCAGCGACTCCAGTTTATGAAGATATTACATTTAAAAAGAAAATAACAACAGAAAATGGTCTTATTAAGCATGGTGGACTAGAGCTACAGTTTGGATCAAATATGAAAACTGGTGACTCTCAATTCACTGTTACTAACAAAGCTTTATCATTCCAAATTGGTGCGAACTCTAATCAAGGAGTTAACATCGACATTCCACAGCTAAGTACTGTAAAGTTAGGAATAGACGGAATTCGTGTTAACACATATGAAGCGGCAAGTGATGCCATATTTAGATTGGATAATGCAATTACACAAATTTCAGCGGTACGTTCTAAGCTAGGGGCAACACAAAACCGCTTGGAGCATACAATTAACAACTTGCAAACTACATCTGAAAACTTAACAGCATCTGAGTCACGTATTCGTGACGCTGATATGGCACTTGAAATGACTGAGTTCACAAAGAATAATATTCTTAACCAATCAGCTCAAGCAATGCTTGCTCAAGCAAACCAATTGCCGCAAGGTATTCTTCAGTTATTACAACGCTAATAAAAAAAGAACCAGGTTGTCCAAGTTCGTTTGGGCAGCCTTTTTTAAAAACAAAAAAATTTGATTCAAAATAGCTAGTCCATGTTATAATACCTTCAAAGGAGGGGGAATCGATGGAAGAAAAGGTTTTAAATTTATTAGAAAAAATGTATGTCGAAATGCATGAAATGAAAGTTGAAATGCATGAAATGAAAGCCAACATGGCAACAAAACAAGATTTATCAAAAGTTGAACAAAGGGTTGGAAGGCTAGAGCAAAACCTGGTTGTACTTGAAAACAAAGTAGATACTAATCATAAGGCGCTATTTGATGGGTACAAACAAACATATGAAAAGCTAAACATCCTCGAAGAGAAAATCGATAGAATTGATCAAAAGGTTGAAAAGCATGATGTTGAAATAAGAGTCATTAAGGGAGCTCAATGAAGACGGCTGTTTATGGTAGTCTAAGTCTAAGCGCATACCCCGCCCCATTATTTTTCACTAATGAATAAATTCATCGTAATAGACCTCATCCTTTCATTCCTATAATAAATACAGAAGTTATCTGATATAATAATCACTATATTTGAAGCAAAAAGGCGGGAAAATAATGGACGTTCAAAAAATCGGAAAAACCGGCCTAAATAATATAAAGTCAAAAAAAAGCGGACCTACTGAAAGCATTTCCTTCCAAGAAGTAATGGGAAAAAATCGCCAGGAAATGGTCCATGAAAAATTAACAAAATTAGTTCAAGAAATTGAAGATCAAGGAAAAGTTCTTTCAGAATCCAGAACCGTTGATGAACTTCGAAAATACAAAAAGATGGTTAAAGAATTTATGGATGAAGCGGTTCAAAACGGGTTACAGTTGGAGGAACGTCGTGGTTTCAATCGCCGTGGTCGTACAAAAATCTATAAGATAGTCAAAGAAGTTGATAAAAAACTGATCGACCTCACCAATGCCGTCCTAGATAAAGAAAAAAAGAGCCTAGATATCTTAAGTATGGTGGGAGAAATCAAAGGGTTGCTAATTAATATTTACACATAAGTCACCACACTTAAATAAAGGAAAGATATTCATATGAAAACTGCAATTGTTACGGATAGTACGGCATACATACCCCAAAGTCTTCGTGAACAATTACATATTGAAATATGCCCGTTAAACGTAATTTTTGGATCAGAGTCCTACCAAGAGGAGCTTGAACTAACGGCTGATGATTTTTATGAAAAAGTAAGAAATGTTTCAGAACTCCCGAAAACATCTCAACCAGCAATAGGCTTATTCGAACAGACTTTTAAAAATTTAGCTAAAAAGGGTTATGAAGCAGTTATTTCGATTCATTTATCAAGTGGAATCAGCGGGACTTTTCAAGCATCAGTAACAGCTGGTGGAATGGTTGATGAAGTCCAAGTTTATTCCTTTGACTCGGAAATTAGCGCTATGCCGCAGGGGTTTTATGCAATTGAAGCAGCCGAAATGGCGCTTCAAGGAAAGGAACCAAAAAAGATTTTAGAACGTCTGAATGAAATGAAAAAATCGATGCGTGCTTATTTCATGGTTGACGATTTAGCTCATTTACAGCGCGGGGGCCGACTAAATGGCGCTCAAGCATTAATAGGAAGTCTTCTTCAAGTAAAGCCAATCTTGCATTTTGAAGATACAAAAATAGTTCCTTTTGAAAAAATCCGTACACATAAAAAAGCAATAAAGCGTATTCTGGAGTTATTCGACGAAGATGCAAAAATAGGAGTACCAATAAAAGCTTCGTTAATTCATGCAAATAGACTAGATATAGTCGAGGAATTGAAAAATCAAATTCAATCTGAATATAAAAATGTAGAAATCGATATTAGCTACTTTGGTGCGGTAATTGGTACTCATTTAGGTGAAGGAGCAATTGGATTAGGCTGGTATAAAAAGTAGGGCACTGACAAAACTCTTGTTGTTAGTGCCTATAATCATAATGAAAGGTGCTGATACGATGAGATTTACGATACAAAACCAAAATAACACTCAGATTTTATACCCAGAATTACTAGTTTCAAAGGACACTCAAAACCAACAGTCCTTCCAATCAATCTACAAAATAGCAAATCTACTACCACAAAAACTAAAAGAAGAATTTCAATACTCCCAAGAACTCCAACAACATCTTCAAGGCAAAAGACTACTACTAGACGAATTACCATTTCCATTATCAGACATTCATAAACACTATCTAAATGGCTATATCCAATACCACCATGGAATCATAATAACCCCCAAAAAACAATTCATCTGTCAACGCTGTGGCAATCAAAATCAACATATATTTGCATCATTTCACTGTGCGCGTTGCTGTAAACAAGGCTGCACCTATTGTAGAAACTGTATTATGATGGGGCGAGTCAGTCAATGTACTCCGCTCATTACCTGGACAGGTCCTTCTTCACAAAAAACAGCCCATAGCAAATCAGTTTTAAACTGGTCCGGCCAGCTCTCACCTGGCCAACAAACTGCCTCAGACAAAGTAATTGAAACAATCAACAACAATCAAGACTTACTAGTCTGGGCCGTGTGCGGATCTGGAAAAACCGAAGTACTTTTCCAAGGTATAAAAACAGCACTTCAACATGGGAAACAAGTTTGCATCACAACACCACGAACAGATGTCGTCCATGAACTGACGCCACGTCTTAAGCAAGCCTTTCCCAATACAACATTAATATCTTTATATGGTGGCAGTGAAGATCGCAGCAAAACAGCCCAACTAACAATATCAACCACTCATCAACTCCTTAGATACTACAAAAACTTCGACGTCATTATCATCGATGAAGTAGATGCCTTTCCCTATTCAGCTGACCCATCACTACAATATGCTGTCCATCAAGCGAAAAAAGAAATATCAGCGATGATCTACCTAACCGCCACTCCAAACGCAGAATTCAAACAAAAGTCCAACAAAAACAAAATACAAACCGTTACAATTCCAGCCCGGTATCATCGCCAACCACTACCTGTTCCGACCTTTACTTGGTGTGGCAACTGGAAAAGCCGACTTAAAAAGAAACATGACATCCCTACAAACCTAAAGAACTGGATCACAGGCCAACTTCAAAATAATAAGCAAGCTTTTCTGTTTGTCCCACATATCACAACATTAAATGATGTAGTGCCCATCTTGAAAAAGATAAATGCAAGCATCGAAGGTGTCCATTCCGAGGATCCGAACCGTAAACAAAAGGTCCAAGCCTTCCGTGAAGGAACAGTCCCAATTCTTGTCACAACAACGATCCTAGAACGAGGAGTAACAGTACCAAATACAGATGTTGCTGTTTTCGGTGCTGAGGATGATATTTTTACCGAAAGTGCCCTTGTGCAAATAGCCGGAAGGGTTGGCCGCAGTCCTAAATATCCAGCAGGTGAGGTAATCTTCTTTCATTATGGAAAAACAAAAGCAATGAAAGATGCCCGAACGCAAATTCTAAAAATGAATAAACAAGGGAAACACCTAGGTTTGCTTGATTGAAAATAATTGCCCAATTAATAAAAAGGAGAAGACCCAAATATGCACTGCCTAATCTGCCAGCAACCACTCACCGAAATCATCACATGGAGTTCGCTATTCACACTATCAAGCCGAAACATCGAACCTCAAATCTGCCACCAATGTAATCAAAAACTAGAACCAATTACTGGTGAACAATGCCGGATTTGCAGCCGTCCTTTTTCAAAACTAGACCCGAAATTTCGCAAACAAGACCTTTGCACTGACTGCTATAATTGGGAACAGGATCCTGAATGGCAAGGGCTCCTTGTCCAAAACATATCGATCTTTCATTACAATGATTTTCTTAAAGATTTGCTTGCCCAATTTAAATTTCGCGGTGACCACGAATTAGTAAAGATTTTCACTGAACCGATACAAACGAAATTTAAACAAATGTTTGATCAAAAAATTCCACCGATCATAATACCAGTCCCATTAAGCATAGAGCGCCAATATGAAAGAGGATTTAATCAAGCACAATCATTAGCAAGTCTTCTAAGCCAACAACCAATAGAAGAAATACTAGAACGCTCTCATACCGAAAAACAAAGTAAAAAGAAACGCTCAGAAAGGCTACTAACAGATTCACCATTCCATCTTAAGGCCGATATCAACCCAGCCCAATACAAAAACAAAAATTTCCTCATCATAGATGACATCTACACCACTGGCATAACATTAAGACAAATAGCAAAAGTACTTCAACCACTCTCACCAAATTCAATCAAATCGCTAACATTAGCTAGAAGTTAATGGTACGGACTCCATTTCACAAAATTCGGAACCAATAACTAAATAAATTTCACACCTGTGACGATATAATAAATATAAGAAAAGAACCGTCTCAAGGAGGAAAACTAACTATGTCACAACTAGATAATTGTTCGAGATGTGGTCGTATATATGTCCGTAACCTTAGTGGATTATGTGATGTCTGTCGAAAAGAAGATGATCAATTATTCGATAAAGTATACCAATTTATTAGGAAACGCCAAAATCGTGCAGCTACCATGCTACAAATTGTAGAAGCAACAGGAGTTCCTGAAGTAACCATTATGCGCTTTGTGAAAGAAGGACGTCTAAAACCAGCGCAATTTCCAAACTTGGGTTATCCATGTGAACGCTGTGGAACGACCATTCAATCAGGCAAGCTTTGTGCAATATGTGCTGGTAAACTTGAATCGGATCTAAAACAATTTGAACATGAAGAAGAACGGAAACGAAAAATTGAAGAAAGAGAAAAAAAGACCTATTTCACGGAGGATTGAAATAATAACCGTAATTAGCCAATATAAGTAAACTTTTAAGAAAAATTGCCGATAATAAAGAAAAGGTATTGTTGTACTATCAAATATTGTTAAGAATTTGGTTGATAGTATAAGAAAATACATCGCTATTTGCCATAGGCAAATAACGTGTTTTTCTAATGAAAGAGGTGAACGGATTTGAAAATCAATCATTTTGGTCCTGTAAATATGAATCCATATAAAAAACAAATTGAAAAAATGAATCAATTACAAAAAACGTCAAGTACAGACCAAGTCCAAATTTCAACTGAAGCAATGGAGCTGCAAAAAGGCAGTCGAATCGAAACGGAACGGCAAGCTAAAGTTGAAGAACTAAAAAACAAAATTGAATCCGGAGAATATCAAGTAAATCCACGTGAAGTGGCGAAGAAAATGTATGAGTTCTGGAACAACTAACAGATAAAGGAGGATCAGTCAGTGTCTGCAGAAACACTAATTCAAACACTAGAAAAAATACTTTTTTTGTACAAAAGCTTAAACCAATTGGCAAAACAAAAGACAGAAATATTAAAGACTGGAGACACTGCAGCCCTTAATAACCTGTTAAAGGAGGAAAAAAAACATATCCAAGCTATACAAAAATTTGAAACCGAACGTCAACAGGTTTCAATCGCTTTTTTAGCAAGGAAACAATCCAATGATTTTACTAATCCAACAATTGAAGATTGTATTCATTTTGCCAACACGGCTGAGAAAATAAAATTAACTCGAATAAAGTCTAAATTACAACAACAAATTAAAATATTATCCAATCAAAACGAACTAAATCAGCAGCTGCTCAAACAGTCCCTGCAGTTTGTAAATTTATCATTGGATATCTTAAAACCTGAAATAGATACTTATAATTATGAGCGCCCAGGTCAATCGTTTCAGTACGAGGAAGGCCGCTCAATTTTTAATTCAAAGGCATAAATTTTAACGGAGGTGAAAACTAAATGGTTTCAACGTTTCATGGATTAGAAACAGCCCGTAGGGGAATGATGACACAACAGGCTGCGCTTTACGTTACGGGACACAATATTGCAAATGCCAATACACCCGGCTATACAAGGCAGCGGGTTAATTTTGAAGCAACACAAGCGTATCCACCTGTAGGTAGGAATAATGCAAAAATTCCAGGTCAAATAGGTACTGGTGTACAAGCAGGAGATATCCAACGAATTCGGGATTCATTTGTTGATACGCAATTTAGAGGCGAAAACAGCAAGCTTGGTTTTTGGCAAGCAAAAGCTGAAATGCTTACACAAATGGAAGATATTATGAATGAGCCTTCAGATACAGGTCTAGCAAAATCAATGGATGAATTTTGGAACTCATTACAGGATTTAGCCGTACAACCGCAAAACAACGGGGCTCGACGGGTTGTGCGTCAACGCGGTATAGCTTTAGCCAACACTTTTAATTATATGTACAATTCTTTAAAGGCTGTCCAAAAGGATTATCGGAACGAAATTGATATTTCCGAAACGCAAATCAATTCTCTTTTAAGACAAATTAATCAATTAAATAAACAAATTGGATCGATCGAGCCACATGGCTATTTGCCAAATGATTTGTACGATGAACGTGATAGATTAGTAGATGAATTATCGAGCTTAGTCAATATAAAAGTTGAAGTGAAGCCAAGTGGTGGTTTAGCATCAGCGAATGCGGAAGGATTATATGATATTTACCTTGCTACACCACAGGGGGATAAGCTAAAGGATTCTGATGGTAAAGAAATTCAGCTAGTGAATACTACGGATGGCAAGGCCTATGGAATTCATATTAAGTATGAAGACCGAACAGTACTAGATAGCCCTGTCTCTGAAATTAGATTCTTTGAATTAAAAGAAACGGAAAAAGGCTTTGTTGGTCTAGCGGATGACGCTGCCGCCGATGATGACAATGCTACCCCGGTTTATGAGCTTTCAAAGTTTTCCTCCTTTAATACAAACGGCAGGTTAAAAGGATTTATCGAAGGCTACGGCTATAAAGAGGGTACAGATACAAAAGGGCTATACAATGATATGCTGTCCGACCTTGATAAGATGGCTTTTACATTTGCCGAACAATTTAATCTTGTTCACCAATCTGGCTGGAGCTTAAATGAAATAAGAGATGGTGTGGAACATAATTACAATTTCTTTGACCTCGGAGGATTGACAGCTGACAATCCTGCAGGAGCAGCCGCGTTAATAAAGGTAGCCCAGGCCATTATGGATGATGTCGATAATATTGCGGCGGCGGCAGAAGGAAATGTGATTGCCGGCTCAATGGAAAGAACAAGCAATGTTGACAATAAGACTGTTGGTAATCCAAGTATTAAAGGGATTTACGATAGGACAAAAACAACTCCCTCTTTTTCAGATGAAGCAAAAGAAATAAAAGTAGAGTTAAGCTTTGATGAAACTTCCAACTCATGGAGCTATAAGTTTACATCTTATAAAAGTGATGGAACTAACCTTGATATATCAGAAGGCACTATTGGCACAAGTGGGAAAATTTCACTATATGGCATTGATATCGATACAACACTTGTTAAACCAAAAGATGACGATAGTGGCATACAAACATGGTCATATACATTTTCAGCAGAAGGAGTTAAGTCAAGCGACGAAGCTTTCATCGGCAACGGCTCAAATGCATTAGAGCTTTCGAAGGTTAAAGATGCTCTTTTAAATTATGGCGGTAGCTTAACGAATGTTTCTACCTTTTACCAAGGTATGATCGGAGCATTAGGTGACCAAACATCTGAAGCTCTAAGAATGCTAAATACATCGACAACGCTAAAAGATTCTGTTGAGCAACGCCGGATGTCAATTAGCAATGTATCTCTAGATGAAGAAATGACAAATATGATTAAATTCCAGCATGCCTATAATGCAGCAGCAAGACAAATTACTCTAGTTGATGAAATGCTCGATAAAATTATCAATGGTATGGGATTAGTAGGAAGATAGGGTAGGTGAAAAATAGTGCGAGTTACACAAAATATGTTAACGAACAGCAACCTCAGTTATATAAGTAAAAATTATGAACGCTTAGCGAAGTTACAAGACCAAATTAATACAGGCAAAAAAATAACCCGCCCTTCTGATGATCCTGTTGTTGCTATGAAAGGGATGCGATATCGAAGTCAATTAACGGAGGTCAAGCAATTTTATCGGAATCTAACCGAAGGCTTTACCTGGTTGGAAAATACAGATTCCGCCCTTGATGAAACAGCAAAAGTATTAGAGCGTGTCCGAGAATTAGTCGTGCAAGCATCAAACGACACCTATGACTCAGCTGCACGTGGAAATATTGCGAAAGAGATTGAACAGTTACAAAAACATCTAGCATCAGTCGCAAATACAAAAGTTGGTGAGAATTATATTTTTAATGGAACCGATATTGGTACAGCACCAGTTAAGGAAGATTCATTGTTCGTTGAATTTAACACGTTTAAATCTGATATTGCGGCAAGTGCCATTGATCCGGAAAATTACGTAGTCAATTATCAAGGCTATACATTCCAATATGACAAAGATAATAGTACAGCTGATAAACTTGAATATAAATCTACAGCTGGAAACACAATTACAATCGATATAACGACAGGGGATATCACCCATAAATATACAAATACATCTAATACAACAACAGAAGAAAGAATAAATGGAGATAATTTGGCTATTGCCAATAAAAATGCTATATCCACGAATACCCAGGATTTTGAAGTAGAAGTCATGAAGGGTGTCAAAATTCCAGTAAACGTCCGACCACAAGATGCCTTCTCAATCGAACTTTTTAGTGGGTTGGAATCTATCAAAAAAATGTTGGTAAATCCGGATACTAAAGGCACAGATATCACAAAAGCACTTGAATCATTAGATAAAATCTCTAACGGTGTTGTATCGACGAGATCAGAACTAGGTGCACGCCAAAACAGGGCTGAATTAGTAGAAAACCGTCTGCAGGAGCAGAAAATCACCGCTGAAAAAACCGTATCAGACAACGAAGACATCGACTTTGAACAAGCCATTATCGATTTAATAACCCAAGAAGGCATCCATCGCGCCTCATTAGCGGCAGGAGCCCGGATCATCCAACCAACATTAATGGACTTTTTAAGATGAAAAAGCTATCTGCAACTTGATAGCTTTTTTTCATAAATATCAGTCTGCTTTTAAAAATTAAAAAGAAATGGTGAGATAAATGAAAATAAATACAAAATACCATGGTGAAATGGAAATAGAAGACAAAGCCATCATTCAATTTAAAGAAGGCATCCCAAGCTTCGAAGATGAAAAACAATTTGTCATCATACCATTAGACGAAGACAGCCCATTCCTAATCTTGCAATCCTTAACAACACCAAGTTTAGGATTTGTAATCATTAGCCCATTCGATTACTTTACAGATTATACCGTTGATTTATCCGAATCAACTATTCAAAAATTGAAAATCAAAAGCGAAGACCAAGTAGCAATCTATACAATTCTAACCGTCCAAGAGCCATTCGAAAACACAACCACAAACCTAAGTGGCCCAATCGTTATCAACGTCAAAGATCAACTGGGAAAACAAATCATCCTAAACAACGAAAAATACACAACAAAGCACCACATCATCAAAACCCCAACCGCAATAAGCAAGGAGGGGAAATAATGCTTGTACTTACAAGAAAACCAAATCAATCCATCCAAATCGGTGATGATATTGAACTTACAATCCTTTCTGTTGAAGGTGATCAAGTTAAAATCGGCATCAACGCCCCAAGACAAATAGAAATACATAGAAAAGAAATCTATTTGGCAATTCAAGAAGAAAACCACCAAGCAGCATCAGAAGTATCGATCGATTCACTTAAAGGTTTATCATTACAGATTCGGAAAAAATAAATCTAACCCACTTAGAAAAGCAAGTAAATCTAAGTGGGATTTTTAGTTGTCTAAAGAAATCATCATTAAAAAATATTTATTATAAAACTATTAAACTTCCAAAAATAATGTCGATATATAAATTGTACAAGTTAGCCATTAAAGGCGGCCGACTTTAATGGCTAACTTAACCAAAATTCACATGGATGTGAATAAACGACAATTCAAGGAGGAAATTAAAATGAGAATTAATCACAACATTGCAGCGTTGAACACGTATCGTCAGTTGAATACCGCATCAACAGGTCAAACTAAATCAATGGAGAAATTATCTTCAGGTCTTCGTATTAACAAAGCTGGGGACGATGCAGCGGGTCTTGCAATCTCCGAAAAAATGCG
Source organism: Schinkia azotoformans (assembly GCF_035811335.1). Classification (NCBI taxonomy): domain Bacteria; kingdom Bacillati; phylum Bacillota; class Bacilli; order Caryophanales; family Bacillaceae; genus Schinkia; species Schinkia azotoformans. Next base: position 124,670 of record NZ_JARSMD010000001.1, read on the forward strand.
TGCACAAGTACGTGGTTTAGATCAAGCATCTGCAAATGCTCAAGACGGTATTTCAATGATTCAAACAGCTGAAGGTGCTTTGAATGAAACGCATTCAATCCTTCAACGTGTACGTGAACTTGCCGACCAATCTGCAAATGGCACGAACACTGCTGAGGATCGTAAAGCAATTCAAGATGAAGTAACTCAATTAAAACAAGAGATTGACCGTATCGGTAATACTACAGAATTTAATACACAGAAGTTGTTGAATGGTAACTTGAAATCTGCTGGTGGTGCATCAGTTGGACAAAATACAACGACTGGTTCTACTGTTGGTAAATTAGCAGCTGGAACCCTTACAGTCTCCGGATCCCATACACTATCATCGTCTGCATTCTCAACGTCTTTTGTAGCTGAAACTCTTAAAATTGATGGCACTGAAATTACTGTAAATTGGCAGAACTTAAGTACAGATGAGCAAAATATTATTAAAAACGGCGCTAGCAGTGATGCCACTTCTCAACAAAAAGCGCTTGATTTAATGGTAAGTAAAATTAACGAGGCCATTGATCAATCTGGCACCGGAGTTGCCCATGTAAGTGGTTATCTAAGTGGGGGTGCTATTACACTAACTAGTGGATCCGAAGGAACGAATTCTAAAATTGAAGCAGGTAGTGCGGGTGTATTAAATCAAGCTCTTGGTGGAGCAGGGACATCAACTGCTGGAACAAATAAATATAATGGAACAACTATTGCAAGTGCAACTTCTAGTTTTATTGCAGATATTAATGGTGTAACGATGGAGGTTACACTCACTGGCGCAGGAATCGCAAATGGTTCTGACATGTCAACTGCGGCCGATTTATTACAAACAGCTATTAATAATGCGATTTCTAATGCAAACAATACCGCAGGAGCTACTTCAAATGCGAATCCTGGTTTTATTGCTGACGTCAAAGTAAATGTTACAAAAGATGGTCGGTTTGAAATTGTTAGTGAAACAGGTCCAGTTAAGTTATCTGATAAAGTTGGAGAAACTACAGTCAAGGACCTAGGCTTATCTTCAGCACAAACTGATGCATCAGGTAATGGGGGAATGACCTTCCAAATTGGTGCAAATAAAGGCCAAACTATTACATTTGGTATTAATGATATGCGTTCTGCAGCTCTAGGAATTGCAGGTGTTGATGTTTCTACACAAGCTGGAGCTTCAAATGCTCTTGAAAGCTTGGATAAAGCTATTAAGAACGTATCTTCCGAACGTAGTAAACTTGGTGCTATACAAAACCGCTTAGAACATACAATCAATAACTTGAGTACGTCTTCTGAAAACCTAACAGCTGCGGAATCTCGTATCCGTGACGTAGATATGGCGAAAGAGATGATGGCTCAAACAAAGAATTCAATTCTTTCTCAAGCTGCTCAAGCTATGTTGGCTCAGGCAAACCAACAACCACAAGGTGTTCTTCAATTATTACGTTAATGATAAAAGGAAGAGGATCGGGGAATTTCCTCGATCCTTTTTTAATAGAATATATTTCCCTTAAAATTCAGGTAAAATAATGTTTGGAAGGTGAAGGTATGCTAATTGATAAAAACATAGAAATTCTACAACAAAATGAAATGCATTGGATTGGAAACTTAACTCCTTCATCTATTACGCATGAATTTATTTCTTCAGAAGATTCAAGAGCTGAATATTTTAAAGATAAGTACGGAAAAGTATATAGAACAGAGGATTTATACGATAAATCATACGTTATTACCCCATTAAAAAAGGAAATTATCTTTGTAATTGGGATTAATTCGATTAATGAACTGAAAGAATTATATAAAAAAATTAATAAGGATTCGTTTTTGGTTGTCATAGAGCCAAATTTATCTTTTTTAAACTATGTTTTATATTATAAAAGCTTAGATCTATTCAAAAATAGGAATGTTATCTTATTTTCAGATAATATCGAACGGTTGAATGATTTTATTCGAGGCTTCTTTTCGAATTATGGGTTACTTGGATTAGCTAAAAATATTAACTTTTATCAAACAGATTATTATCGGAAATACGATATGGAAATAACAAAGCATTGTTTACAAACCATTCGTGAGGTAGTCAGAAATCTTATTTTATCAGTAGGAAATAGTATAGAAGATGGTTTGGATGGACTAAAAAATAATCTTGAAAATTTAAAATGGCTCGAAAAGTCGAAGGATGTTTCTCAATTAAAAAATAGATATAAAGATAAACCAGCTATTGTTGTTTCGGCTGGTCCATCCTTAAATAAGAATATTAAGGAACTTAAAAGGGCAAAAAATAAAGCAGTTATTATTGCAGTTGATACGATAGTTAACAAGTTATTAATAGAGAATATTGTTCCTGATTTTGTATGTTCAGTTGAACGGGTTCCGGAAGTATATGAATACTTTTATAAGGATAAAAATATTCCTAAGGAAGTAACTCTTGTAGGCCCTCCACTCTTAGATACCCGAATTTTTTCGGAGTTTCAAGGGGAAATAATATTACCAATGAGAAAAGGAGTGGCAGAGTATAATTGGTTAAAACAATTATTAGTACTAAACGATGATAGCTTTATCGAAATGGGGTCTTCTTGTGCTCATGTTGCTTTCGGATTAGCCATGCATATAGGAGCATCACCGATAATTCTTGTAGGGCAAGATCTAGCATATGGCTCTAAAGAGGGAGAATCTCACGCATCAGGAACAATATATGAAAGTAAAGTTCAAGATCAAAAAGCTGAGTCTTTAATCCAAGATTATAAAATAGAAGGTTACTATGGAGGATTAGTAAGTACAACTTATATATGGGGATATTTTAAACAGTGGTTTGAAGCGCAAATTAGTAATCAACAACTATTTGTTATCAATGCAACTGAAGGAGGAGCTAAAATTAGCTTTACCGTTCAAAAGCCTTTGAAAGAAACAATAGATACGTATTGTTTGGAAGAGATTGATTCAGTCGAAAGAATGGTTAAGACCATCAATACATACGGTATAAATATTGGAGATATGAAGGATGCTCTTTATAAAGAATTAGATTACTTTTCTACATTTAAAGAAAAATGTACAGAACAGCTTAAAAATATTAAGGAATTAAAAATTAATTATTCAAGTTCACAAAAGAAGTTAATAAAGGCTGTTAAAGAGCTACAAAAATCAAATTTTATAATGAATGAGATTTTACGACATGATTTATTAAGACATAACCTGCAATCTATTGTTGTAAAGTTCCTTTGGGATATAAATGGAATTGAACAAGTAATGAATGCCAAAAATATACTTAAGAATAAAGAGATTCAAATAAAGATGTTAATTCCTACTATTGTTTGCGTTGAACAAATAGAAGATTATATAAATGATGTACTAAAAAATTATATTTAATAGAGAATATGATTTATTTATATGTTCTCAGGGTTAATTTCGTGAATTTTAACTATAATAATATAGTTTTATAATTTATTGCGAAGCCCGATAAATTTTGGAAAATAACCAAGTATAATAAATTGCATAATGCAAATGTCGATACAATTGCGAGGGAAAAACAATGCTATCAGGAAAAACAATATTAGTTACAGGTGGTACGGGCTCATTTGGTAAGAAATTCATTCAGAAAGTACTTGAGTTTGATGTTAAGAAAGTCATTGTATTCAGTCGTGATGAATTGAAACAGTATGAAATGTCTAGGGAGTATACTGATTCACGTATACGTTTTTTTATTGGCGATGTGCGTGATAAAGACAGACTTTACCGGGCGTTTGACAGTGTAGATATTGTTATTCATGCAGCAGCTTTAAAGCATGTAGGAGCCTGTGAATATAATCCCTTTGAGGCAGTTAAAACGAATATTCACGGTGCGCAAAATATTATAGAAGCGGCAATTGATAAAGGAGTAAAAAGGGTAATTGCTTTAAGTACCGATAAAGCCTGTAGCCCGATTAATTTATACGGAGCTACAAAATTAGCGTCAGATAAACTATTTGTCGCAGCCAATGCTTATGTTGGGGGAAAAGATACACGATTTTCTGTGGTACGTTATGGGAATGTTGTAGGTAGCAGGGGAAGTGTGGTACCTTTCTTTAAAAAAATTAAAGGAACGGGCAAAATTCCAGTAACAGATGAACGTATGACGCGGTTTTGGATAACTTTAGACCAAGGGGTACAATTTGTGTTAGATAACCTTGAGCGCATGCATGGTGGGGAAATCTTTGTCCCTAAAATTCCAAGTATGAAGGTAATAGATCTTGCAAAAGCAGTTGCACCAGACTGTGAAATTGAAATAGTAGGCATCCGCCCAGGGGAAAAACTTCATGAATCGATGATTACAGAAGACGATGCCCGCCATACGAAAGAATTTGATACATATTATATTATTCAACCGGAATTCCCGTGGTGGTCTGAAGGGTACACAGCTGCTGGTAAATCATTAGAAGAAGGGTTTAAATATACAAGTGACACAAACACAAAATGGCTATCTGTTGATGAGTTAAGAGAATTAGTTGAGGATATGCAGTTTCATTGAATAGAGGCGAATAGAGATGGGGAATTTCAAACCAGTCAGGGATTCCTATTTACCGTATGGTAGACAATGGATTGATGAAGAGGATATTGAGTCGGTTATTAGGGTACTACGTGGTGATTATTTAACTACTGGACCTTATGTTTCTGAATTTGAAACTGCCGTTGCAAATTACGTTGGAGCAAAATATGCAGTATCTTTTTCAAACGGAACTGCTGCACTGCATGGTGCTTGTTTTGCCGCAGGAATAGGTGATGGAGATGAAGTTATTACAACGCCTATGACATTTGTAGCAAGTGCAAATTGTATCCTCTACCAACGGGGAAAGCCAGTATTTGCAGACATCGATAATAAAACATACAATATTGACCCAGTTGAAATAGAAAGGAAAATAACAAGTAGAACAAAAGCGATTATACCAGTAGATTTTACTGGACAACCCGTTGCGCTAGATGAAATTATTTCTATTGCTAAAAAACATAATTTAGTTGTAATAGAGGATGCAGCACATGCATTAGGTGCAACGTATAAGGGGAAAAGAATCGGGTCTATTAGTGATATGACCATGTTCAGCTTCCATCCAGTTAAACATATAACAACAGGTGAGGGTGGGGTCATTACAACTAATAACAAAGATTATTATGAAAAGCTTCTCCAGTTTCGTAGCCACGGGATAACAAGGGATAAAATTAAATTAAATGATATTGAACAAGGACCTTGGTATTATGAAATGCAATTTTTAGGCTATAATTATCGAATGACAGATATTCAAGCATCTCTTGGTATTAGTCAATTGAAGAAGATTGATAAGTTTGTTAATTTTAGGAAAAAATATGTATCAATATATAATGAGGCATTTAAAGATATGGATGAAATAAAAATTCCATATCAAAATAAGGAAGGATCATCAAGTTGGCACCTATATATCATTCGGCTAGACTTGGAAAAATTAAAAGGAAGTAGAAAAGAAATTTTTGAATCATTACAAAAGCGGAATATCGGAGTTAATGTGCATTATATTCCCGTCTATTTTCATCCATATTATATGAAATGTGGTTATCAAAGAGGGATATGTCCAAATGCGGAAAAATTGTATGAGGAAATTATTACATTACCACTTTTTCCTGCAATGACAGAAGATGATGTGAATGATGTTATATCGGCAGTAAATGAGGTCTTAATTTATAATCGGAAGTAGAGCAAATTAATGAAAGTTCATTTGTTTAGGGTTAAATAATTCTGTTTTTTATCAAGTTAAAAAAATGGGTTATTAATATTATGTGGAGTTTATGTTAAGACAAGGTCTTACTTAGTATAAAAAGCATAACAAGTTAGTTATTCCAATCTAAATCGTAATATAAGAAGAATCTCCTGAATGAAGATAACTTCACAAACCACTTATTTTGGCTCAGACCAATGAGTTGGAAGCATAACCCATTTATCAAAGTATCTTGAAAATTTGGAAGAACTTCTAAATCATTAGAATTTGCTATCGATAAAAGGAAGAAGAATATGTATAAAACTTTAATTCCAATCTTTGATCTTGATGATACGTTATATTGTGAACATGATTATGTTCTATCGGGGTTTAAGTCAGTAGCTAATTTTATTACTAGCAAAAATAACACCGCAAATGCAGGGTTAATTTATAATAATTTCATTAATGTCTGGCTATCGCATGGAAGAGGGAAAGTTTTTGATATTGTTTGTGAAAACCTTAGTATCCCTTTTGATATAGCAAAACTAGTTCAAGTATACAGAGAACATCAACCCAAATTAGAATTATACGATGATGCTAAGGAAGTACTATCGTATTTTAATACTAAGAAAATACCGATGGGTTTAATCACTGATGGGAATTCGACTATGCAATGGAGAAAGATTAAATCATTAAAATTAGATAAATTAATAGATGTTATTATAGTAACTGATGATTTAGGTTTTGAATATTGGAAACCCAATGCGGCTCCATATAAAAAGGCTGCGAAAAAACTTAATGTGCCAATTGAAAAATGTGTATATATTGGAGATAACCCAAATAAAGATTTTGTAACTGCAAAGAAATTAGGAATGCACACTATCAGAATTGTTCGTCCAGTTGGTGATCATGCGAAAACAAGACTCAATAAGACATATGAGGCCGATAAAGAAATATATTCGTTAATCGAATTGCTAGAGAACTGGAGCTGATTTTTAGTTGAATGTTTTGGTAACAAGTATTTCAAGGAAAATTCCTTTAATAAATGAAGTTCAAAAAGCAGGCAATAAGCTTGGTATAAATAGTTTAATATATGGCGCAGATAGTAACAGTGAGGCAATCGGAAAATTTTTTGTCGACAATTTTTGGCATATGCCATTATTAAACGAATTAAAAATAGAAGACCTAATAACATATTGTAAATCTAATGATATTAAAGCGATTATTCCAACTAGGGATGGAGAGTTGGTGTTTTTCTCAAAATATAGAGAATTATTGCGTGAGAATAATATTAATGCAATGATTTCAGATGAAACTACAATTAAAAATTGTCTTGATAAGCTTGCTTATTTTTCGATTGCAAAAGAAATGGGATATCCAGTAATAAATACCTATGTTGATATTGAAGATCTTACTTGTGATAGTTTTGTTGTAAAAGAACGGTATGGTGCTGGAGCAAAAAAAATAGGTATAAATTTAACTAAGCAAGAAGCTATTAGACATGCTAAATATTTAAAAAAGCCTATTTTCCAGCCTTTTATAAAAGGTCAAGAATATAGTGTTGATATTTTTATTGATATGATGGGTAAGATTAAAGGCAGTGTGGTAAGAAAAAGAGATTTAGTTCTAAATGGTGAATCACAAATTACTACTACTATTAACTTTACACGGTTAGAGATACTTTGTGAACAATTTGCCTCTGAATTGAAATTTTATGGACATATAATAATGCAGGTAATAGTTGATCTTGAAGGTAACATTCATTTCATTGAGTGTAACCCTAGATTTGGCGGAGCATCAACGTTAAGTATTGCAGTTGGCTTAGATAGTTTTTATTGGTTTTTGCTAGAAGTTAGAGGATTTAATTTGGATGACATATCATTTGAGAGAAGTAAAAGTGAAAAAAGGTTAATTCGTTATCCAAAAGATTGGATTTTAGAAATTGAGGAAAAAGAAAAACTTTTAAAAAATAAAAATGAAATGTTTTACCCTAAGTAAATTTTTTATATCAGTGGTTTAAGATAATATAATAGGATAAATTATCTTTGAAATTATATAGAGGTGCACAATCCATGAAAATAGTTATAATTATCCAAGCCCGCATGGGGTCAACACGTCTTCCAGGAAAAATTATGAAGCCGCTTGGTGGAAGTGTTGTGCTGGATTTTGTTGTATCAAGATGTAAGCTGGTTGAAAATGTGGAGGAAGTGATAGTAGCTACGTCAATTCTTTCGCAAGATGATGCAGTTGAACAATGGTGTTTACAAAACAATGTTTCGTGTTTCCGTGGGTCAGAGGATGATGTTCTATCCCGATATTATGAGTGTGCACTTCAATACAAACCAGTTGATTATGTCATTCGCGTGACGGCTGACTGTCCATTTGTTGATTACGAGCTTGCGAATGAAGTAATTGCTGAAATGAAAGAGCATCCTGCCGATATCGTACTTCTTAATGGAAGTTTGCCGCGAGGGCTGGCGGTTGAAATGATTTCCTTTTCAGCCTTAGAATATATTTTTGAAAATGGCCATGAGCCGCGCCATCGTGAACATGTTACATATTATGCCTATGAGCATCCTCAGCAATTTAAAGCAATTACTTTAGAAGTGCCAGAAGTGAAGAAACATCCAGAACTGCGGATTACATTGGACACTGAGGAAGACTATAAGCTCTGCCAGGCTGTTGCTGATTATTTTCAAGGGGACAAGCTAGTGTTGTCGCAAACAGTTGTGAATTTTCTAGTAGAGCATCCGGAAATAGCGAAGCTAAATGCCCATATTCAGCAGAAGCAGGTGATTTAATTGAGGTGATTGTATGCAAATTCTTATCCGAGCAGACGCCTCTACTGAACTAGGTTCCGGTCATATTATGCGTTGTTTAACTTTTGCTGATATGCTTAGGAAGGAGGGGGCAACGGTCTATTTTGTTTGTCGGGAGCTAAAAGGTCACCTTTGCGGACTTATAGAAGCAAAAGGTTATCACTGCTTACGACTTCCACATCTTAAACAAACGTTTGATCAACAAAAAGATGCGCAGGAAACCTTGCTTTTACTAGAATTTAACGGATTGAAATTTGATATTGTAATCATTGACCATTATCTTATTGATTCGCTATGGGAGCAAGCTGTACGAACAGCTATCCCAAATATCATGGTCATAGATGATTTAGCTAATCGAAAGCATGATTGTGATATCCTTCTTGACCAAAATTATTTTAAAAATTTTGAAATAAGATATGATGATTTAGTTCCGACGGGTTGTAACAAACTCCTTGGGCTCAAATATTTATTGCTGCGGCCGGAATTTTATGAAGAGAATACAGTCATCGATAAAAAATGCAAACCAATTCAAGATCTTTTAATTTTTTATGGCGGCTCCGATCTAACAAATGAAACAGTGAAAGTGTTAGAGGCACTGGATCAAATTAAACTTACTGATCTTACTATCCGTATTGTGGTCGGATTGTCTAATGCTAATCTAAAATTAATTGAAAATAGGTGCCGTGATCGGAACTTTCATTTTTATGTACAAATCGATTATCTTGCTCAATTGATGAAAAAAGCGGATTTAGCATTAGGGGCAGGCGGTGTAACAATGTGGGAACGCTGTTACCTTGGATTACCATCAATAATAACGGTTGTCGCTGAAAATCAGAAAGCTTCAACGGAAGCAGCTGCTAAATATGGTGCGGTTTGGAATTTAGGATGGCATGAAAATGTAACAGTTTCAAATCTTGTCGATATAATAAATAACGCCATCGAAAATCCTGATGTTCTGAAGAATATGTCGATAAAAGCAAAGCAGCTGCTGAAATCGGATGTAAAATATCGGACACATCCAGTTATTGAGGCAATCATAAACATTCTTAGATAATAACGTTACAACCTACATTAATGAGGTGATCAAATTGAAAATTGGCAACCGGCAAATAGGAAAAGGTTATAAACCCTTTATCATTGCGGAGATGTCCGGCAACCATAATCAATCATTAGAAAAAGCGTTGCAAATCGTTGAAGCAGCAGCCGAAGCAGGGGTTGATGCACTCAAACTACAAACCTATACGGCTGATACCATGACGCTAGATATCAATAAAGGCGAGTTTTTCATTAACAACCCAGACAGTTTATGGAAGGGTAAATCCTATTATGATTTATATAAAGAAGCGTATACTCCTTGGGAATGGCATGAAGCGATTTTTAAACGTTGCCGGGAGTTGGGGCTTATTGCTTTTAGTTCGCCTTTTGATGAAACAGCAGTTGATTTTTTAGAAAAACTAGATGTGCCCTGTTACAAGATTGCTTCTTTTGAAAATACGGATATACCGCTGATTGAGAAAGCAGCTTCTACAGGAAAGCCTCTTATTATCTCAACCGGAATGGCAACCGTTGCGGAGTTGGATGAAACAGTGTGGGCGGCAAGACAGGCAGGCTGCAAAGATATAATCCTTTTGAAATGTACAAGTACATACCCGGCTTCACCAGAAAATTCTAATCTTTTAACCCTTCCGCATATAAGGGAATTGTTCCAATGTGAAGTAGGATTGTCCGATCATACGATGGGTATAGGGGTCGGTGTTGCCAGTGTTGTATTAGGCGCAACGGTGATTGAGAAGCATTTTACCACCTCAAGGGCCGAAGGTGGAACAGACGCGGCGTTTTCAATGGAGCCAGATGAGATGAAAGCCTTAGTGACGGAAACAGAAAAGGCATGGAAAAGTCTTGGAGCAATCAGCTATGGTCCAACAAAAGCGGAGCAAGCATCATTAAAGGATCGACGTTCGTTATATGTTGCCGAAGACATTTGTGCAGGTGAGATTTTAACAAAAGAGAATATAAGAGCGATTCGCCCAGGATTTGGTCTGGCACCTAAGCATTTTAAAAACGTACTTGGGAAAAAAGCAAAAGTAGACATAAAGAAAGGTACGCCATTATCGTGGGAGTTATTTTAGTTCTACAAGCCTTTCAGAGCGACTGGGCTTAGGGTGCAACATATAGCGGGTGGGGTTTCCGCTCTAAAATACTGTAGCTTCCTTTATGTAGCAAAAATTAAAGCTGGTAAAACATATATAAATGAGAATATTAGAATAGTAAGGTCTAGGTGTGGATTAGAGCCGATGTATTTTTAAGTTATTTTGGGTAAAACAGCAAAGACTAATTTAGCCAAAGGAGCACCAATGAGGTGGTAGCTATTATGAGTTATAAATCATTAAATGAAATTTTTTTAAAAATAGAAATCGGAGCTGGAGATATATTATTAATCGGTTCAGATGTTACTCTATTAGCATTAGAATCACTACGTAATGGTGAAAAGTTTAATGCTGAAAATTTTATTGATTGTATCATTGAAAAAGTTGGTGACAACGGTACTATTATGTTCCCAACCTATAATTGGGACTTTTGTAAGGGTGTTGGCTTTGATTATAATAAAACGCCTTCCAAGACGGGTGCTCTAACAACAGTAGCGTTAAAAAGAAAGGATTTCAAACGTACAAAGCATCCAATTTATTCTTTTGCTGTATGGGGAAAGGATCAGCGGTATTTATGTAACTTGGAAAATGTTAGTTCATTTGGTAGCGATTCCCCATTTGGCTACTTGCATAAACAAAATGCAAAAATGTTAATAATTGGACTAGATTATCAAAGGTCGTTTACCTTTGTACATCATGTGGAAGAAATGGAAAAAGCCCCGTATCGTTATCATAAAAATTTTACTGCTCCTTATATTAATGAAGATGGTATAGAGGATGTGCGTACCTATTCGATGTATGTACGAAATCTCAAACCAGAAGTATTTACACAGATAAATCCTATAGGAAATGAGCTTGAAAGGCAGGGGGCCTCCCATCATTTTATTATCAATACAGTAGACTTTTATTTAATTGATTTGCCAAAGGCTTATAGAATTATAAAAGATGATATTGTGTACAATGGGGGAAAAAGGCTTCATATAGTGACTGAATAGGAAGGTTATGATGAATATTATGAATGCTGTAAAAAGTGAAGGAAAAATAATGTATGAACTCATGAGTCGGCTCTTTCCAATTTGCCGTAGTATTACAGGTGAAGGAATACGCCAAACATTGTCTATCCTACAGCAACATATTCCATTAAGTATTGTAGAGGTGCCTTCTGGAACAAAAGTATTTGATTGGGAGATTCCAAGAGAGTGGAATATTCGTGATGCCTACATAATCGATCCAGAGGGTAATAAAGTTGTTGATTTTAAAGAGCATAATTTACATGTAGTTGGATATTCAATCCCAGTAAATAGGAAAATTACATTAGAAGAGCTTCAGGAACATCTGTATTCACTGGAGAATCAGCCAGATGCAATTCCGTATGTTACATCATATTATAAAGAGAGATGGGGATTTTGTATAACACATAACCAGCGTCAAACCTTAAAAAAAGGAACTTATCATGTATTTATTGATAGCGAGCTGAAAGTGGGGTCCCTAACATACGGTGAAGTTGTTATTCCAGGTGAGTCTGAAAAAGAGGTTTTTCTATCAACCTATATATGTCACCCATCAATGGCAAATAATGAATTATCAGGCCCAGTAATGGCAACACAGCTTATTAAATGGATTTTGCAGAAACCACGAAGATATACATATCGAATTGTATTTATTCCTGAAACAATTGGCTCGATAACGTATTTAAGTAAGCATCTTCAACATTTAAAACAAAATGTGATTGCTGGTTATAATATTTCTTGTGTAGGAGATGAACGTGAATTTTCTTATCTGCCCTCAAGAAGTGGTGATACTTTGTCAGATAGAGTGGCACTAAACGTGTTAAAGTATAAGCACCCTGATTTTATACGTTATACGTTTTTAGATCGTGGTAGTGATGAACGGCAATATTGTAGTCCAGGAGTGGATCTCCCAATTGCAAGTATTATGCGTACTAAATTTGGTCAATATCCCGAATATCATACGTCGCTTGATAATTTAGAACTAGTTACGCCCGCTGGTCTACAGGGTTGCTATGATGTATATACTGATTCTCTAGAATTAATAGAAAAAAATGCTTACTATCAGGTTACTTGTTTTTGCGAGCCGCAGTTAGGAAAGCGGGGATTATATCCAACACTCAGCACAAAGGAATCAGGTAAACAAGTACGGACGATGATGAATTTTATTGCTTATGCTGATGGTAAACATGATTTAATTGAAATTGCAGATATTATAAATGTGCCTGCAACAGACTTAATTTCTATATTAGAGCAGTTAATAGACTCGAAGGTAATTATATGCCTAGAATAAAAAAGTAAAGGTGATTATATGGACAATAATTTTAATGCTAGCTTTGCCAGTGATAGTGAAAAAAGGAATAGGACCTCCTTTTATGAATTGTACAAAAATAATCCGTTGCCTGAAGATGAAATATTAAATAATCTTGGCCTATTTATCAATCGCCAAAATTTATCTAGAATACTATTAATGCATGAATTATATAAGAAAATTATTGATGTGAATGGTGTAGTAATGGAATTCGGGGTTAGATGGGGACAAAACTTATGTTTATTCGAAATATTTAGAGCGATATACGAGCCTTATAATTATACAAGAAAACCATAGGTTTTGATACTTTTGAAGGTTTTCCAAGCGTGCACAAAAAGGATGGTAAATTAAATCGAATAGGAGATTACAATGTTACACCATATTATGAAGAATATTTACAGCAATTATTAAATTATCATGAATCTGAAAGCCCAGTTGCACATATTAAAAAATCTATATTAATTAAAGGTGATGCAATAGTTACATTAAAAGAATACATAGAACAACATACTGAAACAATCATTGCATTTGCTTATTTTGATTTTGATATATATGAGCCGACTAAAAAGTGTTTAGAATTAATCAAAGATAGAGTTACAAAAGGCTCGATTATTGCTTTTGATGAATTAAATCATCCTGGATTTCCAGGTGAAACACAAGCGTTTCTTGAGGTCATAGGAGTACGCAATTGCAAATTGAGGAGATCATCTTTAACACCATATGTTTCATACATTGTGGTAGAATAAATTAAGCCTATACATCATATCATTTTTGGTGTTTTAGAAACTGATTATTAACAAACCCTAAAAATAGTGGAACAGTCTTGATTTCCAATATTATTTTATTTCATTGGGTTTAAATACGAAAACTGCATTCCACTTGAAGAGATTTTTTGTGTATTTTGAAGTAAAGTATTTTAAGGTTATAAAGAGATATATAAATTTATTTTTTATCTGAAATTAATTTTGATGATAAGAGAAACGGGTGAAGAATAATGATGAAATTGACTCAATTTTGTTGTCTTTTAAATCCAGAATTGAATTCACGTGACGTAAAAAAGTTTAGCTTTGAGATAAATACTTTAAAATCAATTAAGTTATCTATTGAACGCACTCTTCCATTTGAATATATTGCCAAGTTTATGCCCCCTTTTCTCTCTCTTTGGGATAAGGAGGGTATTTTTTCATATTCGGATTATGATACGTCGTTGGCGCAAATTTCTAGAGAAGATGGTATAGATGTGTATATTTTTTGGATGGATTGGCGCCTATATATGGAAAATATGAGTCCAGAACAATGCGCAATATGGTTTTCTGAGCGGCTTATAAAAACAAAAAGCAATTGTTCAATTTTAGTCAATAATTGGCCGAGTTTTTGGCAATTGGATGAGAAGCAATATAGTGCAAATCTATCAAAACGAGGGTGGATTTATCAGTTTAATGTGCAACTTGAGCGATTAAAGCAGGAGTTTAAGCAGCTTGAAATAATCGATTTAGATTTACTAAGTAGCCAGATTGGCATGAGTTCATATGATTCTAGAAATGACAAAGTAAGTAATTATCCTTTCTCAAATCAACTAACTTTGCAAGTTGCAAGGTATATTTCCTTAAACCTCTTGCCAGCAATGCTAGAACCAAAACTGAAAGCAATTGTTGTAGATTTGGATAATACACTTTATAGCGGTGTTTTAGGGGAAGATGGTAATGATGGAATTCATTTAACTGAGGAACATATACAATTACAGAAAGTATTAAAGAATCTTAAAGAAAATGGCATTTTACTGGCGATTAGTTCAAAAAATAATGAGATGGATGTCCTAGAGTTATTTGAAAAACGAACGGACTTTCCACTACAAAGAAATGATTTTACTTTTATAGAAGCTAATTGGAGTAGTAAGGCAGAAAATATCAAGATTATGGCTAAGAAATTTAATTTTGATGTTTCGTCAATGCTTTTTATTGATGATAATCCTGCGGAATTGATGCATGTGGTGTCAGATCTTCCTGCGATTCATTTACTATTGGCAGATGCAACTGGGAAAGAAACGGTGCATCGCTTGATTAATTACCCAAGATTGTATTCGTTGAAAAAAGATGAAATGGCTGAACAGCGTCAACAAGATATTTTAGCCAATCAAAAAAGGCAAGTACTTCAGGCAAACGCGGTGGATGGTAATGCCTATTTAAATAGCTTGCAGATGCAAATTGGTATATATGAAAATGAGAAAGGGCACATGCAGCGTATATTTGAACTTGGACAAAAAACGAATCAGTTTAATTTAGCATTGAAACGGTTGACGAAAGGTCAAATGGAGGAAAAATTTATATCCCAAGATTATAAAATTTATTCAATTACACTTTCAGATATTTTAAGTTATAGTGGAATAATTGGAGTATTTATATGTCATATCAATGGTGTAACTGCACGTTTTGAGGAAATTCTATTTAGTTGTAGGGCTCTTGGTAGAAAAGTAGAGGATGCTGCGTTGCACTCTATTTTAAAGAAATTGCAAAAAGAGCATATTCAATTTGTTCAATTTGATACTGTTAGAGGACCACGAAACAAACCTGCACTTGATTGGATTCAATCTGTAACTTTAAATTATGTTGAAAATTTAGTTGATATTAAAAATAGGCTAGAGGCAAAGCTATTAGATTATCCAGCGGAGGTTATTGAAAAGCATGAATAATAATATAAAACAAAAAATCGATGAAATATTGCAAGAAGTATTTGAAATAAAAAGTGTAGATGAATCACTTTTGAGCCGTGAAAGTAACGCAACATGGGATTCATTAAAACATTTAGAAATTATTATGGCGATTGAAGAAGAATTTGATATTCGTTTTAGTGCAATTGAAGTAACAGAAGTAATGAATGCATCTGATTTATATAAAATTGTTGAAAAGAAGCTATATATATAAGGAACTTGATAAAATGTTTAAATTTCATCATATTGGGTTAGCATGCAAAAATCTTGATAAAGAAATAAAAGCACATAAAATGTTAAACTATGTCCAAGAATCATCTATATTTGAAGACGTTAATCAAAAAATTAAAGGTGTATTTATGGTTAATGGAGAGTTTCGTATAGAGTTGTTAGAGGCTATTGATGAAGAATCACCTATCAATAATTATTTGAAAAAGGGAATTCGAATGTATCATCAATGTTTTACTACTGAAAATCTTGATGCTGCGATTAAATTTTTAACAAACGAGGGAGCTCTTTTAGTGGTTGAACCAATTGAAGCTGTGGCGTTTAATAAACGAAAAATTGCCTTTCTTTATTTACGTACACAAATGCTAATTGAATTAATTGAAGAGTAGAAAGACTAGGTGATGGGATGAATATTCGCTTCTGTCACTGCTCGAAAAATGTCTAGGTTTGTAGAATTGAAGAACATAAGTATGGCATATTATTAATGCGAATCCACTCCATGTGAATTGCTAGTAACTCCTTAGAGCTTTTCTTGCCGTAACGTAGTTGGAAACGACAAGCGTGATGGTTTGAAAAAAAAGAAAAGATTGGGCAATTAACAACTAAGCTCCTGTCTCGAGAGAGTAGAGAAGGTTCAAGGACTAGGATAAACCATCTAAGGCGAAACCTATGATGATGAAATCTATAAGTGAAACAATGGTCTTACTATGAGCTAACCCAATTAGCATTGAAGTTTGGACTAGCTTGCTGTGAAAATTTGAGGGGATAATAGATTTGTCACTATGCTACTCGAAATTTGTCGTTTTTTTCTACATGGTTATTCTTTTTAGCGAAAGGTTTAAGAAGTAATCCATTTGTATGATATTTAGTATAAGATCTAATAGATTGTGGGTGAACAATTTGGACCTTCATAAATAAATAGTTGATCAGCGGGTTCGTAAAATCGTTGATGATAATCATGAGTGGTTTGGTACGAATCTTGATGATGAGAGAAGAATATCCAAAGCATTTGTATTACTAGGGGTTTCTTCTTATTTAAAAATGGATATATCTGAAGCTGCTGAGTTGCTTACGGAAGGTGCAAATGATGCAGGAGTTGATGCACTTCATATATCGGATGCGGATAATTTCTAGTTTACTGTAACCATTTTTCAGGCGAAATATCGTCGGAAATTGACAACAGATGCTCATTTTCCAGAGAATGCATTAGTTCGATTGATCGGTAGCATTCGCTCCATTTTTGATCCGTCAAAAGAAATGACCTTAAATGAAACCTTAAAGACGAAAGTGGCAGAAATTCGTTCATTGATGTCTGAAGGCTACATACCATTTATTAAATGTGTCTGTCTAAGTAATGGATTAGCTTGGAATACTCAAGGGCAGGAACAAATCGACAATTCTGGTTTCTCTAGTGATCAAGTTGTTTTGAACATTACAAACATGACGCTATTGTGAGGGATTTACGCGCCTCGAAGCCAATTAGGGACTCAATACGATTTGCAGGCAAGGGAATTTTAAACGAGTGTTAATTGGAAAGATTAATGTAAATGAAATTGCCGAGTTAATGGACCGTCATGGGAATGGACTACTAGAGAAAAATGTAAGGCAATTTTTAGGGCTGAAAAAAGTAGAGTAAATGAAAGTATTAGAGAAACGCTATTAAGTGAAAAACAAGGGGATTTTTACTTTTTTAATAATGGTATTACAATGGTTTGTAATAAATTTAGGAAAAATGAGTTATTTGGTAGATTCTACGATGAGGCGTTTAATAATGTAAATGGTGCTCAACTTGTGATGGCAGTAAGAATTTATCGCTATTGTGATCGGTTACGAAAGCAACAAAATCTTGTACAACAATACCCGCATTTGCCATATAGCACATACTTTTTAGCGATGCTTATTGGTAAATTGATTTTAAAAGAAACGAACAAAGAGTATAGAGAATTAACGCATGTTACATTTGGTGAAGTTAAGGATTATTTCGAAAACAACAAGAAACAACTTTTTCAGCAAGGAAATGAATTACTAATAAAATCCTTAAATAGGTTATATCCGGATGGATATGAAAAAATTGAATTAAGACGATTGTCGGCAACCTTTAGACGGGAGGATTTATTGTTAGAATTAAAAAAACTTGAAATAATAGAGAACAAATAAAAAGGTTTCCAGAAACCATGCCATCTGGGTTCTGGGTGACAGGCACCGCCCTGGTAAGTCGGTTAGTTCACGGGTATGCCTGTTCTTTTTAATTTGTCGAATTATAATCTACTGTAGGACTATAGGACCAATGTAATCTTGAAAGGTGTTGATGGAATTTGAATGTGAACCATCCGGATTATGACCAATTTGGACAGATGTCATTAGGAACTGTTTGAAGAATTTCTCCTATTATTCACCCCCCGATTTATATGAACAAGTTGATTTTGAAACCCCATCACAATTATTCAGTATATTCCCTTGAACGCAGAAATATTTTCTAATTCTTTGCTGTCGGTGATGAATTATGACTAATGGAACTCATCGATTTTCGGGTGAAAATCAAGAAATAAATGATCTTGCAGAATGTTTTAATTTAAATATGAAATCTGTAATAAAGTATAAAATTGAAACCATAAGGTGAATTGGAATAATTAAAAATGTTCCTCTTTGTGTATAAAATTTCTTGCCAAGTACCAAGGCATACGCCAAACCATTTATATAAAGCTTTTTACTTGTTATTAACATTGCGATCAAACTCCCCACTAAATTTTACGATTAAAGAGGGTTTGAAGATTCATTGTAAACTTAATAAAACTTCTTACATGCCGATAAAAAGGAAAAGGATGGAAATCAGATTGAGTTAATAACCTAGGTAAGGGTGTATCTTTATGCGTATTAATCATAATCCAATCGCATTGACGGCATACTATAACTATATGAAACATCAAAGCTTGCAACAACGTGCATTGGAGCGGTTATCTTCTGGGTTAAGAATTAACCGTGCTGCAGATGATGCGGCTGGATTGGCAATTTCAGAAAAAATGAGAGCGCAAATTCGGGGGTTGAATCAAGCAGCACGGAATGCACAAGATGGTATTTCGCTTATTCAAACTGCTGAAGGCGCTTTGGGGGAGACCGATGCGATTTTGCAGCGGGTTAGGGAACTGACAGTGCAAGCTGCAAATGACACAAATACAGCTTCTGATCGTGAAGCCATTCAAAATGAAATTAATCAACTACTGGATGGAATTCAACATATTAGTGAAACAACTGAATTTAATACGCGACCTTTATTGAAAAATAAAGAAAGTGATCGAAAATCGAAGTTTTCATTGCAAATCGGAGCGAATGCTGGTCAAACTATGTTGATCGAAATTAACGATATGGGTTTAGATTCATTGGGGTTAAGTAAGGACCCGAACAGTGAAAATTACATAGATGTTTCTACACATGAAAAAGCAACATCGGCATTGGAACGTCTAGACGGTGCAATTAAAAAGGTTTCATCAGAACGTTCTAAACTCGGCGCCTATCAAAACCGCTTGGATTTTACAATCTCCAATCTAATGAATACGGAAGAAAACTTACAAGCCGCAGAGTCACGTATTCGTGATGCGGATATGGCCAAAGAGATCATGGAATATACGAAAAGATCTATACTTTCTCAAGTCGCACTAGCAATGATTGCACAAGCGAACCAGCAATCACAAATGATTTTAAAATTATTAACATAGCAAGCTCCCTGTCTTCTTCACCCAACCCTTTCGTGAGGAGTTGGGTCCTTTATTTTCAGTGCAAAATAAAAAACACCGGTATTTGTTTAACCGCATGTTTTCAATAATAGTTAATAAATTATATTTTTATATCCAAAAACTGACTGAAAGGTGATGGCTGTTGGATTTCACGTAGTGTCTTTGTAGGGTCGTTTTTTGCTTCCCGCACCATTTGGTTCAACGCTTGTTCATTTGCCTCTCTGTTGCTTTTTACAATATCCGCAATAATTCCGTTAACAGGAAGCCCCCCAATATTAAAGCTCATATTGTGCTCCTTTCTTTTGCGCATGACAAAAAAGTAGTTTAGTACCTAATTTGAATATTACCAAAAATTCCTTTACTTGAATATATTAAAAATTCGACTAATTAATATCAAAAAGACAACTTTTTAACAGCAGTTGTAACGAGAAAAATTCCTTTCTCAAATACTTGAAAGATAGTAGGGGTGAACCGATATAAACTATAAGAATATGAACTTCCTTTGAAGGGAGAATTTAAAATGGAAATTAGCAATGTGTCAACCCATAGTTTTCCTTCGCAAATTAAAAGTCAAACTATAGAAAAGGCATCTCCCGAAATTAATAAGGAAAACATTGAAGTTAAAGCAAAACATCAGGAGCAACCAAAAGAGATAACTGATAGTGTCAGCAAAGATAAACTAGAAGAGATTGTGAAAAGTATGAATCAATTTTTAATGCCTACTAATACTACATTAAAGTTTACAATGCATGAGGAATTGAAAGAGTACTACGTACAAATTGTCGACGAAAAAACAAAAGAAGTCATTCGTGAAATTCCATCTAAGAAAATGTTAGATATGTATGCGGCCATGAAGGACTTCTTAGGACTTGTTGTCGATCGAAAAATTTAAGGTGGTGTGCATTAAATGAATATGCGAATTGGTGGTCTTGCCAGTGGCATGGATATTGATTCAATTGTAAAAAACTTAATGAAGGCAGAACGAATGCCGCTTGATAAGCTGAAACAGAAGAAGCAAACATTAGAATGGCAGCGGGATGATTATCGCTCAATGAATACATCGCTTCTAGATTTCCGTACGGAATTAACGCAAATGAAACTGACAACGAAATATCGGGCACGGTCGGTGACTTCATCCAATGAAGCGCTGGCAACGGCTACGGCTTCAAGTGCGGCTTCGAGGGGGTCTTATACGATTTCAAATGTAACTCAACTAGCTACTGCTGCCTATCGGGTGAGTGGTAAAGTTACTGGGGATAGTGGACCCAAAATAGACGCTAGTAAATCACTTGATTCACAAACAACTAATTTTGCATCTAATATATCTTGGAAACAAGGTTCTGTCGAAAGCAAAACTTTAACTGGCAATGGAGGAACATCGGGTTTAAATCTCGACTTGGAAAAAAGCGGGGTAAAGATCCTGACTGATAGTATTTCATCGATGTCTGTAAAAGTCAACGGGGTTGCATATGAAGTAGTGGCGGAATTGGATACAGACCCCAAAGTCAGTAAAAATCAGGTGAAGATTGATGAGACGGGGAATTTAGAATTTGGTACCACAATTAAAGAAGGAGCTATTGTAAAAGTTGATTATGTCACAGATAAAAAGGTAGAAGAAACTACATTAGATGCTGATGCTACAACTTTTCAACTTTCGAAGACTAATATTAATATCAAGTCGGATGTAAATAATGATGGTGTAGTTGATGAAAATGATATACAGTTCAAACTGGAAATTGGCGGTATAAGCTATTCGGTTGATACAAATGGAAATATTATTAATAGTGAAAACGATAATGAAGTTTTGGGAACATTTGATAATGAAAAAGGTACTATCCATTTTAATAATAAACAGACAAGTGGAACAACAATAAAGGTTACGTATACTCAAAACTACACAGATTTCTCCGTTACATCCCAAACGTCAAAAGGGGAAGTAAAAGAGAATTTCTTGATTCAGTCTTCTGAAACTTTGAATCAGGTCATTAATAGAGTAAATGCATCTAATGCTGGTGTGTCCATGTTATATGATTCTGCATCAGATAAAATTTCACTAATGAGAAAAGAGACAGGTAACTTTGGTGGAACGTCAGAAGATGATATGACTGTCTCAGGGAGCTTGGGTAGTTCATTATTATTAAATGATGATGACATTACTAATAATGGTGCAAAGAAACAGAAAGGAACAAACGCCGAATTTACAATCAACGGTCTTACAACGAGCCGCTCGTCCAACACCTTCGACATGAACGGTGTCACCATTACCCTTAAAAAGGAAGGACCTGGGGAAACAGCCACTTTGGCTATTAACAATGACAGCAACACCGTCTTCGACAATATTAAGGCATTTGTTGATAAATATAATGAGCTAATTGATAAGATAAATAAGAAAGTTTCAGAAGAAAGATATCGAAGTTATACGCCGTTAACAGATGATCAGCGTGAACAGTTGAGTGATAAACAGCAGGAGCAATGGGAAGAAAAAGCAAAAAGCGGTTTGTTGCGTCGAGACTCGATTTTAACAGGTGCCTTATCTTCTATGCGACAAGACTTTTATTCACCAGTTTCAAATAACCAAACAGACCCGCTATATAGGCAACTAGCTTCTATCGGAATTACTACCACTGCCAACTATTTAGAGGGTGGTAAGCTTGAGATTAATGAAGCAAAATTGAAGGAAGCGATTAATAATAATCCTGAAGCTGTGGAGGCGTTATTTAGAAGCGGAGGGGATTCTTCCGTAGAAAGCGAGAAAGGAATCATCCACCGACTTTATGAATCTGTGAATGGAACGATGGATAAATTGAAGGCAAGAGCTGGTAACGCTTTTTCTACTAATGAGCAATTTACGATAGGAAAAAGCTTAAAAAGTGTTGATGATCAAATTGATCATTTTGAGGACCGCCTGAAACAAATCGAAGACCGTTACTGGCGTCAATTCACAGCAATGGAAAAAGCGATTCAACGTGCGAATTCTCAGTCGTCGTACCTGATGCAGCAATTTAGCGGAGGCAATTAATTTTTACTAGGAGTGAATGATGATATGTCAGTAAATCCATATCAAACGTACCAAAACAACGCAGTGAATACAGCATCCCCTGGGGACTTAACGTTAATGCTTTATAATGGCTGCTTAAAGTTTATCAAACAAGCTAAAATAGCGATTGAAAATAAAGATGTAGAGACAAAACATATGAATCTAGTAAAGGCACAAAATATTATTACTGAATTAATGGTTACATTGAACACGGACTATGAAGTAGGAAAAAATATGATGCAAATGTATGATTACATGAAGCGTCGTTTAATTGAGGCCAATACAAAAAGTGATATTGCAATTCTAAATGAAGTAGAAGGCTATGTTGTTGAGTTCCGCGATACGTGGAAGGAAGTTATCCGTATTAGCCGTCAGCAAAAATATGCAGTTGGTGGACAAGTATAGTGAGTGTAATACAAGAGCTGTACCAGATAACAGAAGCACTTTACCGTGAGGTTCAAAAGCAAGAATCAAAGGATAATCGTGAAGAGCAAATCGAACGAATTAATAAACTCCTTGAAGATCGCCAAAACCTTTTGGATATGCGGCTTCAACCTCCTTTTAACGAGGAAGAAAATAAACTAGGACAGCAAATGGTCCAACTTAATCAGGTCATTGACAGCCAACTTCAAAAAATTTTTTCTGACATCAAAATGGATATTAAAGAGTTAAAAGTTAAAAGAGCAAAATCGACATTGTATTCGAATCCATATGAATCTCTTTCAATGGACGGGATGTTTTTTGATAAAAGAAATTAAAGATAAAAAAACGGGGACAAGTTTTAGTCCCCGTTTTCCGTTTAATCCTTATCAAACACTAACAACTTACTAAAAATAGTTTCAAGGTCAATTTTTATACAGGAGAGTAGTTCTGACCGGACAACATCCTTGTATCCGTATGTGTTGGCTAGGGTGTATTTTTTATCAGTAAGAACAAATTGGTCAACGTATAAATGAATGGGGTCGACAATCCAATATTCTTTTACACCCAATCGCTCGTATACTCTTTTTTTGCGGATTTTGTCATTGTAGCTTGTACTAGGTGAGAGTATTTCAATGATGATGTCAGGGGCTCCAATAATCTTTTTTTCTGTCACGATATGAAGGTTTTCATTCGTAATATAAACGACATCAGGCTGGAATTTGTTTTCCTCATCGAACTTGACGTCGATTGGTGCGGTAAGCACAAGACCTTCAGGAGCACAAAGATCTTCGAAACATTTCCAAAAATAAGTGACTAGTTGTTGGTGTCTAATCATCGGTGCTGCTTGCATTTCATAGCGGATTCCTTCTATTAATTCATACCGTTCCTCTTGGTAATCATATGGATGCAGTTCTTCCGTAACTTTCATTTTTTTACTCGACATTGCACTCATATCCTTCTTAGGTTTTTGTAATTAGTATACAATATTTTTTAAGAGAATTGGTAATTGATATCTAGCCGAGCAAAAAGGCTTTACGGCAATGTTTTTTTGTCAACATAAATTTCTGCAAAATTCGCCGTGTCACATTTCCTCCATATTTTACAAAAAAGTTTAACATTTTTACTGTTTCAGCAGGAATTGGATAGGGTAAAATAGAAATATAATATCATAGCACAAATCAAGGAGGGGTACCCTTATGAAATTCAACATTCGGGGAGAAAACATCACAGTTACTCCAGCAATCAGAGAATATGTGGAGAAGAAAATTGGAAAGCTTGAAAAGTATTTTGAGCAAAAGCCAACTTCAGATGTGAATGTAAATTTAAGTGTATATAATAACGAGCAAAAAATAGAGGTTACGATTCCTATGACAAATCTTTTGCTTCGTGCAGAGGAAAGTCATGTTGATATGTATGCAGCTGCTGACCTTGTAGTAAACAAGCTAGAGCGTCAAATCCGCAAACATAAGACAAAAGTAAACCGTAAGCTTCGTCAGGCTGAAGAGTCTCCAAGATATGGATTTGCTGAAACTGTTAATGCAAACGGACAGGAAGACCATGGCGACGAAGATTTCGAAGTAGTTCGTAATAAGCGCTTTGACCTAAAACCTATGGATTCTGAGGAAGCAATTCTTCAAATGAATATGTTAGGTCATAACTTCTTCGTATTCGTGAACGCTGAGACAAATAGCACAAACGTTGTTTACCGTCGTAATGATGGCAAATACGGTTTAATTGAAGCTCAATAATGGAGTTAATTTTGAATCTCTTAGGCGCAGTCAACTTTGGCTGCGCTTTTTGATTCACCCATTTCTAACAAATTCTACTATCATTCCACAATACCCACCGGTTGTAATACTTTTCGATTCAATGTTAATATAGAGGGTAGGACTCTTCATTTTTTAAGGGAAGTCCATTACATAGAATTTTGCTTTTATTTTCAGTTTTTTCATATTTTCAAACACATCGGAGTGTGCCGGCAATAGGCGATTTCCGTAATGAATTGATTATAGAGGAGCGTAAAACAGATATGCTTGGAATGTTAAAGAAGGTTTTTGGGGATTCAAATCAACGCTATTTAAATCGTTATCAAAAAATAGCAGATCAAATTGAAGCACTTGAACCAGATATTCAAAAGTTGTCAGATGACCAGCTTCGTGCGAAAACGGAAGAGTTTAAGGCCCGTTATCAAAAAGGTGAGTCATTGGATGATCTTTTACCAGAGGCTTTTGCGGTTGTCCGTGAAGGTTCTGTTCGTGTTTTAGGTATGCGACCATATCCAGTGCAGTTGATCGGGGCGATTTCCCTACATGAAGGTAATATTTCTGAGATGAAAACCGGTGAAGGTAAAACGCTAGTTTCAACAATGCCTGCTTACTTAAATGCGCTAACTGGTAAAGGGGTCCACATTGTAACTGTCAACGAATATTTGGCACGCCGTGACGCTATGGAAATGGGCAAGCTTCATGAATTTCTTGGCCTTACAGTAGGTTTGAACTTAAATAGCCTTACACAAGAGGAAAAACAAGAAGCTTATCGAGCAGATATTACATATGGTACAAACAATGAGTTTGGCTTTGATTATTTGCGCGATAACATGGTGCTTTACAAAGAGCAGATGGTTCAACGTTCGCTTCATTATGCGATCATTGACGAGACTGACTCGATTTTAATTGACGAAGCACGTACACCGCTTATTATATCTGGCACTGCGAAAAAATCAGCCTCACTTTATATTACTGCTGATACATTTGTCCGGACATTGAAGTTGGATGAGGACTACACATATGATGTAAAAACAAAAGGTGTGCAGCTGACCGAGGAAGGTATGGAAAAAGCTGAACGCGCGTTTAAGATTGAAAATTTATTTGACCTTGCCAATGTTCAACTTGTTCACCATATTGACCAGGCTTTAAAAGCCCATGTGAGTATGCATCGTGATGAGGATTATGTTGTTCAAGATGAAGAAGTTGTCATCGTTGACCAATTTACTGGTCGTTTGATGAAGGGTCGCCGCTATAGCGAAGGCTTGCACCAAGCAATTGAAGCTAAAGAGGGCTTGAAGATTCAAAATGAAAGCATGACGCTTGCAACAACCACGTTCCAGAACTATTTCCGGATGTATGAAAAGCTTTCTGGGATGACGGGTACGGCAAAAACAGAGGAAGAGGAATTCCGTAATATTTACAATATGAATGTTATTGTCGTTCCAACGAACAGACCGATTGCCCGTAATGACCGTCCCGATTTAATTTATAAAACGATGGCAGGGAAGTTTAATGCGGTTGTTGAGGATATTGCCGCACGCCATCAAACAGGACAGCCTGTTCTAGTTGGTACAGTAAACGTTGATACATCTGAATTAATTTCAGGTCTGTTGAAGAAAAAAGGAATTCGTCATCATGTTTTGAATGCGAAGAACCATGAAAGAGAAGCGGAAATCATTGAAAATGCAGGTCAACTAGGGGCCGTTACAATTGCGACTAACATGGCTGGTCGTGGTACGGACATTAAGCTTGGTGAAGGTGTGCTCGAGCTTGGTGGTTTAGCGGTTATTGGTACGGAGCGTCATGAAAGCCGTCGTATCGATAATCAGCTTCGTGGACGTTCTGGTCGTCAAGGAGACCCTGGTATTACGCAATTTTATTTATCAATGGAAGATGAGTTAATGCGCCGCTTCGGTTCAGATAACATGAAAGCAATGATGGACCGCCTTGGTATGGATGATGATCAACCAATTGAAAGTAAGCTTGTAACAAAAGCGGTTGAATCTGCGCAAAAACGGGTTGAAGGCAATAACTTTGATGCTCGTAAAACATTGCTGCAATATGACGATGTTTTACGCCAGCAGCGTGATGTCATCTATAAGCAGCGTTTTGATGTTTTAGATGCCGAGAATTTAAGAGAAGTTGTTGAAAGAATGATTCGTTCAACAGTTGAGCGCAATATTGATGCCCATATGCCGAAGGATGCCTTACCGGAAGAATGGGATTATAAAGGCATCATTACGTATGTTGAGGGTAATCTGTTAGATGAAGGCAACTTAACGGTAGCTGACATTACTGGTAAAGAACCTGAAGAGGTTGTTGACATTATCCTTGAGCGTGTGAAAGTGGATTATGATGAAAAAGAAGCAGAGCTTTCACCTGAACAAATGCGTGAGTTTGAAAAAGTTATTGTGCTTCGCTCCGTTGACTCTAAATGGATGGATCATATCGACGCTATGGACCAACTCCGTCAAGGTATTCATTTACGTGCCTACGGACAAATCGATCCGTTGCGCGAATACCAAATGGAAGGCTTTGCGATGTTTGAAGCTATGATTGCATCCATTGAAGAGGATGTTGCGAAGTACATTATGAAAGCTCAAATCCGCAGCAACCTAGAGCGTCAAAAAGTAGCGGAAGGCCAAGCAGTCAAGCCAGAAAGCAGCAGCGAAGGCGAAACAAAGAAAAAGCCCTACGTGAAACGCCAAGACATTAACCGCAACGACCCATGCCCATGTGGCAGCGGTAAGAAATATAAACATTGTCATGGGAATCAGTAAGGTATAGTGAACTGCGCTATTGCTACATTTATTCGCTCTCTCTATCGCATGTGGAGAGAGCTTTTGAGTTCATAACATAGGATAGAATAAATTAATTAAATCTTTTAAGAGGTGATTGTGTTAATGGAATTAGTAGAAGTAAGACAGGAACTTGATAAAATTGCTAAAGTATTAGCTGGCTTTAGGGGGTCCCTTTGACCTCGAAGAGAAGGAAAAGAGGATTGCTGAGCTTGATGAAATGATGTCGATGCCGAACTTTTGGGATGACCAACAGGCTGCCCAGCAGGTTATCAATGAGACAAATGCCTTGAAAGACATTGTCGGTGAATATACAGCTTTAAATGAAAGCTTCGACAATCTTGAAGTAACACATGAGCTTTTGAAGGAAGAGTATGATGAAGATCTTCAAAAGGAACTTGAGAAAGAAATAAAAACACTTTCTGAAAGTGTGAGTCAGTTTGAGCTTCAGCTTTTACTAAGTGAGCCATATGATAAGAACAATGCAATTCTTGAGCTGCATCCCGGTGCGGGCGGAACTGAGTCACAAGATTGGGGTTCTTTGCTTCTTCGCATGTACACGCGCTGGGCTGAAAAGAAAGGCTTTAAGGTTGAAACGCTTGACTATCTTGCTGGTGATGAAGCGGGTATTAAAAGCGTGACATTGCTTATTAAAGGCCACAATGCGTATGGCTACTTGAAGGCTGAAAAAGGCGTGCATCGTCTCGTTCGAATTTCACCGTTTGACGCATCCGGCCGCCGTCATACATCGTTTGTTTCCTGCGATGTTATGCCTGAATTTAATGAGGAAATCGAAATTGAAGTTCGCGATGCTGATTTAAAAATTGATACGTACCGTTCAACAGGTGCCGGTGGTCAGCACATCAATACAACCGATTCTGCGGTTCGAATCACCCACCTACCAACTGGTATCGTCGTGACATGTCAATCAGAACGTTCACAGATTAAAAACCGTGAACAAGCAATGAAAATGTTAAAAGCAAAGCTCTATCAGAAAAAAATTGAAGAGCAGCAAGCCGAACTTGATGAAATTCGTGGGGAGCAAAAAGAAATCGGTTGGGGAAGCCAAATCCGTTCTTATGTTTTCCACCCCTATTCATTGGTTAAAGACCACCGCACAAACGTGGAAATTGGTAATACACAAGCTGTCGTGGATGGCGAAATTGATCCATTCATCGATGCTTATCTAAGATCCAGATTAAGTTAATTTTAAATTCAAAGGAAACTTATCAAAAAAGTTTTTATAAAAAATATTTCACCACTATGGATATACTAGGAACCAATTGCAAATACTAATTCCTGTAATCCTACAATGCCGCGGAGCCACGGATTAGCCGCCATTAGCTTTATAAGAGTTTGTTCGAAAAGTTGTCACATTTTCAGGTTTTTCTTGTAAGGGATGCTTCATAAACCTATTGTAGAGGGTTTTACAAGTGTCGAAAATTGTTTATAATAGGGAAGTGTACATACTTATGGTACGCTTGACAAAAATCACCAAATACACAAAGGGGGATTACCAATGAAGAAAAAGTTATTAGCATTATTCATGGGTTCTGCACTTATTCTTGGTGCATGTGGCGGCGGTGGCGACACTGCTAAAGAGCCAGCTGACAACAACGCTGGAAATGGCGACCAAACTGCAGCTCCTGCAGCAGATAATGCAGCAGCTGAGGGATTGTTCGCACAAAGCTGTGCAAGCTGTCATGGTCAAAATCTTGAAGGCGGCGTAGGTCCTGACTTAACTAAAGTAGGAAGCAAATTAGATGCTGCTGGTATCGAAGGCGTTATTACTAACGGACAAGGTGCAATGCCGGCTGGATTACTACAAGGCGACGACGCTAAAGCTGTTGCTGAGTGGTTAGCAACTCATAAGTAATTATTTTCAGTGAGAAGGGCTTCTATATAAGAGGCTCTTTTTTTATCGCTAAAAATTGAAACAAACCTTTACCTTCGCTTAAATCCACATTTGTCGAAAATTCATTCAGTTTGAAACATAATTTTAATAAAATTTTGCCTCAAAATAGCGAATAACGGTGGTATAATAAAATAGTGTGTCATGAAATAGCATTTCATGGCGTTTTTCCTTTGAACTGAATTTGAAACGTCGACAATGGCTTATAACAAACAACAAGCTCCACTTTACCACATGCATGCAGCCCTTATCTATATTTTTCCAAACAACATAAGACTTGAACTATAACAACATAAATGAAAATAGCATAGGGCTGTAAATAGACTTTAATTAGGTGTGATTGAAATGATAGAAATGGAAGACGTTTATAAGCAATATCCGAATGGGGTATTGGCCGTGAACGGGATCAATGTTCAGATTAAACAAGGTGAATTTGTCTATGTGGTCGGCCCGAGTGGCGCCGGGAAATCGACATTTATAAAAATGATGTATCGTGAAGAGAAGCCGACAAAAGGCACGATTATGATCAACGGGATTAATCTTTCGAAATTAAGGTCGAGCAAAGTGCCGCTGTTAAGAAGGAATATCGGCGTTGTGTTCCAGGATTTCAAGCTTTTGCCAAAGCTGACGGTTTTCGAAAATGTGGCGTTTGCGCTTGAGGTAATTGAGGAGCATCCGCGCAATATTAAGCGCCGCGTTCTTGAGGTTCTTGACCTTGTAAAATTAAAGCATAAAGCGCGTTTTATTCCGTCCGAGCTTTCAGGTGGGGAGCAACAGCGTGTTTCGATTGCAAGGTCGATCGTCAATTATCCGAAAATCGTGATTGCGGACGAGCCTACCGGAAACCTGGATCCTGATTCATCTTGGGGTATCATGGAAATTTTCGAAGAGATTAACAACCGTGGAACGACGGTTGTCATGGCGACTCATAACCGAGAAATTGTGAATAAGATTCGAAAGCGCGTTATTGCAATCGAGGGCGGACGGATTGTAAGAGACGAAAACAGGGGTGATTACGGCTATGACAGCTAATACACTGGTTCGACATCTTAGAGAAGGCACCAAAAATATTGGTAGAAATGGCTGGATGACTTTTGCCTCTGTGAGTGCGGTAACGGTTACGTTGCTTTTAGTAGGAATTTTTCTAGTCATCATGATGAATTTAAATAACTTTGCAACAACTGTTGAAAAGGATGTTGAAATAAGAGTTCACATTGACCTTGTTGCGAATGATGCACAAATTAAAGAACTCGAGCAGCGGATCAAAAAAATAGCCCAAGTGGATACCATTACTTTTTCGCCAAAGGAAAAAGAGTTAGAGGAAATTATTATTAGCTTTGGTGAGGAAGGTAAAGCGTTCGAATCATTAAAAGATGAAAATCCACTGCGTGACGTTTTTGTTGTAAAAACAAAAGATCCGCAAATGACGCCGGACGTTGCTAAAAAAATCGAGAAATTTGAGAACGTCGAACGAGTCAATTATGGTCAAGGAACAGTTGAAAAATTATTTAAATTTGTCAATATCGCCAGAAATATCGGTCTCGGTTTAATTATCGGTCTGGTCTTTACAGCGATGTTCCTAATCTCAAATACTATTAAAATCACAATTATGGCGAGAAAACGGGAAATTGAAATTATGAGGCTTGTTGGGGCAACTAATTCATTTATCCGCTGGCCGCATTTCATCGAAGGACTGCTCCTCGGGATTATGGGTTCGATTATTCCGATTGTGCTGATATTAATAGGCTATAGTTACCTATATAAAACGATTGAGCCAAAGATTGACGATGCTTTCTTCATTCAATTGCTGCCGTTTAGTCCTTTTGCGTTTCAGATTGCGCTCATTCTTATATCAATCGGGGCCTTTATTGGTGTTTGGGGCAGCTTAATGTCAGTGCGGAAGTTTTTAAAAGCATAAATTGATAGATTTTGATTCGTAGTGGACAAGCCTACAGAAATAGAAACAAGCAGGGAAAGGTGGAAGCGAAGTGCGGAAGGTTTTTTCAATAGTTTTATCAGTAACGGTCGCTTTAAGTGGCTACACTTTTTTTAGCGATCACGCATCTGCCAACCAACAACTTAAGAGTAAGATCAACGAAGTGCATGGCAAACGTGTTGAATTGCATCAGGATTCGAAGGAAAAGAAGAGTGAAATTAATCAAATTGAGCGGGACCAAGCTCAGGTCAATGCTGAGATAAAAAGAATAGATTTGGCTGTTGCGGAAACCTCTGAAAAGATTCGAAAAAAAGAAGGGGAAATAAAGACGTCAAAAGCTGAAATTGAAAAACTGGGTGCTCAAATAAAAGAACTTGAAATTAAAATAAAAAAACGGGATGAGGCATTGAAAACGAGAGTTCGTTCTGTTCAAGAAAGCGGCGGTGTTGTTAGTTATTTAGATGTGTTGCTTGGAGCCAAAAGCTTTGGTGACTTTCTTGATCGGGTCAATGCGGTGACGGTTATTGTCCAGCAGGATAAAGATATTTTACAAGCACATGTGAATGACCAACAAATGCTTGAACAGCTGAAGGCTGATGAGCAGGCAGAACTTGCTGGCTTGGAACAAAAACAAAAAGAGCTTAAGTCCGATCAGCAAACGCTTCTTTCACAAAAAGGCCAAAAGGAAAAATTAATGGCTGAATTGAAGGAAAAAGAACAACAAATTGAAGAAGAACTACTGGACCTTGCTGAACAAGATGAAATTCTTCGTAAACAAGAAGCATCCTATAAGAAATTGCTGGCACAGTGGCAGGAGCAGCAGCGCCGTATTGAGGAAGCGAAGAAAAGGGGAGAAAAGCCACCTATTAGTGACGGTTCATTTAGTAGACCAGCGAACGGTCCGGTAACGTCAAATTACGGCTCACGCTGGGGCAAGCTTCATGCTGGTATTGATATTGGTAAACGGGGGTCAGATGTACCGATTGTTGCAGCAGCAGACGGTATTGTCTTCCGTTCTTATTATTCATCTTCGTATGGAAATTGTGTCTTTGTATCTCATAATATTAACGGAAAAATGTACACTACCGTTTATGCGCACATGGAAAGCCGTAAAGTTTCTGAAGGTGCAACCGTGAGTAAGGGTGACATATTAGGATACATGGGGAATACAGGCCGATCCTATGGGGCCCACTTGCACTTTGAAATTCATGAAGGCTCATGGAATGCATCAAAGTCTAACTCAGTAGACCCACGGAAGTATATTAATTTCTAGTGTTGTTGAGCGACAAAAAAGTTCTTAAAAACCAAATAAACATACAAACAAATGTATAAAACGAGCACATCTTGTCGACATCTAGAGGTAGATAATGATGTGCTCTTTTATAATGTGTTTTCATGAACAAACGTCGATATATAGCACCTTCAATTTGAACTCCTATTGGTTGCTTCATTTAATCACCTCTTAACAGGTTATTTCATTATTACTCTATTACTCTTTTTTATTTTACCGTAAAAATACAATCGTACTTCTAATTACCATTTTTGTCATGGTAGGCTTATTCATAAAAAGGGCCGCCCATAATTTATTATGTTACTTCTAGTTTCTAATACTTTTTAAAAATATGATGTATAATAAATACATTTTTATAAGAAAATACCAGTAAAAATCAATTCAAAAAGGTGAAATTAGATGCAAAAATTTGATACTGTTTCGCCGCTTCATATTGTTCTTCTATTAGTAACAGCAATAGGTATAAAAACGCATGTTTTTGTGATCTCCCCCTTACTATATACTTCAGGGAGGGATGCATGGTTAAGTGTGCTTCTCACAATAGTATTAATCCTTATGTGGATACCATTGCTGATGTATATTCATAAAAAGACTTTTCAATTTTCCTTATTCAAACTGATGGCAGAAGTACTCGGTACGAAAGTGACAAATGTCTTCCTCTTTATTATTATTACATACTTTGTTTTTTTAGCAGCAGTTGCATTGCGAGAAACCATTACCTGGACAACGATTGCCTATTTACCGGAAACACCTCAGGTATTAGTAAGTCTAATTTTAATTATATTATGCTGGTTCCTAGCAAGTTCAAGCTTTCGAATAATGAATACGATTAATGTCTTCCTCTTATTGTTTATAATAATATTTGGTTTTTTTGTAAGTATCGCTAACTTTCAATATAAAGATTATTCTTTACTTCTACCGATTCTAGAGCATGGATATCGCCCGGTTTTTGAAGGAATTATTTATCAAGCCTCAGGAGTTATTGAAATTTTCTTCTTTTTATTATTGCAGCATAAAATCAATGAGCCGCTTCGGTTCCGACATTTTTTTATCACCCTTATTTTACTGATTCTATTAACACTCGGACCACTAATAGGGTCTATTATAGAATTTGGACCAATTGAGGCCAAGAAACAAAGGTTTCCACCCTACGAACAGTGGGGGTTAGTCTCTATCGGCACGTATATTGAACATGTTGATTTCTTATCCATTTATCAGTGGTTGTCAGGCATTTTTATTCGTATTTCTTTACTACTGTTTATTATAAAAGAGGCACTACAAATAAAAGACGATCGAAAAAAAAACATAATTTTGCTTTTCCTATCAATTGTAGCGGGTGCAGCTGTAATGGTACCAATTACTGATTTTCAGTTTACTTACTTGTTAAGGACTTACATTTTACCGATTTCGTTTTGGTTTTTCTTTTGCTCTTCAATAATAATTTGTATTCTTACAATCATCTATTCAAGGCAGAAAAGAGGGAAATCTAATGAGATTTAAGCGGTATTCCACAAAAAACAAGAAAGAAATGCCTATTATGAATGAACAAAAGTTAAAAGAAACATTTGAACAATGCTCAGATGTTGTCTTTTCCACTTTGCAATTCAATCAACATGACGTCACTCTTATTTATTGTTCAGGTTTAATCGATAATGAAATATTTTATAAAACTATTCTTTTACGACTTGAAGAATATTTCAAATCATCAGATGAACTAAATAATAATTTGACCAATAAACTACAACTCCCTTCATTACGTTCTGTTGAAAGTATAGAAAAAGCAGAAAATGAAATTTTTTCTGGTAAACTGCTGATGTATTTTAAAGCGATTAACATGCTTTATTCTGTAGATATTTCAAATAAGCCTCAGCGTAAACCAGAAGAAACATCTTTGGAAATAAGCTTTAGAGGTCCACGTGATAATTTTATTGAAGATATTATTGTTAATCATGCATTAATTCGAAAAAGATTACCGACAACGTCATTTATTAGTGAACAATTTAAAATTGGGAAACGAACGAAAACAAGAGTGTTTCTTCTTTATATGAAAGATATTGCTAACCAAAATATTCTTAAACAAATTCGCTCAAAAATAAATGATATCGATATTGATGGATTATATAGTGGAGCTCAATTAGGAGAATTATTAAATGAGAATCCTTATGTTATCTTCCCGCGCTATAGTTACACCGGGCGTCCAGACTTTGCTGTTCAAGCGTTATTAAGTGGGCGGTTTGTTATTTTAATTGATGGCGTTGCCTATGCGCTTTTAACTCCGGTCACTTTATTCTTTTTACTAAAAACTGCGGAAGATAGCGAGACCCATTACTTATATAATGCCTTTGAAAGAATAATAAGAGTTATTGCGCTTTCTGCAGCGATTCTGCTTCCAGGATTTTGGGTTGCTTTGACAACGTTCCATCAAAATCAGATTCCTTTTACTCTATTAGCAACCATCATTGAAGCTAGAAAGGGCGTCCCTCTTCCGAGTGCAATGGAGGCTTTTCTAATGCTGTCATTGTTTGAGGTGTTTAGAGAAGCTGGTATGAGACTGCCTCTATCTATTGGTCAAACCTTTAGCGTTATTGGTGGATTGATTATAGGTGATGCAGCAATTAGAGCAGGATTAACGAGTCCTGCTATGCTCGTTATCATCGCTGGTTCCACAATTGCGACCTTTACTTTAGTCAATCAGACACTCGTAGGTATTGCTTCATTAATGCGTTTTCTAACCGTCATTATTGCATCCCTATTTGGCTTTTTAGGTTTATTTGCATCTATTTACTTTTTTGGGATTATTATTGCGCGAATTCAATCATTTGATGTTCCTTACCTGCAAGTCGCAAGTCGACTAAGCTTAAAAAATGCCATTAAATCTATCCTAAAAATGCCTGCACACATAAATACTAAACGTCCAAGCGCAGTAAAACCGAATGATGAAACAAACCAAGGAGGCTCCTCATGAATCATTTTAAAAAAAAATTATTTTTTTCTCAATTTTTCTTTTGATTAACCTCACACTTGCTGGTTGCTGGGATACGAATGAACCGGAGAGAATGATTTATGTTCATGGGTTAGGTGTAGACTACGAAGATGGTAAATATAATGTTTACTTGCAAATTGTTAATCCTTCCCTATTAGCAAAATCTGAAGCATCTGGTGGAGAGACAGATACAAAGGTTGTCGTTGGTCGTGGCACGGGAGAAACAATTAATGAAGCGATTTTTGATGCCTACCGTTCTTCACAACGTCATATATTTTGGGGGCATTTATCCTTTATAGTTTTTTCTGAAAAGCTATTAAAAAAAAAGGATGGACTAAAAGCAACAGTTGATATGTTTGACAGGTATCGAGAAACTCGATACAGAATATTGATGTATTCGACAAAAGAACCGCTATTCCAACTTTTAACAGCACTTCCACCTTTGGAAATGTCAACCGCTCTTTCGCGGCTGAGTGACCCTAAAGCTACTTATAGGCAAAGTTCATTAATTCGTCCAATAAGCTTAAGGGAATTATTAATTGGATTAAATGAACCACCCCATGTAGTAGCAATTCCTTATGTAGGGCTATCCCAAAATCATACATGGGAGACTGACAAAAAACAGATCAAAACGATTGAAGTCATTGGAGTTAGTTTTATTACGGATAGTGCTTTAAAAGAAACCTTTACTATTGAAGAGGTCGAAGGATTAAAATGGATGAATGAAGACATAACCCGTGAAAATTTACGTCTTCACAATGATTTATCAGATATTAATGTTATAATTGACAATATAAGAATAAAGAAGAAGTTATTCATCAAGAACGAGAAAATCCACTTTAAAATTACTATCGAAGTTCTTGCAAAATTAAGGGAAATCGTTCAAAAAGAAAGACTTAATAAAATCGAAAGAGAAATAGAGAAATTATTAAAATCTCAAATACACCAAACTTTTCTAACCGGGTTAAAGAATAACTTGGACCTTTACCGTTTATCTGAGGTGCTTTATCGCAAAGATATTAAAGAATGGCAAGCTATTGAACATAACGGAAAAATTCCGTTGACGGAGGATAGTATTGAAATATTCACCCATGTAAAACTAATCAATGGCGAAAAACAAAGAAGAAATCCAACACTCGAGTAAGATTATGTTGTTTTTGATTTCTTTATGTTAAAATTATAATGCATAAAAGTTAAAGCACAAAAAGTGCTTTTTTAAGCTTTTAATTGTAATTAAACAGTGAAATGTGATCCACTAAAAAATTCATAATTCGTACAAGCTTGTCATATAGTTATAGGGACACTTGAAAGGCATCGCACTGATTGGGTGAGATGCCTTTTCCTGTCCAAGCAGATATATGTTAAAATATTTTAGAGATAGATATTGGGGTGAGTGGTATGATATTTCGAAAAAGAATAGTATTTGTGTTAATGGCATTCTCACTTATTGTTGGCGCGGGGATTTCTTATTTTTTACTAAATGGCATCAATGGAACCCCCCATCCGGGCAGTGTGTTTGCTAAGGGGGATAAAAGTACAGAAGAGGATTTAGCTAAAATCAAGCAGGCGTTGGAGCTGATTTCGGGAAGCTATGTGGAAGAGGTTAAACGGGATAAGCTTGTTGAAGGAGCCATTTCTGGTATGGTCAACACGCTTCAGGACCCATATTCCGTTTATATGGATAAAGAAACAGCCGGCCAATTTGAACAGTCATTGGATTCTTCGTTTGAAGGAATCGGGGCAGAAGTAAGTATGACGGATGGCAAGGTTACGATTGTAGCGCCATTTAAAGATTCTCCTGCTGAAAAAGCCGGACTGAAGCCCAATGACTTTATTCTCAGTGTTGATGGTAAAAGCTTAGCAGGCCTTGATCTGTACGAAGCGGTTTTGAAAATCCGTGGTGAAAAAGGTTCAAAAGCCATCCTTGAGGTTGAGCGACCAGGTGTTACTGGTACTTTAAAAATTGAAGTGACAAGAGACGAAATTCCAATTGAAACTGTGTACAGTTCAGTGAAAGACTATAAAGGAAACAAAGTTGGTTATATTGAAATTACAAGTTTTTCAGAAGACACAGCGAAAGACTTTGCAACTCAACTAAAGGACCTTGAAAGTCAAAAAATTGCCGGATTAGTCATTGACGTTCGTGGCAACCCAGGTGGTTATCTACAAAGCGTGGAAGATATTTTAAAGCTCTTCGTGACGGATAAAAAGCCATATGTGCAAATTGAAAATCGAAACGGTGAAAAGGAACGTTTTTTCTCATCTTTAAAAGAAAAGAAAAACTATCCAATTACAGTTTTAATTGATAAAGGGAGTGCTTCTGCCTCTGAAATTTTAGCTGGTGGTTTAAAAGAAGCGGGCGGCTACGACATCATTGGTGAAACTTCATTCGGAAAAGGGACTGTGCAGCAGGCTGTTCCACTTGGTGACGGCAGTAATATTAAGCTGACATTGTTTAAATGGTTAACACCGGATGGCAATTGGATTCACAAAAAAGGTGTTGAACCAACAGTTGAAATGAAGCAACCGGATTATTTCTATTCAAGCCCGATTCAAATTGAAGAGCAACCACTTGCCTTTGATCAAAATAATGAACAAGTGAAGAGCGCGCAATTAATGTTGAAAGGCCTTGGCTTTGAACCGGGACGCCATGATGGTTACTTCAGCAAGCAAACAGAGGTTGCTGTTCAAGCCTTCCAAAAGGCAAACGGAATTTCAGCCTCCGGTCAAATTGATAAGGATACAGCACAAAAGCTTCAAGAAAAAATCATCGAAGAAGTTCGAGATGAGAAAAACGACATCCAGCTTCAAACAGCAATCAAAATGCTTTATAAATAATAAAACTGGCAGGAGTCAGGGAATCTTTGTTGAATATATCCGTATATGAATACGGGTATATTTTTTTATTTATAGATAAAATCCGCTGGCTTACATTCATTTCCATATGGACAAAATGGAAACTATTCATTACGCTATAATTATGGGACACAGTTCCCGACCCTCTGGCTCAGTTTTTGGCTTGGTTAACAAAGGATGGTGCTTTATGGTAGAAGCATGGCTGTTGGAGCTATTGTTTGGGATTGGACGGTTTTTCCTTAATCCGGCTACATATATATTATTACTAGTTGCATTATTTCTAGGCTTTCGCCGCATTAAAAGAGAGAGAAAGGATTTCAATGTTCGCATTTATCCTTTTAATCTTGAGTGGACGGAGTTGACTTTGTCTGGAATTCTTGCAGGCGTTTGCGTTTCTGCTGTGATGATTGCGATCGGGGCAGTGCTTCCGCTAGGGTTTATAGTTATTGCATCATCTTTAACTATTCTTTTTGCACTAGCTATGCAACCTCGCTTGCTTTCACCAGCGATTGTATTAGGACTTTCGATTATCATATCCTTATTCCTACCTAGTCTGTCGTTTAATAATTTACTAGTT
This sequence comes from Schinkia azotoformans, assembly GCF_035811335.1. Taxonomy (NCBI): domain Bacteria; kingdom Bacillati; phylum Bacillota; class Bacilli; order Caryophanales; family Bacillaceae; genus Schinkia; species Schinkia azotoformans. The sequence goes on from NZ_JARSMD010000001.1 coordinate 163,911, forward strand.
TCTAATTTAATAAAAGATGTAACAAACAGTCCGGTTCTGGTAATGGCGATTTTGCTTTCGGTTTTGATTTTTGCAGAAGGCTTGCTAATTTTAAGAAAAGGACATGTCCATACGTCACCTAAGTTGCTCAAAAGTAAACGCGGGAAGCAAATCGGTGCCCATGAGGCAAAAAAAATGTGGATGGTCCCTGTGCTTTTATTGATCCCAGGGGATGCGCTCACCTCGACATTTGAATGGTGGCCGGTTCTTCAAACGCCGTTTATGACTTTTTCTCTACTAGTCGTGCCATTTGGAGTCGGTTTCCATCAGGCGGTACAGGCTTCACTGCCTAAGGTTGCCATTCAGCAGACGGGCAGAAGGGTTCTGCTATTGGCAGTTGTCGTGGCAGCTTTAACGGTTGGAGCTTATTGGCTCCCAGTCTTGGCGATTGCTGCGGCTGTAGTGGCGATGGTCGGTCGTGAATATATCACGGTAAGGCAGAAAATGTTAGATGATGATAAAGTATCATTCTTCGCAACCAATGAAAAAGGCATGGTGATCCTAGATGTGATCCCCAATTCCCCAGCTGAAAAAATGGGACTTAAATTAGGAGAAATCATTATAAAAGTAAATGGCAACAAAGTTCGGAGTGAAAAAGAATTTTACGAAGCATTACAAGTGAATCGTGCCTATTGTAAGCTCGAGGTGTTGGACTATAACGGTGAAGTTCGTTTTGCGCAAAGAGCACTATACGACGGTGAGCATCATGAACTCGGAATTCTGTTCGTGCATGATGGAAAACAATGGACAAATGAGGCAGTATAGGTGTTGTTATTTTTCATAATTAAGCGGAATTTATTCAAAATTGTCCGGAATGATTTTTCATAATTCTCCGGAATACTTTTTCATAATAATCCGGAGTGAATTATCAAATCTCCATTTTAATAAATAAAAACGATGCCACAATAATTTAATTTATTGTGGCAAATTTTATAGAAAGGGTTTTTATTTTGGATAAACTACTTATTAGACCAAAACCATACACTGACGAGAGTTTAAGGGGATATATTTTGAGATTAACCGAGCAAAATAATTATCCCACAACGGTTTGGATATATGATAGTGTAGGAATTTTCACAACAGATATTACTTCTAAATTATTATTTATTAAAGACTATAATGGTTTAAATATTGATAAGCTTGCTTTTTATACAGAAAACGAAAAAAAAGTATTACTATCTTTAAGTTTTTTCAATGAAATAGGAAATTTTCAAGATGTTTATCCAAAAGAGGTAAATAGTGCTTTAGTTAGGGGTATAAATACAAATAGAACAAAGGTGTGTCCAGAATGTCTTAAAACTAGTCCCTATCTAAGAAAGAGTTGGGACATTACTTTTATGACATGTTGTCCTGTACATAAAATATTATTACTCGATAGATGCCCTAATTGTAATAGTTATTTAAATCATTTTAATCGAGGTTCTAGTGTGAATCAATGTAAATGTGGTTTTGATTTGACAAAAGTTCAAACTACATGTGTTAAAGATGAGGATACTCTACTATCCTCTTTGCTTACTAAAAAAGTAAATAATAAATTTGGTAATGTAAAAAGTGGAATAATTCCATTTAGCAGATTACCCTTATTACACATATTATTAATAATGGACTTTTTTTCCTTAAACATCGTAAAATATTTTGAAGTTAATCATAAAAGGTTTTTTAGAGATTTACCTTTATACGATCTTCATAATATTTTCAATAAAGTTGTCAATATATTTCTTAATTGGCCATTTGGTTATTATGAATTTTTGGACAATTTTAGGAAAATACCAAAAAATAATAATTATACTGGTGTAAAAAAGGAATTTGGAAACTTATACAGGCATACGTTTTCCTATTTTAATGATAATATGTACAGTTTTTTAACAACAGCATTTGAAAACTATCTTTATAAAGAGTGGAACGGTGGGCTATTGGAGAGATTTGGGTACAAATCTGAATATATTAGTGGTGAACAAGCAAGGATTATGCTGAAAACAGAATATAATAATATAGTTAAGTTAATCAATACTGGCGAAATTGAGGGGATAGTAAGATCTAGAAATGAGAAATCGCAAATATTGGTAAATGAAAAAAGCTTAAAGAATTTTATAAAAAAGATTGATGATATAAACAAGCTATATGTAAGTAGTGAAGAGGGCGCAAAACTATTAGGAGTTTCAGACTATATCATTAAAAAATTAATGAAAGATCAAATAATAAATGCAAAAAGAAAGCAAACAATAAATAATAAATCGAACGATTGGATTATTGAAATCAAGTCGATTAAAGATTTGCTTTATAAGATAGAAAAAAATGCAAAGCCGGCTAATTTAGTAGCTTTAAATACTGAAATGGTAACCTTTGATAAGGCTGCTCAAATTTGCCGAATAGGTACGGTGGGATTTATTAAAAAGGTATTAAAGAAAGAGATAATCCCTTATGCAATAAAAACGGGAAGTGGTATAAAAAAGTTTTCTTTTATTAAAGATGACTTATTCCCTGTATCGTATAATTTGCCACAAAAGGTTGTTTCATTACCTGCATTGGACAATTCAACCCAAAAAGGAAACTTAATTCCTATAGGGGGCAATTTGACCCAAAGTCAATTTGCAAAGTATTATGGTGTTACCAGTAATATAGTTAAAATTTGGATTAGTCAGGGATACTTAAAAGTAGAAAAAAAACTTATTACTGCTCGGTCTATAAATGAATTTTTACATAATTATATCGGTTTAAATTCACTTGTAAAAGAATTCAATAATGAATATAGTCCGATGAGATTGTTGATGGCTCTTTTCAGTATGGGCGTAGAGCCACTTAATAAAAAATTTTCTCAAAAAGGTTATTTATTTGATAGAAAAATGGCATTAGGAGCCTTAAAAAATAATAAACAAAAAATTTATTTAACAGCAAAAGAAGCTGCAATGGAATTAAATATTAGCCAACCGGCGATTCATGCTTGGATTAAGAAAGGTTATATAAACAGCGAAACAAATTTAAATACTAATTTTCTCAGAGTAGAGGATTTAAGAACCTTTGAAAAAAAATATGCTTGGTTAAGTATGTTGAATCTTATTACTGAATTAAAAGAACCATATATTTTGAAGGAATTACAGCAAATGGGAATCAAGCCGTTAATAATAGATGAAAATGATAATGGCATACCTTATATTTTTAATCTAAAAGATGTTCAAATATTTTTAGAAAGTAGACTAGTGCAAGGGGATATTACTTAACTCGTCCGAATAATGATTAGAATGATTGAAATGCGTCAACAAAGGCTTGTATCATAATTGCTCAATATTTTGGGAGTTCACAGCAAAATTTGGCGGCATTTATTCCACTTTTTGAATAATGAACTCATCACTAAAAGCACCAAAAAAACCTTGTCTTTGATGAATCCAGTCTATTGGAATTATTAGTTCCATGTATTTACTGCCATTTTCTTCAGGGACGTAAGATTGACCAAAGATTGCTTCTCCATAATTTAGATGAAAAATATCCTTTGTTTTAATATATACCTTTGCAGTTGTTTGCATGGCATTTCCTCCTATTTTACAGGATTAGTTTTTCCGTAAATTATATGTTTAATCATGGGAGAAGAAAAAACAATTTAAAATACAAAATGGATGGCTAAAAACCTTCATTGAAGGTTTTTAGCCATTCAAAATTAAAAACCTTAATTAGTTCTATGCTTCACAAATTCATTAATGCCTTTTTAGTAAATAGAATTCTCTCACCATCATTAAATCTCGGACCTGAAACAGCTGCTATTTTCCCATTTGAATATTTAGTTAGAATTGATTTACTACTTATTTTACTTATCATGGATAATTCAAATGTTGTAAAGTATTTTGACTGAAAATTGCTAAAAGAGTTATATGTAATATCAATATTATTCTTTGCATCTAAACGATTAGTGTTAATCCAATATTCAATATCTTGTTTTTTTACTCCTAATAGGAATGTAACGTCTTTGATTGGTATCTTACCATTTCTATTTGCACTTTCTAGAATTATCCTTCGAATAATTTTAAATAGAATATCCTTTGATATTACTGTATTTCCTAATTTACCCTTATCTAATTGAAATGGTAGTATTCCCGCAAGCATTGCTTTAATAATAATATACGAATGTTGTACTCCAATCCATTGGAAAGCTTCATTTAATAGTATCTTTGCTCCATTAACCTCCGAAGTTTTCTCTTCCAATTTTATAAAAAATGTTTCAATAGCGCTCTTCGGAATTTCCCATTTCTGAACAGAACCAATTTGTATGTTAATTGCAGGCTTTAACACATTATTTGATAGAATATTGAAAGTAGATTTAGGACTTGTACCCCAAATTTTTCTTAATTCTTCCTTCGATATCGTTTCATTATATCGGAACAGCCATTCTTGAATGGCGTTTTTATTGACAAAGTAAAATCCAATGCCTTTAAATGTACACTCATAAAGCTGGAAAAAATCGCTCTTTTTTATAGTATCCTCTTTGAGTTTAGTAATTATACTAGCTTGTTTTAAACTAATAAAATGATCTGGATTATTAATATATAATTGCTTTTTAAGGATATAGTTCATGAATTCCGAGTAAATCGGTTCAAGACTTGTTCCAGTAAACTTGTTTAAAACATCGATAAATATACGAATTTTGTTACTATCGTCTCCGTTTTCAACTGAATCGATGTATTCATAAAACTGAGTCGGCCATTCTTTTAATATTTTAAAAGAGTGTATGTATAACGGAATTGCTTGCATTAGTGTTTTTGTTTTTTTTAAACGTGTTCTTGCGATAGCATTTCCACTATACTTAATATCCTCAACGGTAAGAATATCTTCACAATCGATTGTCTGCGGAATCCATGTCGCAAAAAATTCTAGTGAATTATAGAATACGTTAGAATTTGAGACCCAATCATTTATATTAACTGTGTTATCGTACAAAAAGAATTTATCAATTTCTGTTTGATATTCAAGTACAAGGGGGTCATTTACAGTATCGGATATTGAAGTGGAAATAGACTTTCCACAAATACATTTATCATTCACCACTGTTTTTATAGAAAAATCCCGATTACAGCTAGTGCATTTGTCTTGTAAGAAAACTTTATGTTTACTGCAAATTGTACTATAGGTGAAGCTCCAATCCATACGGTGATAGGGGTCTTCTTTTAGGCATTCTGGACAAACCTTTGTTGTTTGGTATAAAAACCAAGGACATTTTATTTTGTTTTTGTTGTTATCCACCTTTAAGTCATGTAAATCCATAAAAAAAGTGAAGGTCATTTTATTTGCCGCTTCCAAGTCAATTTTTAGAAATTTTGATACATCCTCAACAGTATCTGGATGCCCCCAATTAATATTGTTCTCATTAAGCCTATATTCGGAAAACACAGAAAAATTATCTTTTATCCATCCTAGATTATCCATTAGATTTTCTTTAGCAGTCCTGTAAAAAAGGCCAGTAAGGGACTCGTTTTTATTTGGTTTTAAATAAAAGAGAAGCATATTTGATCACCTCAACTAAAATAATCTCCAATAAAATATTTTGGTATACTATAAGTGGGTGATTTTATGAAGCAAATTAGGAAAATAAAGCCGTCTAAGAAGGGCAGTTATAGAGGATTCGCAAATAGCAGAAAGTGTGCCGAACTGGTAGCTTGGGAAAGTCTTTTAGAGAGAGACTTTATCAAGGTGTTAGATTTTGACCCTTTAATAGAAAAAATACAATCACAACCAGTAAAAATTGAGTATAGATATAAAGGGAAATTACATAATTATTATCCTGATTTTTTAGCTGTAACGAAGGAAAAATATAAAATTCTTTATGAAGTTAAGCCAGATGACAAGATAGACGATGAACAAAATAAAGTTAAGTTTGAAGTTGGTAAAATCTATTGTGCAAAAAAGGGTTGGAATTTCAATGTTGTTTCTGAAGAAGATATACGAAAAGGATATTTTATACAAAATCTTGATTTAATAAGAAAAGTAGACGAACGCTCAACTAAAGCCAGTATAATTATCGAAATATATAATTTTATGCAAGAAAGCGGAAAATGTAAAATAGGCGATTTAAGAAATAATTGCTCCAATATTCCAAGTGCAGAGTTTGAAGCAAACATATATTATATGATCTATAATCACTATTTTGAAATAGATCTAATTAATGAGTTACTCAGTGAAAAAACTTTAATCGATATTGTTAGGTGATATTTTATGAGTACTTTTTCATTTGTTGCAGGAACAAAGTTTATGATAAATGAAGATAAGTATGTAGTTCGTAAAGAAACTAATGGTGCAATTGAGCTAGAGAATCTAAATTACAATAAAATTGAAGTTTGGGGCAAGAATGAATTATTAGAAAAATGGTCTAATGATGAATTAGTATTTAGAAATGAGGATTGGAGTAATAATGAAAAAATATTTGATGACTTTTCAATGCTTGATTTTGAATCTAAAAATGAAGCTAATAGAAGATATGAAATATTAAAACCAGTGTTAGATGGGGAAATATTACCTTCAGAAATAAAATACTATTTAAGCTCGTTAGAGCCCAAGGTAGGTAAATCGGCTTTTTATGAATGGAAAAGTAGATGGGATAAATATGGGAGTATCCGAGCACTTGTAAAATATAAAGCCGGTCCAAAAGGCTATAATACAAAAGAAGAGGTAGTGAAAATAATTGAAAAAATAGTGGAAGATTTCCAATATGATGGACCGAAATATACTGATGAATATCTTTTTTCCGAGTTTATTTTAAGGATAGATGAGCTTAATGAGCAGAGGGATGAAGATAAAAAAATCAAAAAAATATCCCGTTCCACTTTTTACAGAAGAAAAAGAGAAATAGAGGACCAATTAAGAAAAGAAGAAATAAGGCTAGGTAAAGTTGAAACAGATTTAAGAAGAAATGGTTCTAGAAAAGAAGTAGTGGTTACAAGGCCCCTGCAGCGAGTTGAGATAGATTGGACACCTGTTGATGTTTTTTTATTCAACCCTGCTACACTTACATCACAAAAACCATGGCTCGTATATGCAATTGATAAATTATCCGGTCATCCACTAGGGTTTTATGTAACGTTTGATGATGTAGATGCAGCTGCTGTAAAACAATGCATTTTACATGCTATCATGCCGAAAACATACATAAAAACACTTTATCCATTAGTTGAAAATGAATGGGTTGCATACGGTAAGCCTGTTGAGGTTGTTTTTGATAATTCCAAGGTAAATGAATCATTTGATGTTAAGGATGCTTGTCAACAACTAGGCATAGATATCCAATTTTGCAAAGTAGGAGCAGGTTATCAAAAAGGCACAATAGAAAGAGGCTTTAGAACTCTAAACACTAAATGGATTCATACGTTAGAAGGTACAACTTTTTCAAATATTTTTGAAAGAGGACTTTATGATTCTGAAGGTAAAGCATGTATAACAATGCAAACATTTATTTATATGGCCCATATTGTGATGACTGATATCGTTGCCAATACTTATGATAAGGGACGAGGTGGAAAGCCAAGGGACTTGTGGAATAGAGGGATGGCAGATTATCCAATTCTAACTCTACCTATACCGCAAAGTAAAAAAGAATTAAAACTTATATTTATGAGTGGGATTGCTTATAGGAGGGCTAAAAATAAAGGTGTAGTTATTGAGAATGAATATTATAATAGTAAAGATTTAATGGAATTAAGAAATAATTTAATAAACGAAGCCAAGGATGAAAGCAAGATGGAGGATGTTAGGGTAAGATTTGATAAGGCTGACATGCGGTCTGTATATGTTTATGATAAATTTAAAAAAAGATATATTGAGGCAAAAAATACAGGATTTGAAAGAAAGAAGATTAACGCTGAATTACCGGTACATTATTCACAGTTGCAGTTGGATTCCTCGATAAAAACAAGGGAACAGAAAAAAGACGATGTAACGAACCTAGCAAGAACGATGAGAAAAGTAAAAGGGTTGGCGGAACAGGATAAAAAGAAATACAGAAAACAAAAGCGTCAAAAGCAACAAGAACAGAAAACTGGTATACAAAAAAGCTCGTCATATGAAGGTATTTCTTCAATGGGAATTACTGAATTGCAATTAGAAAGCCCTAGTGATGCGGATACTATTATTGTACATGTTGAAGAACAACAGAATGTTAAAAAATCCAAAAAAGCATCAAATAAGGGTAGAAAATCAGACGAGACAAAAGAAAAAAATCCAATTATTGTGGATATGAGTTATGATATTGATTTGGATTCCTTACCTGATTACGGTGTTAGATTTAAAAAGTGAGGTCAATGAAAATGGAACAATTTAAATCTTTAACAGGTAAAGTGGCAGACCTAAAAGAAATAAAAAGAAGAAAAGAGCATGTTAAAAGTATTATTATACCTTATCCTCGATATGATGCATTACTAGAAAAAGTTGAAGAACATCATCAGTTATCATTAAATTCCGTTCAGCCCGATGGATTATTTCTATATGGTGAAACGGGGCTAGGGAAATCAACGATTCTCAAAGAATATGAAAGTAAATATCCAAGGCAGGATATTGACGGCAATACAAAGATTCCTGTTTTATATTTAACGGTTCCTGTTGGTGCAACTCCAAAATCAGTTGCATCAAAAATTTTATTAAAAATGGGTGATCCAAATTATGACCGTGGTACGGAAAATAATATGACCGCTCGTATATTAGCATTTGTTGAAAAGTGTGAAGTTGGAATGATAATTATAGATGAGTTCCAACATTTAATTGATAGTGAAAGTAAGAATGTTTTAAACAAGGCATCTAATTGGGTAAAAAATTTAACTAATGATATTAAAATCCCAATATTAGTATGTGGTATGCCAGAATCAAAAAAAGTTTTTGAATTCAATGAACAATTAGACCGACGTTTTTGTATAAAGCAAAGTTTACAGCCATTTTTGTTTCAATCAAGGGAAGATCAAATAGAATTCCGGGCATTTCTAAACGGAATTGATAAGCAGCTTCCTTTTCCAGAACAATCTTATATTGCTGATCCTATTTTGGCTCAAAAAATGTTTTATGCAACCAATGGGAATCCCTTTTATATAAAGAAAATTCTTGAAGAGGCAACGGTCTCTGCTCTTAAAAATGGTGATGATTCGATTACTGAATATGATTTATATACTGCTTTTAAATCTATTTCATTATCAACAAGACCTTTCGTTATTAACCCTTTTGAAAATGAAAATTTCAATCTGTTAGATTTCTATGAACGAGAGAAGAGATTGGCGCAATCAAGTTAACGCGAGTTATTGGATAATGGAAAGGAGGATTCTAGGGAGGGAAATCCATGCAAAATAATAATAAGTTTAGTAATATACCTGACGGTGTTTACCATTTAAACATTGGTATCAATCTAACCGAGGGAACCGTACAAGATGATACCTTCATATTACCCATTTATTGCGAAGAAAAATATTTAGAATTAAAAAGAAATTCTAAGGAAGTACCAGTATTATACAATAAATTCACCAGTAACATGACAGTGAAATCGCTTGTTCTTAACCAGTTATCGGCTATTGAAAAGGGATTATCTTTTAATCGATTACCTATCCCCTCACTAGTCAATAGATTAACTGAACTTATAAAAGCGCACAACATCCAGTTTATTATTTTTGATAATTGCGAGGAATTAATTAATCAAAGTTCCGATCATTCATTTAAAAGTATTTTAGATTTGTTAGAATTCGAAACAAAAGGTCAAAATATTCCTGTTGTTCTTTGTGGTCAACCTTCTTTTAATAATATTTTAGGAATCAAAAATTACTTAAATAATAGATATAATGTATATGAAAAAGGACTTAACATTTCATTAAATGGGCAAAGCCTATATTTCCATGTTTCGTAAATATTAGTTATATATATAGGGTATCCCAAAAGGTTTGGGGTACCTTAAATGTTTGTTATCGTTCTTTCGTCCTTTCAATAGGACTCAACACCGGAATATATTGATGCATTTTAACTTTTTGAAGAGAAGTCCTGATTGTTATTGACTATAACAATTATTTATTGAAGTTGAAGTACTTTTTAGCCGAATGTAAATATTATGTTAAGAATGGTTCGCTTTTATTGATTATATAAGTAGTTAGTTATATGATTATAGTCGAAAATGAAAATTACAAAGAATGAATTAAATACTAAATCGTTAGGGAGGTGTAAACTGACATGCAGCAAACAACAGTAGAAATTGTGAAAGCAGCCCAAGTTTTAAAGCTTCTTGGAGATAAAACAAGACTTACCATTATCTCTGTTTTGCAAAAACAGGAGTGTTGTGTATGTGAACTTGTCGAGTTATTTGAAATGAGTCAGCCTTCGATTAGTCAGCATCTACGTAAACTTAAAGATGCAGGACTCGTTGCTGAAGAGAGAAAAGGGCAATGGATATATTATTCCTTGAATAAATCCAGTGAATTCTATCCACTTATTGAAAACATCTTGCAGCATGTACATGATCAAAATGAAAACATCGAAAAGCTAGACGGGAATAATACTAAATTACGTTTTGATTGTTAGTAAAGTGGAAGAGAAAGGGATGAAAAAATTATGAGTAAAGAAATTGGAAGGAAGCGACTTTCCTTTTTGGACCGATATCTAACCCTTTGGATTTTTCTAGCTATGGCAGTTGGAATTGGTGTCGGTAATGTTGTTCCCGGCTTTGTTGATGGATTGAACAGCTTACAGGTAGGTACAACTTCAATACCTTTAGCCGTTGGTTTAATCCTGATGATGTATCCACCATTAGCAAAAGTTCGTTATGAAGAGATGGGTAGAGTTTTTAAGGATGTAAAAGTATTGCTGTTATCACTAGTTCAAAACTGGATAATTGGTCCTGTTCTTATGTTTGTGTTAGCGATTATTTTTTTACCAGATAAACCAGAGTATATGGTAGGGTTGATTCTCATTGGTTTAGCACGTTGTATTGCTATGGTTATTGTCTGGAATGACCTTGCCAAAGGTGATACAGAATATGCAGCAGGATTAGTTGCCTTTAATGCGGTATTCCAAACCTTGTTCTTTTCTGTTTATGCATACGCATTTGTAACCGTAATTCCAAAATGGTTTGGGATTGAAGGGGCTATTGTTGATATTACGATGGCTGAGGTTTCCAAAACAGTCTTCATTTATTTGGGCATTCCTTTTATTGCTGGTATGTTAACAAGATTTATTTTAGTAAAAGCTAAAGGAAGACAATGGTACGAGAAAATCTTCATTCCTAAAATCAGCCCCATTACATTGATTGCCTTACTGTTTACGATTGTTGTGATGTTTTCATTAAAAGGGGATGTCATTGTTAGCTTGCCGTTAGATGTCGTACGCATTGCAATTCCATTGTTAATTTATTTTGTTATTATGTTCTTTGTTTCCTTCTTTATGGGGAAGAAAATTGGTGCCGGATATCCTGTGTCAACGACATTAGCATTTACAGCTGGTAGCAACAACTTTGAATTAGCGATTGCCGTGGCGGTTGGCGTATTTGGTATTCATTCAGGTGCTGCATTTGCAGCCGTAATTGGTCCTTTAGTTGAAGTGCCGGTGATGATTGCACTCGTTAGTGTTGCCTTATGGTTTCAACGTAAGTACTTTACGACACAAGCAAATCAATAATTATAAAAGGAGATTCATACTATGGGAAATAAAAAAACAATTTACTTTTTATGTACAGGTAATTCATGCCGAAGCCAAATGGCAGAAGGATGGGCAAAGAAATATATAGGCGATGAGTGGCGTGTGTTGAGTGCTGGAATTGAAGCTCATGGTTTAAATCCTAACGCTGTAAAAGCAATGAAGGAAGCTGGCATCGATATTTCAAACCAAACATCTGATATCATTGACCCTGAAATCTTAAATAATGCAGATTTTGTTGTAACACTGTGCGGTGATGCGGCTGACAGATGTCCGATGACACCACCACATGTGAAACGTGAGCATTGGGGATTTGATGACCCTGCCAAAGCAGAGGGAACAGATGAAGAAAAATGGGCATTCTTCCAACGTGTTCGTGATGAGATCGGAGACAGAATTAAACGTTTTGCTGAAACTGGGGAATAAAACAAATAATAACCAAGAGAGTTTTATCTCTTGGTTTCCTTCAAAGTTATATATAAGTATTTGCTTATGCGAATGACTATGTTTTTTAAATATAATGAATATTAATATGTGGGTGATAGTATGGAAAAGGTAATTATTTTGGGTAGCGGTCCAGCAGGACTTACTGCTGCTATCTATTTAGCACGTGCCAACATGAAACCAATTGTAGTTGAGGGGGATCAACCCGGAGGACAGTTGACTTTAACAACAGAAGTAGAAAACTTTCCGGGTTTTATAGATGGTATTAATGGTCCAGAATTAATGGAAAACATGAGAAAACAAGCGGAGCGTTTTGGAGCAGAATTTAAAAGAGGTTGGGTAACAGACGTGGATTTATCTCAAAAACTTTACCGCCTACAAGTTAGTGATTTAGGAATTATCGAGACCGAAACACTTATACTATCTACCGGTGCTTCAGCAAAACTTTTGAATATTCCGGGGGAAAAAGAAAATATTGGCCGAGGCGTTAGTACGTGTGCAACATGTGATGGTTTTTTCTACCGCGGTAAAAAGGTAATCATTGTTGGTGGGGGAGATTCGGCAATGGAGGAAGCAAATTTCTTAACGAAGTTTGCGAGTGAAGTAATTGTTGTTCATAGAAGAGATGAGCTCCGTGCTTCAAAAATTATGCAAAACCGTGCAAGAGAAAATTCGAAAATATCTTGGGAACTTAATAAAACTCCATTAGAAGTGGTAGCAGACGAAAATAAAGTAATCGGTTTAAAGGTGAGAAACAATGAAACCAATGTGGAAGAAATTATACAAACGGATGGCATTTTTGTTGCTATAGGCCACACTCCGAATACCTCATTCTTGAAAGGTCAAATAGACACTGATGAAACAGGGTATATAAACGTTATAGCTGGAACAACTAAAACAAATATAGCTGGCGTTTTTGCATGTGGAGATGTACAGGATAAAAAATATCGTCAAGCGATTACTGCTGCGGGTTCTGGTTGTATGGCGGCATTAGATTGTGAAAGATACTTAGAAGGAAATGCTGTTCAAGATTGGAGTAAATCACTATAGGCAGGAGGATTAATAATGAGTAAAATTGAAATTTTTGATCCAGCGATGTGTTGTCCAACTGGTGTTTGTGGGCCAAGTGTTGATCCGGAATTAACAAGAGTGGCAACAGCTGTTTTTTCGTTAGAAAAGTTAGGTGTTGACATTAAAAGATACAATTTAACGAGTGAACCTGATCCATATATACAAAATCCAGAAGTAAATAAATTGCTAAATGAAAAAGGACCTGATTGTCTACCTGTAGTTATAGTAAATGGTGTAGTTGCAAAGACAGGGGAGTACCCAACAAATGAGGAATTAGCAGCATGGGCTGGAGTTGAAGTAAAGGAGCTTACGCCTCAAAAGCCCAAAAATACTTTGAACATTAAGTTGAATTAAATCAAATTAAGGGAAGTGGCATTTTGTTTACTACATTTGATCCTAGTAATCTAGAGCTAACACATTATATATTTTTTACAGGAAAAGGCGGAGTTGGAAAAACGTCTACTGCTTGTGCAACCGCTGTTGCTCTTGCCGAACAGGGGAAAAAAGTGCTGATTGTTAGCACAGACCCTGCCTCAAATCTTGAGGATGTTTTTGAAATTCAGCTGAATTCTGAACCTACACCAATTAAAGGTATTCCTAATTTATATGCTTCTGACTTGGATCCTGAAGAGGCAGCAAAAAAGTATCGGGATAAAACAATTGGACCTTATCGTGGAAAGCTCCCAGAAGCTGTGATTGCAAATATGGAGGAACAACTATCAGGAGCTTGTACAGTTGAAATTGCTGCATTTGATGAATTTACAAATCTTTTAGCAAATCCAAAAGTAAAAAGCCAATATGATCATATCATTTTTGATACAGCACCAACCGGACATACACTCCGTCTATTACAGCTACCAACTGCATGGACTGGATTTTTAGAGGATAGCACACATGGCGCTTCTTGTCTTGGACCACTTTCAGGATTAGATGAGAAAAAACAATTGTATGCAGAAACAGTTGAAGCTTTAGCCGATGGGGAAAATACAACATTAGTATTAGTGGCAAGACCTGACAGTTCCTCTCTAACTGAAGCAGCACGGGCATCGCAAGAGTTAAAGGACATCGGTATTCAAAATCAACTATTAATTGTGAATGGGATGTTAAGTAATTTTGTGGAAAATGACGAAGTTTCAACAGCATTTTATACTCGACAACAAGAGGCATTAAAAACAATTCCGGAAACATTAAAGAACGTGACCACCTATGAACTGCCACTTGTCCCTTATAATTTAACTGGAGTACAGAATATAAAAAAATTGTTTTCGAATGAATTTAATGAGATTGAACAGGGAGATGAAGAAATTCCAAGTAATCTATTAGGTTTGAAAGATGTAATTGCTGATTTTGCTCAGAAACAAAAGGGTGTCATTTTTACAATGGGAAAAGGCGGAGTTGGAAAAACAACAGTCGCTTCGGCCATCGCGGTGGGATTAGTAGAAAAAGGCCATCGTGTTCATTTAACAACCACTGATCCTGCGGCACATTTATCCTTTGTTTTTGAAAATGGAAGTATGGGAGACAATTTAACTATAAGTCGAATTGACCCTCGAAAAGTGGTCGAGGATTATCGCCAAGAGGTATTAGATAAGGCACGAGAAACAGTGGATGAAGCAGGACTTACGTATCTTGAAGAAGATTTAAATTCTCCTTGCACAGAGGAAATAGCCGTGTTCCGGGCGTTTGCGGATGTAGTTGACAAAGCCCAGAATGAGTTTGTAGTCATTGATACAGCACCAACTGGACATACGTTATTATTGTTAGATGCTGCACAGTCGTATCATAAAGAACTTGCGCGCTCTACGGGTGAAATTCCTGAGTCTGTAGTAAAGCTTCTACCTCGGTTACGGAATTCAGAGGAAACAAACGTAGTTATTGTAACCCTCGCAGAAGCTACACCTGTCTTCGAAGCCTCAAGACTGCAAGATGACCTTCGAAGAGCTGGTATTGACCCAGAGTGGTGGGTTATTAATCAAAGTATGTTCGCAACCAATACCAAAGACCCAATATTAAACGGAAGGGCTAGTTCTGAAATAGGATGGATTAATAAAGTACAACATGACTTAGCAAAGAAATGTGCAATTATCCCATGGAAGCCAGAAGCAACAATTGGTTATGAAAATCTAATTGAATTATCCAAATAAGTGAGCAATAGGAGCAACAATGATGAACAATGGTAAACAACTATTGTTAATATAATTTATATCAAAAAGAAAATCACTAAATTAAGTAGGTGTCTAATATTGAATATTACAAATGAAGCAAAGGAACTTATTCAGTCTATTTTAAAAGACAATAATGCAGAAGGTATCCGTGTTTATTTTGCAGGAATGGGCTGAGGTGGTCCCAATGTGGGATTGGCTCTGGATGAGCCAGAAGAGAATGATATTGTTGAAACAATAAATGAAATTAGAGTTGCAATTGATTCAATGGTTGTTCAATTCACAGGGAACTTAACGTTAGATCGTCAGGATACTCAAGATGGTGCCGGACTTGTTATATTAGGAAATGAAAGCAATTGTTGTTAAAAATAAAAAAATTATAATGTTACTTGTGAAAAAATCTCCATTTAATTTGGAGATTTTTTTTATAGCGATTAATCAATTTTTTTTGATAAAGTTGTTGCATTTTTGGAATAGAGGAAATATAATACAATATATCAAGAATATTTGATTTAACAAAGGAGCAATTATGATGGAACATATAATTCCTTTAAATGACGAATCTGTGGAAAAGGTATTTGAAGAATATGAAGGTAAATTTAAAGCCTTAGCCGATCAGAAGCGGTTACAAATTTTAAACTTATTGTGTCAACAAGATTCTATATGTGTATGTGATTTAAGTACTTTAATCGACATGCCACAATCTAAGCTATCTTACCATTTAAAAATACTTCTTGACGCAAATTTAATCATTAAAGAAACAAGAGGTACATGGAGCTATTATCAAATTAATAATGATGAAATAAATCAATTACTTTCACCGAGTTTGTGTTGTTTATTCAGACCTAGCTGTTGTTAGGTCTTTATAAAAAGACATTAAATCAATTTTTTTTGATTAATAAATCAAGAAATTTTGATTTAATAATTGAGCAGGTTTTGAGATTAGGGATTCGTACTTAAAATTATTGGGAGGAATTTTAATGATTGATATTTTAAAAGATTTTGCGTGGATTTTATTAGAATTAACTTTTTTATTTGTTGTTATTTCTTTCATCATTAGTTTACTGCAGGGGTTTATTCCATATGAAAAAATTGAAAAAAAACTATCTGGTAAAAACAAAATTACAGCAAGCATAGTGGCGATTTTTTTTGCATTTGTTACGCCTTTTTGTTCCTGTTCAACGATACCTATAGTCGTAAACATGCTGAAAAATAAGATTCCATTTTCAATCGTTATGATTTTTCTATTTTCCTCCCCAGTTCTTGATCCAACAATTTTGACAATTATGGGTGTTGTTATGGGATGGAAGGTTGCAGTAATTTATTCCGTTGTAACAGCTGTTTTTTCAATCATAATTGGCTTCACTTTAGATAAATTTGGCTTTCAACAATATGTAAAAAAGGTTATCATGACTGGTTATGAAGGAAATATACAAAAATTCAACTGGAAATATGCCATAACAGAAACATGGTCATTAATGAAAACTGTATATCCCTATCTTTTTATAGGTGCAGCAATAGGTGCTGTAATACATGGTTTTGTTCCAACTGAATTTATTGCAAAATGGTTTGGTCACGATGCTTGGTGGTTAATACCTGTAGCAGCTATTGTAGGAATTCCTTTATATATTCGATTGTCTAGTATGATCCCGATTTCTCAAATTCTTATATTAAAAGGAATGGCTCTTGGACCTGTTATGGCTATGATGATAAGTTCAGCAGGGGCGAGTTTACCTGAGATTATCTTACTTAAATCAATATTTAGAAAGCAATTGGTCGTAGCATTTATTCTATCAGTGATAACAATGTCAACAATATCTGGCTTTATCTTTTACTTTATTTAAATGAATTCAAAGGGAAATTAAAGGAGGTGATTTTAGTGATAAACCTTTTAAAAAAAATCACATCTAAAAAAGAAAGTTCAAAGTGCTGTTCAGTTGAAATCAAAGAAGTAAAAAGTAATGAAGAAAATTCCTGCTGTGAGGCGGATAATTATGTGGGTGAAACATGCTGTAATCCTAATAACATACATGAGAATAATTGCTGTGGAAATTAGTAGTGTAAGAATCTAAATGCCGAGGTGGAGTAAAAAATGAGTGATCAAACAAAAGATCAAATCCGTCAAAATGTTCGAAGTAGGTATAAAGAAATTGCATTACAGGAAGTAAATCAAAATAGTTGCTGCTCATCTGGTTCAACATGTTGTGGTACCTCTAATGATAATAAAGAAATATCAGCTAAATTAGGATATTCAGATGTTGAATTGTCCATGGTCCCTGAAGGAGCAAATCTAGGATTAGGATGTGGAAATCCACAAGCAATTGCAGATCTAAAACCCGGAGAAGTTGTATTAGATTTAGGGAGCGGTGGTGGTTTTGATTGTTTTTTGGCCGCCCGACAAGTGACTGAAACTGGCTTTGTAATAGGTGTAGATATGACTCCTGAAATGATTAGCAGGGCGCGCGATAATGCAGAAAAGGGTGGATTTACAAATACTGAATTCAGATTAGGAGAAATTGAGTATCTTCCTGTCGCAGATAATTATGTAGATGTAATTATATCAAATTGTGTGATTAACTTATCCCTCGATAAGCCCCAAGTGTTTAAGGAAGCGTTCCGAGTACTAAAATCAGGAGGACGTATCGCAGTTTCTGATATTGTTGCAACTATTGAACTACCATTAGGAAATAAAGATGAATTGGGGGACTTTTACTCTGGGTGCGTTTTAGGTGCTTCTTCCGTGGATGAATTGGAATTAATATTACAGCAAAGTGGTTTTTCTCAAATTAGTATCGAACCAAAGGATGAGTCTAGAGAATTTATTAAGAACTGGGTTGCTGGTGCAAACATTGAGGATTATATTGTCTCAGCAGTAATTAAAGCCGTAAAACCCTAAAAGATACTAAAGCCGGTTTAATTAAAGCCGGCTTTTTTCTTAGTTTTGGAATACTTACCGAACCGAAATTTTATGCAATATGAAGATTTCAGAGGCAACCTACCTCATTTTAGATGGCATTTGTCAGCCACCTTCAACACAAGTCGCTGAAGAACTGCCAACAATTTCATTCAATTCTTTTAGAAGGATAGTTAGTTCAATAATTCCAACAAATGTCTCCAATGACTTATCAACAAGAGGTATATTGTGCTTTTCAAAAATAGTTGTAGTATTTTCCCAAACTTCAACAATTGCTTTTGGTGACATATTAGTTTGAATGACCATATAATCTTAATCTCCTTATTAATTTAATAGTAAGATTTGCAAAACCAATTCAACATATATTGGCGAAAAAAGCTGTGATTACCGATGTTATAGAAGCAATTTTTGTTTTCACTTTCCGTTATCCCCTTATAGCTTAGTTGGAAGTTGCTTTCCAATGTTCTCTTCATTCATTAAGTTTTCGATAATTGGACATTCATGGAGGGATTTTTCGTCAGGACAACACTCTTTCAATTGAAAAAGCATGTATTCTATTCTTTTTAAATCCCTAATTTTCTTTTGGACTTCTTCGATTTTTTGAACAACAAAATCATACATATCCCTACATCGATCATCGTCTTTATCAACAACTCCGAGTAGCTTATCGATCTCGGCTAAAGAAAAACCTAAATCTTGCATTCGTTTAATAAACTGTAGGCGATCCACAAACTCTTCTGAATACATCCTATATCCAGCTTTTGTGCGAAAAGGTTCAGAAAGGAGGTCCAACCTTTCGTAATATCTTATGGTTTCTTTATTGACCCCACACCTTTCTGCAAGTTCGCTTATGCGATATTTCATTTCATTCACCTCAGATAAATTATAAACCCTGTACCATAGTACGGAGTAAAGGGTAGATTTAAAAAAAATTATAACTTTTATACTCACTTCTCGTTAGTAAAAATAACACAGCTTCACATATATGAATAAATCAAAAAATATTACAGAATTAGGATTACTTTAAAAAACGATATAAAATTGAAAACTTTTATTTTATTAATTAAACATAGTTATCAAAAATTAAAATCATTTACCGTGGTAAATTTAACAAAAATTCATAAAATATGGAAAATTGGTAAAAAAATCTATATAATATGAATAACATGGAAAAAACTACATCGCTTGTTTTATGTATATAAAAACATAAGTATATATTAATATATCGATTTTCTAATATCTCCGAGTATTTTAAGCCTAAAGTAAAAAATATTACTATGGACGAATACCGATAGGGTGAAGTTAGAAATAGCTTTGCCTCCCATTTGGAAAGGAGAAGCAACGTAAAAATTTATTGAAGGGGGAAACGTTGTGAAAGAAGAAAAGTCAGTGGAACAAAATGAGAAAGAAAAAACAAAAGTAATTAGTCGAAGAAACGCAGTAAAGTTATTTGGGGGGAGTATCGCGCTAAGTGCATTATATTTAGCAGGATGCACAGCAGAAGAGACAAAAAAAGTCGAACAGAAAAAGACCGAATCGGACGGTTATCCAGTTACAAAGATTGCTAACCTGCCAGAAATTAAGGTCAACGAACCGATTACATTTGATTATCCTCTAAAAACTCAAAGTAACTATTTAGTTGATATGGGAGTTGAAGTACCCGGTGGTGTTGGTCCAAACAAAAGTATTGTAGCTTATAATCGTGCCTGTCAACATATGGGGTGTCCTTCAAATTACGATAATACGAGAAATACGTTCTTTTGCCCATGCCATCAAACTGTATATGATCCGGCTTATAATGGAAGCGTTGTCATTGGACAAGGGAAAGCATCATTACCTCGTATTCTATTAAAAGTAGAAAATAATGAGGTTTTTGCAGTTGGTGTTGACGGTTTAATTTATGGTTATCGAAACAATCTTTTGGATGGAGAAAGAGTTTAAGATTGGGGGGATATGAATGGATTTTTTTAATAGTAAAGTAACGAGAAGACAAGCACTAAAAACCATTGGTGCAGCAACGCTGGCTGGAAGTACTGCATCTTTTTTACTAGATAAAGAGGTATTAGCTGAAGAAATTACAAGAAATGGACTGAAAGATACTCAATCTTTACCGATACCGCCAGAAACAGCTAAAAAGTTTACAACCGTTTGTCAATATTGCTGTGTGGGTTGTGGCTATAATGTAACGGTTTGGCCTGTAAGTGAATCTAAAACGGATGGCGGTGCATGGCCGAAACCTGTAATGGGGGAACCATGGGCTGGTCCTGAAACAATTGCTGTAACAACAATAGAAGGTGTAGAAAGCTACGTATCTATTGTTCCTGATCAAGAGTGTGTTGTAAATAAAGGTGACCACTCGATTCGCGGTGGGAATAACGCACAGGCCATTTATTCTGATAGTAAGCAACCCTTAACAGATACAACAAACAGAGTTAAAATGCCTAAAATTAAAAAAGACGGAGCATTTGTTGAAGTAAGCTGGGATGAAGCATTAGACTTAATTGCGGATAAAATGGCTGAAACGATAAAAGCCCATGGACCGGGTGGGATTGGTATTTGGCAGGCTGACCATGAAAACCCTGAAAATAATTATGTAGGATGTAAATTTGCATTTTCACCTAAACCAGTTGGACTATATGATCCTTCGCTTCCGCCCAAAAAAGGGATTCCACATCGTGCAATTCATAATCGTCCAAAGTTTGCATCTGAAGTACCATCTTACGAGGATATTTTCGGTTCTACTGAATTTATGATGTATTCTTACGAGGATGCAGAAATTGCTGAAGTAGTTTTATTAGCTGGTGCGAATACATATGAAACAGGCTCTGTCTTATATGATCGCATTTTTAATTCAAGAAAAGATGGAAAAAAACTGATTGTTGTTGATCCACGCAAAACATTAGCATCCCGAAATGCAGAGAAAAATGGATATCATTTACAACTTGTGCCGGGTACTGATGTAGTGCTAGTAAACTCAATTATGCATCACATTATTGTGAATGGTCTTGATAACAAGCAGTATATTCAAAATAGGGTAGATTCTGCTTCATTTGATGCCTTAAAAGCAGTCGTAACAAAGGATAAATACAAACCTGAAAATGTTGAAAAAGTTACCGGAGTTCCTGCAAGCGCAATTAAAGAGGCAGCTGAACTGATAGCAAATGCAAAAGGTGTATTAACTATTTTTGAAAAAGGTGTTATTTGGCAAGGTTCACAAAATGACGAAGTTGTGGGTGTATATGCAAACTTAAATCTTATTACAGGTAATATTGGAATTGAAGGTGGTTCAATTGGTAGACAAGGGGGTCACCAAGAAGCAATCTTGAACGGTGTTCCTCATCCAGTTGTAGATTCCAAAGACCGTCCAGATGTTTGGGATTCTGTCGTAGATGGAAAGGTGAAATTGTTGTGGGTAATCGATTCTAACCCAATGTCTACAACACAGAATGTTAACCAATTCCGCAAAGGATTGGAACAATTAGATTTTATGATTATTAACGAAATTTATGAAAATGAAACGTCAGAGTTGGCAGATGTAATCCTACCATCAGCTGCATGGGGAGAATGGGATTATTTAAGAGTAAATTTAGAACGAAGGTTGAGGATGTATTCTAAATTTATGAATGCACCGGGTGAAGCAAAGCCAGATTGGGAAATTATTGCTATGGTGGCACGTAGATTAGGCGAAAAACATGGTTTAATAGATGCTAATGCGTATCAATGGAAAAACAGCTCGGAGGTATTCGAAGAGTATAAGCTAACTGGTGATGGCAAGCATATAGGTCTTGATCTAGTAGATTATGAATGGATTCGCAGTCTTGGTACTAGCGGAATTCAAATCCCATTAGTGAAACAAGGAAATGACATTATTGGAACACCAAGGCTTTATACTGAAAAATTTGCAACAAAAGATGGGAAAGCAAGATTACAACCATATGATCAAAACTGGGAAGGGGATCAACCATCATTTTTACCTGCTGAAATACGTCCAAATAATAATTATCCATACTATCTTACAACTGTTCGTTATAATGTTATTTGGCAATGCGGTTATACATTCCGGTGGATTCCACACCTTGTTCAACAATTACCAGAAGTGGAACTACAAATAAATCCAGATGATGCTAGTAAAGCAGGCATCCAATCTGGAGATTGGGTAAAACTTCATAATGAATTAGGTGAACTAGAAGTTGTTGCAGATATAACAGATGTGGTTCCAAAGGGTGTACTAGGTGTTGTTTTTGCTTACCCATATAAATATGTGAATCAACTTCAATCTAGCGTTCGTTCAAAGCGAAATGGTGCACATTTTAAAAATACTCATGCTGCTATTCAAAAGATTTCAAAAGGACCTTTTAAGAATAAAACAATGGCTGAAAGATATTAGAATTTAAGGTGGTGCGTTAATGTTATCCAATATAGGAATACCGGGGTTGATTTTGATATTAATTATTGCCTTAGTTGTTTTTGGCCCTAAAAAACTTCCGGAAATAGGAAGAGCTTTTGGTCAAACTTTAGGAGAATTTAAAAAGTCAACTAGAGAGTTAACGTCAGACATAATGGAAGAAGTGAAAGATAAACCGGAGGAAAAGAAACAAAATATTAACTAATGAAAAAGGTAAAGGTAAAGGGTTTCTTTTAACAGAGAAACCTTTTATCTTTACAAGGCTGTTCACGAAAACTACCTTTTACTTTTTAAAAGCTTTCTACTATATTGGGTAATAAATTAATCGGTATTAATAGATCGATTTCAAAATAAATAAAGGAGTGCCGGTTATGAATTCAAAAAATAGTGTAGTAGATTTCTATAATAGGCCATTACATGATTTGCGAATTTCTGTTATTGATCAATGTAATTTTCGGTGTTCGTATTGTATGCCCGAAGACGTTTATGCACATAGAACTTTTTTAACAAAAGATCAACTTTTATCCTTTGGTGAAATTGAAACAATTGTAAATTCATTTGCTATCCTTGGTGTAAAAAAATTGAGATTAACTGGCGGCGAACCTTTACTTCGTAAAAATTTGCCAGACCTAATCCGAAAAATATCCCCAATATCTGGTATTGAGGATATTGCATTAACAACAAATGGAATTATATTACCTAAGTATGCAAAGAGCTTAAAAGAAGCTGGATTAAAACGAGTTAATATAAGTTTGGATGCACTGGATGATGAAATATTTGGGAAGATGAATGGTCGAAATGTAAAAGTGCAAGATGTATTGAAGGGAATCTACGCTGCAAAAGACGCAGACCTTGAGATTAAGATAAATATGGTTGTACAGAAGGGTGTTAACGACCATCAAATTATGCCTATGGTGCAATTTTTTAAAGATAATGATATGAATCTTAGATTTATAGAATTTATGGATGTTGGAAACTCAAATGGTTGGAACATGGATCAAGTAGTCACAAAAAAAGAGATTTACCAAATGATTCAAGAGACCTTTCAATTAGAACCGGTATCAAGGCAATATTATGGAGAAGTAGCAAAACGTTACAAACATATAGATTCAAAGGCTGAAATTGGATTTATTTCTTCCGTTTCCGAAGCATTTTGTTCAACATGTACAAGAGCTCGTCTATCAGCAGATGGGAAAGTTTATACTTGTTTATTTGCAGATAAAGGTTACGATTTGCTACATTTGGTAAGAGAAGGCACTTCACAAGAATTGTTGACACACTACATCAAGCAAGTATGGAATAAAAGGGTCGATAGGTATTCAGAGGAAAGAACAAATCTAACTGCCCAAAAAGAAAAAATAGAAATGTATTATATTGGTGGTTAAAGATTAAGTTGTATCCGATTTTGAAAGGATAGATACGATTGAGTGAACAATTATTTTTAATAACAAAAGACCCTATTTCAATTGAAGAAGTTACAAACAAGGTTGTACGCCGCGAAGCAGGGGCAATTAATACATTTATTGGAACAGTGCGTGAATTAACAAAAGGTAAAAAAACACTCTATCTTGAGTATGATGCTTATCAATCAATGACTGAAAAAAGTTGGCACAAATCGTTGATGAAATAATTGAAAAATGGCCGGAAGCCGTTGTTGCGATTACACATCGAATTGGCAGGCTTGAAATTTCCGATATTGCGGTTGTTATTGCCGTTTCAACACCACATCGGGCTCATTCACATGAAGCAAGTAGATATGCTATTGAACGAATTAAAGAAATTGTGCCTATATGGAAAAAAGAACATTGGGAAGATGGCGAGAAGTGGATTGGTGATCAACTTGAAACGAAAGCATATCCTTCTGGAAAGCCTGAAAAGGAGGATTTAGGTAATGATTAAGATATTATTTTTTGCTCATCTTCAAGAGGCTATTGGTGAGGCAAGCCTTACATGGACAGAATTGCCGATAACGGTAGGAAATCTAAAACAAAAAATAACGGAAACGTATAAATTACCGCTTCAATCAGTGATGGTTGCTGTAAATGAAGAATAGGCAGAAGATCTTTTACAATTAAAAGATGGAGATACAGTTGCTTTAATACCGCCTGTAAGTGGCGGTTAAGAAGCACATAAACTAGTAAAAAACCAACTAACCAAATGGGTAGTTGGTTTTTCTGTTTATTTATTATCATTGTTTTTCGTTTTTTAGACAAAACTTCGCTTTTTCCTTACATAATATGCTTGAATTACTTATATTTTTCTATAATTACTTCGAGCATAATAAACTGTGGAAGGTATCATTTTTTCGATCAAATCAAAATAGAATAGGGTGGTGTTTAGATGTTGTCCAATATTGGAATCCCCGGCTTGATATTAATATTAATAATTGCTCTAGTCATTTTTGGACCAAAAAAACTTCCCGAAATTGGAAGGGCTATTGGTCAGTCTTTAGGTGAATTTAAAAAATCGACTAGGGAATTAACAGAAGATACTTTTGATGAAGTTAAAGAAAAACAAGATGATGAGAAATTATAATTTTATGTAAATATAATTATTCTGTATACGAGGTTGAAAAATTAAGTCTCTCTTAATTGAGAGGCTTTTTTATTATTCATTGGTTTGACATAAGTCCTTCAATTTTTCGCCATAACTTCTCTTTTTCCCTACAAAGTTTGCCGTTATTACTGATATTTTTCTGAAATACTATACATCATAATAAGCTTATAGATCAATCAATCAATCACTCATTCTTTTAACAACAAAAAAAGGAGGTACCAGAAATCTATCAAGCATCGTTCCTAAATAAATGAACAATTAAAAGGAGGTTAATCAAAATGGAAGCACAAGTAGTACATGCAGTCTGGGATTTTCGGGTTGTCATTGATTTGTTTCTTGGTGGAGTTGGAGTTGGGCTTTTCCTTTTAGCAACGTATTTTAGTTTTACTGCTAAGGAAAAACATTGGACGGTCATTAAAACAGGCTACATCTTATCACCAGTCTTTGTTGGAGCCGGAGTTTTATCTCTAATGACTGAACTTGGGAAACCGTTAAGAATGTTTTCAACTTATATCCATTTTAATCCTACTTCAATCACTTCATGGGGTGGATACATTCAAACATTGTTTATATTAGCGAGTTTTCTTATCATCTATTTCTTATTTAAAACAGGGATTGCAAGTTTTAGCAACAATACCTTTAAATTCATTCAGATTACTGGCTTGTTATTAGCGGTTGGAACAGGTATGTATCATGGTTTACTTTTAGCTTCATTAGGCCGTCCGCTTTGGATGAATGGATTAATACCAGTCTTATTTTTCCTTTCTTCCATAATTGCAGGTGCAAGTTTGTTAATCGTTCTTGGATCGGTATCATCTAAAGTATTTCATTCAGTAGAAGATGTAGCTATTGCCGAAGTTGCAGCAACTAGTAGATCTTCCAAGTCAGACCAACCATTAACTTACCTGTTTACAATTCTTCTAGTATTGCAAGTGGTATTAATGATTGTTTGGAGAGCGACCTTACAAGCTACAGGTCTTGAAGCAGTTGGTAATTATCAATTAATGATGGAACATTACGGCTCGATTTGGTGGATAGCGGCTATAGGATTAGGATTAATTGTTCCATTAGCAATAAGTATCAACGCTAGTATCCGAAAAGTAAGTTTTTCAATGGGATCTGCTGTTATTTTAATGGTAAGCACGTTAATCGGTAGTTATGCATTTAAGCACATCATCGTTTACGCTGGGCAATTAAATGTACCGAATCCATTTATGTAATATTTAATCTGGAGGTGTATTGTCATGGGTATTACAAGAAGAACGTTCTTAAAGGCAACTGCCATTACAGGAGCTGCAGTAGCAGGTATTAAAGCTAAAGAACCTGTATTGAAGGCATTTGCTGAAAATAAAAATACAAAAGCTGAGTCAAATGGTAAGTGGGTAGCAAGTACTTGTCAAGGCTGTACATCATGGTGTCCCGTTCAGGTTTATGTAGAAGATAATCGAGTGACAAAAATAAGAGGAAATGTAAATTCAAAAGCCAATCATGGGAATATTTGTCCACGTCCACATTTAGCAATCCAACAAATGTATGATCCGGATCGCATTAAAGTTCCATTGAAGCGGACAAATCCCAAAAAAGGTCGAAAGGAAGACCCGAAATTTGTACCTATTTCATGGGATGAAGCTTTAGATACAATTGCAGATAAATTGATGGAATTACGAAAAAATCATGAAACACACAAGTTTGCCTTACTACGTGGCCGTTATACAGAAGCGACAGAAATTATTTATAAGGCATTTCCGTCCATCTTTGGGTCACCAAACGGAATCTCTCATAGTTCCATTTGTGCGGAAGCTGAAAAATTCGGGGCTTATTATACAGAGGCAATGTGGGATTATCGAGATTATGATCTGGCAGAAACTCGTTATATTATTCTTTGGGGTGCTGACCCAATTGCTTCCAATCGTCAAGTCCCACATGCGATTAATATGTGGGGTCATGTAATGGATAATGCGAAGCTAGCGGCTATTGACCCACGTCTTTCCGCAACTGCTGCAAAAGCAGATGAATGGTTACCTGTTATTCCGGGTGAAGATGGTGCATTGGCTACAGCAATGGCTCATGTCATTTTAAGAGAAGGCATGTGGAGTAGAGAGTTTGTTGGTGATTTTATCGATGGAGCTAATCACTTCGTTCCGGGTCAAACGGTTGATGAAGCCTTGTTCGTTGAGAATTTAACGAATGGTGTTGTGAAGTGGTGGAATTTAGAGTTGAAAGATCGTACACCAGAATGGGCGGCAGAACGTTCAGGAATACCGGCCGAACAAATTACCAGAGTAGCAAAAGAGTTTGCAGCTGCAGCACCTCGTGTTATTTCATGGCTATCACCGGGAACAGCGATGCAAATCCGTGGTGGCTATAGTGCAATGGCAGCCCATGCTTTGAATGGTTTAGTAGGCTCTGTGCAAAATGTCGGGGGCACATTAGGTAAAACAAAGATTCCAGCGAACAAGACACCTGATTATAAAAAGTACCAAGATGAAATTGCAGAGCACGGTTATCACGAGAAGAAAATTGATAGAGTTGGAACACTAGAGTATCCGGCTCTAAAAGATGGGAAGTCCGGTGGCGGAGTCGTAACGAACGCTGTCGCTGATAGTATCATAAATGAAGATCCTTATGTATTAAAAATGGCTATTGGTTATTGGAATAACTGGGTATTCTCCTGTACAGGTGCAGACCGTTGGGAGAAAGCATTGGAGAAACTTCCTTTCTTTGTCCACATTACAACAAACCCGGCTGAAATGACTCAATATGCTGATATCGTTCTACCAGCAGCCTTCCATTTATTCGAAAGATGGGGCGTTTTATACAATAAATACAATAAACATGGCTATCTAACAATCCAACAGCCTGTAGTTAAACCATTATGGGACGTTAAAATCGATGAAACAGAAGTTATGTGGCTTCTAGCAGAAAAGTTAGCAGAAAAAGGTTTCCGTAATTTACTAGATTATTATACAAATGAATTTAAAGATCCGGAAACAGGAAAAAAACCTACATCACCTGAAGAATTTGCACTATATGCAGTGAAGTTTTATTCACAACCAGTTTGGGATCCTACTATTGAGAAAAAAGGTGACCAACTTAAAGGCTGGAACGAGCTTTTAGAAAAAGGTGTTTGGAATTCAGAACCATTTAAATATAAAGCCAAATGGGAAGATTTCGGAACAAAAACGAAAAAATTTGAATTTTATAGCGAAACTTTAAAAGAAGCATTAGAAAAACATGCAGAAAAGCATGAAGTAACAGTTGATAAAGTTATGGAAGTAACAAAATATTTAGCACGCGGGGAACTCGCATTTGTGCCACATTATGAAGAGCCATTCCGCCATGGAGATGAAAAAGAATTCCCGATAATTTTTTCTGAACATCGTTCAAGATTAAATCGTGAAGGGCGTTCGGCGAATACAACTTGGTATCAGGAGTTTAAAGACGCTGATCCGGGGGATGAGAAGTGGGATGACGTACTTAAAATAAACCCTATTGATGCCAAAAAATACGGTGTTAAGAACGGTGATAAAGTTAAAGTATCCTCTGCCTTCGGCTCCATTGAAGTTAAAGTGAAAGAATGGGAAGGCGTGAGACCGGGTACTGCTGTAAAATGCTATGGTCAAGGGCATTGGGCTTACGGAAGAACTGCTTCTCTTGATTATCAAAAGAAAATGCCACGCGGTGGTAATAATAATGAACTTCATCCATCTGATTTTGAGCGTTTGAGTGCTTCAACTGCTCGTCATGGCGGATTAACTAGAATAAAAATTGAGAAAATCTAGATAAGGAATGAATAGTAGATTCATTGATGGCTAGATTAAATCGTTGGAGGTGCTAATAAATGGCTAGATACGGAATGGCAATTGATTTGCACAAATGTGTAGGTTGCTCGGCCTGTGCAATTTCTTGTAAAAGTGAAAACAACGTTGATGTAGGTATGTTTTGGGCAAATTATAAACACCGCACGACAGGGCAGTTTCCAAATGTAAAGTATGAATATATTCCAACTTTATGTAATCACTGTGAGGATGCAGCGTGTGTTCGTGCATGTCCGACAGGTGCAATGTATAAAGATGAAAATGGTTTAACTCTTCATGATCCAGATAAGTGTATTGGCTGTAAATCTTGTATGCAGGCTTGCCCGTATGGTGTTATTAACTTTAACAAAGATAAGCCACATCGCTACTGGCGTGATGAAAATAATCTAATTACAGATGGTACAGCTTCAGGTAAAGAAATGCAGGATTTACTAGGAGTAGAAGTTCCATACTACAACCCGGACCGGGCATCTACCTATGAAGGAATCCGTTCAAAGGGTATTGTTGAAAAATGTACATTCTGTGATCACAGAGTCAAAGACGGTCTTAATCCATATTGTGTAGACTCCTGTCCGGCAGATGCTCGTACATTTGGTGATTTAGATGATCCAAATAGTGAGATTAGTAAACTTTTAGCAAAATATGAAAGTGAGACTTTATTGCCACATAAAGGTACAAAACCAAAGGTTTTCTACCTAAGAGGATATAACAGTTAATTTGCTCCCCCTCCCTTTTATATAGGTGAAACTACTCATCAGATGGTGAACAGACTTCTGGTGAGTAGTAAACCATATTTTTTTAAAAAATTAGAGGTGATTTGGATGAATTCGATACAACAGGAAGATAGAGAGGTAATATACCAAATATTATCTTCTCTTTTTTATAAACCAACGGAGGATTCCCTTCAATCTTTAGAAATTCTCCAAGAGATATTTTTTGAGACAGATCAAGATCTTTACTTACTGGCTTCTACACTATTGAAAGAATCAAAAAAAAAAAATATAGATTCACTAACTTTAGATTTTGGTAGATTATTTGTTGGATCATCTCGACCTTTAGCATCACCCTATGCCTCCATTTATTTAGAAGGAAAATGGGAAGTAATGGGGCAAAGTACGATTGATACTTTGCAATATTATAAAGAGGCAGGCTTAGAAATAAAAGAAGGCTTTCATGAGCTTCCTGATCATATCGCAGTTGAACTAGAATTTATTTACTACTTGATTTACAAATATTTGGAAGAAAAAGATGAGAAATATCTTTTAAGTCAGCAAAAGTTTGTGGAAAAAATATTAAATAAATGGGTTCCTTCCTTTACAAAGTTAATAAAGGAACACGCAGAAACTGATTATTATAAATTTATTGGTACTTTATTAGAAAAATGGGTTGAAAAAGATGCAAAGGAATTACAAAAAATTCCCTTGTAATAGGAGGTGAAGGACATGGTTCTTGCAGAAAGATGGATATCACGATGGATGGATTCTAAACAACTAACAGTAGAAAAGAATCGATGTACACATGCAAAAAATCAAAAATCTTCTTGCAACATTTGTGTGGAATCATGTCCTGCATCGGCTATTAAGATTGATGGGAAATTACAGGTGGATTTTGAAACATGCAGGGAGTGCATGATTTGTACAGCGATATGTCCTAGTGATGTATTTACTGATAAGAAGTATAAAAGCTACCTTGAACAAATGAAAGGACGTGCAATTGTTGAAATAGCATGTCAAAAGCAGGATGTTAATGATCATTTTGTAACGGTCCCTTGCCTGAGAATGTTAGATGAGACAATCTTATTATACGGTTTACAAGAAAATAAAAAAATTCACATTAGATTGAATGAATCAAAGTGTGAAACATGTCCTTTTAAAATTGCTAATATTTCCTCATTTATTGAGGAATTAATCCATAGAGTAGAGCTGATTAAACAAGAAAAGGTTGAAGTCTATATCAATAGTCAAGAATACAAAGTCGGAGAGCAACAGCAGTTTTCGAGACGGGATTTATTTTCGTTCCTTTCAAATAGAATGCAATCAAATATTGTAATACCTTTATTAGATGAAGAGGAAGTAACAAACAAAGAGAGGGAAAAAATCGCATTAAGTGAAAAGCAGCGTTTTTTTATACAACTGTTGAAAAAACAAAAACAAAATCCCGTACTTAGTAGTGATGTGGTAAAAACTGCAATGGTAATGATAACAGACCATTGTACAGGTTGCCTAAAGTGCACGTATGTATGTCCAACTGGGTCCTTATATAGTGATGAAGATGAAAATCAGATTATTATAAAGCAAAATTTACTTACATGTGTAGAATGCAAGTCATGTCAGGATATATGTCCTGAAGAATCCCTTTCTTTAGAAAGCTATTCCAGTTATTTGAGAACCTATTTAGAAAACAATGAGGAACTTATTTATTCCTTTGATAAAAAAAGGTGTACAACCTGTGGCGAGAAGTTAGATGATCTCCATTCTACAATATGTATTGAGTGCCAAAATAAACTAAAACAATCCGAATCTGTTTTATCATTTTGGTAGAAAAGAAAGGCTGTTCACAGAATAGTCTTCTTTTTGTGCTTTTTTATAAATTTATGCTTTTCATTTTTCTTTTATAATAAATGTGAATAATAAATTGTAAATTGGGGTGAATTCCATGAACTATAATCTATACAAAAGATTTAATTTAATATTTTTGACTTTGATCTTGATACTACTAACTTCATGTACACCTCAAAATGGAACGACTAAGATCAAACTATATACAAATGAAGTTCAAAATGTGTCTGAGCCTTCTAAATATGGTGAAGATACTTTAATTATTGCTATTGCCTCTGTTGTATCCCCAAAGGAATCCTTAGAAAAGTATCAAGGGTTAGTTGCTTATCTTGAAGAAAAATTAGGTCAGCCCGTGAAAGTTATACAAAAACAAACATATAGCGAAGTCAATCAACTTCTAAAAGATGGGAATGCTGATATCACTCTTACTTGCTCCTTAGCTTATCGGATAGGCAGTAAGGAAGGGTATATGGAAGGACTGGTAGCACCTGTTGTTAAAGGAGAAAGTCTGTATCAATCCTATATAATCACGAATAAAAATAATCCTTACGATAGTTTAGATGATCTAAAAGGAAAAAAGTTTGCCTTTGTCGATCCAATTTCTTACTCTGGTAGACTTTCTGTGCTGGATATGCTTAATGAAAAAGGCTATAAGGCTGATACTTTTTTTGAAAAAACTTTCTACACATACAGCCACGACTATTCATTATTAGCAGCTGCCAATAATGTTGTAGATGGTGCGGCTATAGATAGTTTGTTATTCGACCAATTACTATTGGAACAAAACCCAGATGTTCAAAATTTGAAAATAATTGGTAAAGGAGAATTAGCCGGCACACCACCAATCGTTATGAAAGATGATCTTGATCCTACCTTAAAAGCGAAGCTACGAGATGTTATTTTATCGTTAGAAGAAGATCGAAATGGCCAGAAGATATTAAAGTCGCTGGGTATTGATAAATATGCGGATGTAAATGAAAACAATTATAAGATTATCGATGATTTAATTGACCAATTTGGAGAACAACTATATGAAACAACGAAATAGGTATATAAGAAATTTCTTTGATACATTATCTAGTTTATCAATAATATTAAAAATTTACGGAATGGTTTTTATAGTCATTATTCTTATAACTGTTATTAGTTTATTTGTTGTTCGAATATCCATTACGAATACTTTAACAAATGAACTTCATGACAAAGCCAAATCGATTGCTAGTGATGTATCTGCCAGAAGTGTAGATTTAGTCATTACTAAAAATATCTATACATTAAAGAAGCTTGTTACCGATACGGTTGATCATTATCCAGACTTGGAGTATGTTTTTATTTTAGACGAGCAAGGAGACCTACTTGTTCATTCTGTAGATAGCCAAACGATTAGTAATGAATTAATAAAGGCTAATCAATTAAAAAAAGAGAATAATATTTTCTTTCAATCGCTTCAATCCTTTGAAAGTGATAGTGGAACCATAATAGATGTAGCTTCACCAGTAATGGAGGACTTTGGAGGGACTGTTCGAGTTGGTTTAAGACTTGACTCATTGAATGACACACTAAAACGCGTTACGAGTCAGATTCTTATTACAACCATAGGTGTATTAGTATTAGCAGTCCTTATCGTGTTAACTTTAACGAGAACTATTACCTACCCAATTACTAAACTAGTAGAACTAACATCAGATGTTGCAAATGGAAATTTAACAAAAAGAATTATGGTTTATCCAAATGATGAAATTGGGAAATTAACTAATTCATTTAATCATATGTTGGATCATCTTCAACAATCAGAGAATAAACGTGAAGAGTTTTTTAATACAATTCAAAATAGAAATAAGGAGTTACTGCTACTAAATGAATTATCTAATTCGTCAGTGACATCAATTGAACAGGTTAGGACACTTTTACAAGAGTTTGTTACTCACTTGGTGAAGGAACTGTCACTAAATAGTGCAACAATAAAGGTTGAAATTTTAGGGGAAGTAGAGACCTTCCATTATACGTTATTAAATTGTGATCATCATTGTATTTCAGAGGGGAATGAAGAAAAGTCAAAATGCAGATGTGGTCAGATAGATAAAGCAATTTTTAATACTTTCCCACTAGCTATTAATAACAAAAAAATTGGCTCTATCCGTATCTGTAGCCAAAACAATCTGAATGAATATTTAGTTCATATAATTCAATCCATTACCAGTCAAATTTCAATGTTGCTTGAAAATGTTCACCTATGGCATGAGTTAAAGAAAAAAGAAGAAATAAGAGTACGATTATTAGAGAAAGTAATTAGCGTACAAGAGGATGAGCGGAAAAGAATTGCTAGAGAATTACATGATGAAACAAGCCACTCACTTTCCACTATTTTATTAGGATTAAAAATTATTCAGGAATCAAAAACAGAACATGAAAGGCTGGAGCAATTAGGGCAGTTGAGAAATTTGACACAGCAAACAATGAAAGAGGTCCATAACTTGGCATGGCAGCTTAGACCAACGATACTTGATAAATTCGGATTAACAGTAGCACTTGAAAGGTATATCGAAGAATTTCAGGGTAGTAACCACATCGATGTAGACCTTGTTATTAAGGGTATGGGCAACGAACGATTAAAACCAGAGGTCGAAACTGCAATTTTTAGAATGATACAGGAAGCATTAACGAATATTGCTAAATATGCAAAAGCAACATTTGTAAGTATTATATTAATAGCAAAAGAGCAGCAAATCTCAATTGTGGTTGAAGATGATGGTATTGGCTTCGAATCTGAAAAGGTGTTAAGTCGAACACCATCTCAACATAATCTAGGATTGCATGGAATGATGGAAAGAATCCATTTATTAGGAGGTTCTCTTGATATTGAATCAGTTTTAGATGAGGGAACGACAATATTTGCGAAAATACCCATGATGAATGAAAAGGTGGGGAGTGCATGAAAGTAAAGGTTTTTTTAGTTGATGATCACCCTGTTTTCCGGTCAGGTTTAAAAAACATTTTAATTGCAGAGAACGATTATTATATTATCGGTGAAGCGTCAACTGGTAGAGAAGCCGTATTAATGATGAAAGAATTAGAGCCAGATATTATCATAATGGATGTTAGTATGCCGGATATGGATGGAATTGAGGCTACACGTGAAATCCTAAAGTCCAATAAGAAAACTAAGATATTAATTTTGACCATGTATTCGGATGAGGCTTACCTAAAAGCAGGATTAGCCGCTGGTGCTAGTGGATATGTTTTAAAACGTGCAGTTGATACTGAACTAGTTGCAGCTATCAGAACCGTTCTTAGTGGAGAGAATTATATTTACCCAACGTTAATCCCATCCCTATACAAAAACAAACTACATCACGATGAATTTTCAGAAGTAAATGAAGTGGATTTATTAAGCCAGCGGGAAAAAGATGTACTTAAATTTATTGCATTAGGTTATACTCAGAAAGAAATAGCTGATACATTGTCAGTAAGTATAAAAACGGTGGAAACATATAAAACAAGAATTATGGAGAAAACAGGTGCGGATAAACGATCTATGCTAGTTCGTTTCGCATTGAAGCATGGAATTTTATCAGTGGATGATGATTTATAATATGTATTTTCTAATAAAAAACCCTTGGAGGGAACTTTTTCCAAGGGTTCGTTTTTTTGTCACAATTAAAACAACAAAACTATAAAATTAGTTTTATAATAATTATTAGAAGGGTGGTGGGGTATTTGAATCGAAAAATTGTTTTTATAACAGCAGTTATCGTATTTGTCTTATTAATTACTTATAAAGAGTGGGATGGGATAAAAGAGAAAGCAACAGACTTAGAAATATTTGACCAAATCAAAAAACCAGCATGGCTATTATTTCATTCAAATGGGTGTCAGGCGTGTGTTGAAATGAAAGCTTTATATGATGACGTTCAACCTGATTATCAAAACGAAGTACATTTCTATGATTTATTAATAGAAGATTCGGCGAATGATAAATTAATAGAAAAATATAATGTATACCTAATTCCTACAAGTGTTTTTCTTGATAAGAATGGAGAGGTAACATATTCACAGGTTGGGTCGATTCCAGAAGATATGGTACGAGAAAAATTAGAGGAAATTGGAAGAAATTAAAGGTGAGATGAATGAATGAATTTATCATAACATTATCTGAAATTCTCAATGAAAAAGGTGCAATTCTGGCGTTAACCATTGCATTTCTTGGAGGAATCCTAACTAGCATGGGACCCTGCAACATCGCAATTATACCCTTATTTTTATCGTACTTAAATAAAATGCCAATTTCGATAAATATAAAGGAAGCAAGGGTTAAAGGCTTTCTTTTGTCGCTTTCTTTTATCATAGGGATAGCAATCACATTTGTATTATTGGGTCTTGTACTTTCTTTAATTGGAGGATTATTGGGAACTCCACAGAGAATTTTTCAGTATATACTGGCGTTTATTAGTTTATTGATGGGGTTAACGCTTCTTGAAGTTATTCGTTTCAATTTCAAAATAGGTAATTTTAGTATCGAACAATATGTTAATGTGAAAAAATTACATGGCTTTATGGGAGCTTTACTATTAGGAATGGTGCTGGGACTTACAAGCTCGCAATGCGGTACGCCAATTATGTTTGTGATTTTGAGTTTTGTTACATTAAAGGGAAAAGTCATACTTGGAGCCTTATTAATGTTCTTTTATGCTTTAGGTAGAGGTATTCCATTACTGGTGTTAGGAACACTAAGTAATTCGTTTAGAATTCACCCGAAGTTCAGTCAGTTTTCGCCACTATTGCAAAAAGGTACTGGAATCCTTTTATTACTACTTGCTTTATACTTTGTTTATTCAGCTTAAAACTATAGGATTGCATTTGATAAAACTATAAAATTAGTTTTATAATGGTATAAAAGGATGGGATGTAAAGTGAAAAATACATGGGAAATTCGAAATGATGAAGAAACGAAACAAATAGTTGAAGCATCAAAGGAACATTTGCTTCTTTTGAATGATGAAAAAGAATTAAGTGAAAAGGCTGATTTTTTTAAAGCACTTGGAGATGGAACAAGGCTAAAAATAATAGGAATGCTGCTCGTTAGTGATCTTTGTATGTGTGAAATAGTATCCGGATTAGAAGTACCATCTTCAACAGTTAGCCATCATTTGAAGGTCTTGGAACGTGGAGCTGTTATTCAATCTCGCAAAGAAGGGAAATTTACTATTTTCTCATTAAATAAAGAGGGTGTTGCTCCTTTCTTATTAAAGTAATACTTGAAAGAAGGAATATTTATGTTTAAATGGCTGGCAGATTGGCTCGTTGAGGATATCTTTGGTTTATCAGTAGCTACTAAATTTGGGGGAGCTGTTCATTTTTTTATTTATGATACAACAAAGATCATAGCACTCATTGCGGTCATGATTTTTATCATCTCATACATTCGCAGCTATTTTCCACCTGAGAAGGTAAAAGAATGGCTCCAAGGTAGAGGAAAAGGAGTTGCCTCTGTTTTAGCAGCCCTGCTCGGAGTTGTATCCCCATTTTGCTCATGTTCTACTGTTCCTTTGTTTATTGGATTTGTAGAAGCAGGGATACCGCTAGGAATTACCTTTACATTTTTAATTTCTTCACCGATTGTGAATGAGATATCATTAGTTATGTTGTTTTCGATTTTTGGTTGGAAAATTGCTGTAATATACGTCTTTTTCGGTGTCATCTTATCGATTGTTGCAGGTGTAATTATTGGTCGTTTAAAGCTTGAGAGATACGTAGAATCCTATGTATTTGAAGTCAAAATGGGCGAAACTGCTGTAACAGCGGAATTAACAGTAAAAGATCGACTACAAATTGCAAAAGACAATGTAATAGAAACTGTAAAAAAGATTTGGGTTTATATTTTAATAGGGATTGGAATTGGAGCCTTTATCCATGGATATGCTCCAGAGGAATTACTAGTGAAGTATGCTGGTGAAGGAAACCCATTTGCGGTACCTGTAGCGGTATTGTTAGGTGTTCCACTTTATTCCAA
This sequence comes from Schinkia azotoformans, assembly GCF_035811335.1. NCBI lineage: Bacteria > Bacillati > Bacillota > Bacilli > Caryophanales > Bacillaceae > Schinkia > Schinkia azotoformans. Next base: position 201,519 of record NZ_JARSMD010000001.1, read on the forward strand.
TGCAGTTGGAGCATTGCCTATTGTAGAGGCCCTTATGCAAAAAGGTGTTGCTTCCGGAACAGCTTTAGCGTTTATGATGGCAATGACAGCTCTTTCTCTTCCAGAGATGATATTGCTTCGAAAATTAATGAAACCGCAGTTAATCGGGGTCTTTGTTGGTGTCGTTTCAATTGGTATTATCCTTATTGGATATGGCTTTAATATAATCTTATAGGATGGGAGTTGGCTAGTATGAACATTAAAGTATTAGGAACAGGCTGTAAAAAGTGTAAGGCATTAGAGGCTAATGTTAATGAAGCTATCAATGAGTTAGGGATTCAGGCTCAAATAGAAAAGGTGGAAGACATCCCAACAATTATGAAGTATGGTGTTATGAGTACACCGGCGTTAGTAGTGAATGAGAAGGTTGTTTCTACTGGTAAACTTTTATCTTCCGCTGAGATAAAATCACATTTATCTTAAAATCTAGTGAACAATTTTAGAACCTTACGTTTAACAAAACAAATATATTTAATCTCTGAATTCCTCGATGCTTCCCGAATTTTGGCTATAAGGTTTTTGAGTCCGGCAAAATGAACTGAGTTCGTTAAATTAGAAACAAAAAATTTATTTTGGAAGCAAATATGGGAACAAGTGAGAAGATGATGGTCTGTTGTAATGAAAATTGGTGGTATAGTATGATACAGAAGTAAAGGCCGTTCAACAGTACCTTTTTCATTAATAAAGTAATTAATAAATAGTCGGGATTTAACTAGACCTTGCCATAGACGCTCAATTTAGTTTAATACATCTTTTCTAAATTGAAACTGATGTTTAAAGTATAAAAATTAGAAAAAATATTATCCCCAATTTTAGTCAGTATAATTATTCAGTTTATTACTAAAAGCTAAAGTCGATTCATTTTGAAAGTCACCCACAGAGCATGTTTTGATTAATTTCAAAACATGTTCTTATTTTTAAATCGTAATAACATATTTTTGAATAAATATTTACAAATTTTAAATAATATGTCTAATTCTGTAACTTTAGTTTATTATAGATGTTGATAGTGATTGTCCAACAATAAATTGGGGTGAACAATTTGATAGAGGCAATAAGATTACATAATTTTAAAAAGTTTAAAGAACAAATAATAGCCTTTAACAATGGTAGAAATATCTTAATTGGAGAAAACGGTGTAGGGAAATCTTCTGTATTATTAGCTATATCCTGTGTATTAAGTGGTAGCTATTCTGTAATAGAAAAATTAGGTCTACAAACACTATTTAATGTGGATGCTATAAAAGATTTTATGAATAGTGAAAAAAAGTTTAGTGAGTTGCCTTTAGTTGAAGTTGAATTGTTTATAAATAATGATGTGAATAATCATGAAATAAATGGAAAGAAGAATTCTTTAGGTATTGAAAAGAACGGCTTAAAGATGCGAATTTTTCCAAATGAAGAACTTTCTGATTTAATAAAAGAGTCACTTGAAAGTACAAATATTTTTCCATTTGAATACTACAATGTTGAATTTAGTACCTTTTCAGATCGGTCATATAGTAGTTTTAGAAAGTACCCAGATTTTATAAAGTATTCATATTTAGATAGCTCGAAAGTAAATTCAAATTATGCGATGAAAGATTATATTAATCGTATATATGAAAGTAAAACAGATCGTTCTTTAAGATATAAAATTAATAATAAATATAGGAATATAACACAACAATTTTCAGATAATCTATATACAGAGTTTGCTTTGGAAATGACAGATGATTTAAAGATTAAACTAAATACACAAAATGAAAATAGTTTTCAAGACAATATTACTGTAGAAAAAGCAGGTATACATATCGAAAATTTAGGACAAGGAGAAAAAATCTTTATTAATACTGAATTTTTGCTTACCAATTCTTCTGAAGATTCAAAGATTGTGCTAATTGAAGAACCAGAAAATCATTTAAGCTATCTAAATATGAATAAATTGATTGATAGAATTATTGCTGCAGGTGATGAAAAACAAACATTTATCGCTACACATAGTAATATGATTGTTTCTAGACTAGATTTAAAGAATGCTGTATTTTTTAGTGAAAAAGGCATTACAAAATTAGGAGAACTGGAAATAGAAACGGCTCCAGATAACAACGTTTTAAATTTTATTCTTTCAAAACGAGCAATTTTGGTAGAGGGAGATGCTGAATACATATCATTAAATGAGTTTTATAATTATATAAAAATGACAGAGCCTTATAATGAAGATATAACAATTATCTCTTGTGGCGGTAAGACCTTTAAAAGATATTTAGAAATAGCTAGATTATTGAAGAAGAAAGTTGCGGTCATTACAGATAACGACCATGATTATAAAAAAAATATAAGTGAAAACTATGTTGATTTCATCTCAGACCAAGTAAAAATTTTCGCAGATGAAGATAACTCAAAACATACATTCGAAGTAAGTTTATACGAATATAACAAATCGTTTATAGATACTTTTTTAGCAAATGCAAATATGAACAATGGTGTCCAATCATATATGTTAAATAATAAGGCGGAGGCAGCTTTTCGACTATTATGCTTGTTTACAAATGAAAGTCCGGAAACAAATTTAAGTGAATTTAAGATACCTTCTTATATTGAGGAAGCGATTAAATGGATAACGGAGTAAATAACAAATTAGTTCTCAATGCAGTAGCAGGCTCTGGAAAAACAAGTTATATAATTGAACAATTAAATGAAACTAAAAGAAGTTTAATTATTACATATACGACAGCTAATCAAGAAAATCTAAAGGAAAAAGTAATTAAAAAATTTGGATATATACCATCCAATATATTTATATATGGGTATTTTGAGTTTTTATTAAAGTTTATTATTAAACCACTATGTCCATTTGCTGTTAAAGATATATGTTTTGAAATACCTCAAAATTACAGATATCAAAATCCATTTACAAAAAATAAAAAAAAGATATTCGCAAATAAAATGGCTAAATACATACTGGAAAATCTATTTGATTTTAAAACTAGGATGGACAGGTATTTTGATGTGATTTATATTGATGAAATGCAAGATTTAGCTTCAGATGATTTTAAATGGATGTTATCTTTGTCAGATTTGAAAATTCCGGTAATATTAGTAGGAGATTTTTTTCAATCAACATTTGCTTCTAGTAGGCGTGGAAATCATTTAAAAAACCTATATAAAGATTTTTCAACATATAAAAAATTAATTGAAAAAGCAGGATTTGATTTTGATACAACTACACTAAAAAATAGTCATAGATGTACACCAACTGTTTGTAGTTTTATAAAAGAAAAAATAGGGATAGATATAGAATCGGAGAATAATAGAACTTCAGAGATAGGGTTAATAACAGATAGTGACGCAATTAAGCATATGCTTGAAAATAATAAAATAAAAAAGCTTTTCTATAAGAATTCAAAAAAATTTGACGTAAATGGGGATAATTGGGGTAATTCCAAAGGGATGACATTTGATCATGTTTGTATAGTATTAAATGATACTACCTATAAAAAATTCGATAAGAATGAATTAAGTGAGTTAGCACCTCAAACTCTATGTAAATTTTATGTAGCTTGTACTAGAACAAGTGGGAATTTATGGTTTATAAAAGAAAAAGATATTCCAACTGATTTTAGGAGGTTTCAATTATGTTAGATTTTAATAAACTATTAGAAGATACCCTAAGTAGTGAAGTTGTTAATCCAATTGAAATTTTCGATTTGCTACCCGAAAAGCATGAAAAATATGAAGAATTACTAAGACCAGCTCAACAAAGGGTACTCGATACGTGGTTTAATGAAGAATATAGAGATAATCCAAATACTGTAATTAAAATGAATACGGGTAGTGGGAAAACTGTTGTTGGATTACTTATCTTGCAATCGTACTTAAATGAAGGAAAAGGCCCAGCAATATATATAGTTCCGGATAACTATTTGATTGAACAAATTATTAAGGAAGCTATTGAACTAGGGATTAGTATAACAAAAGACAGTACTGCTAACGAATTTTTAAATGGAGAGAGTATTTTAGTGACAAACATGCACAAAATTATAAATGGCAGAACTGTTTTTGGGATTGGCGAAATTAAAAAGCCTATTGGTTGTATGGTGATAGACGATGCACATGCTTGTATGAAAGTTGCAAAGTCTCAATTTTCTATTAATATACCAAGAACAAATGATATTTATGATAAATTTTTAACTATATTTAGTGATTGCATAAAAGAGCAATCTGAAAGTAGATATCTTGAGATTAAAGATGGTGACAAGAACTCTCAGCAGTTAATTCCATTTTGGGAGTGGAATAATAATTATTCAAAAGTTATAAGTATACTTCATGAAAAACGTAATGATAATAGTGAGGCAAACAAAAGCTTATTTTTTAACTGGCCATTATTGAAAGATAATTTGGAACTTGCTGAATGTATTATCACAGGGGAAGAATTAATAATTAATTTAGATTTTCTACCTATTGATATAATTCCTAGTTTTAATGAATGTCCACACAGAATATTTATGAGCGCTACAATAGAAGATGACTCAATATTAGTATCCCATTTTGATATAGATAAGAATCAAATTGAAAATTGCATAACACCGGGAAATGCAAATGATATCGGGGAAAGAATGATTGTAATACCGCAAGAATTGAATCCAAATATAACAGAAGATGAATTAAAACAATACTATAAGTATCTTTCTACTAAGATTAATGTCGTGGTATTAGTTCCATCTTCAAATAGGTCCAAATGTTGGAAAGACGTTGCAGATTTTATAGTCTCAAATCAAACAGACATGATAAGTACCATAGAAAAGTTAAAAAATCAACACGTTGGCCTTGTTGTGTTAATTAACAAATATGATGGGATTGATTTACCAAAATCAGCATGTGAGGTTTTGGTCATTGATGGAATGCCTGATGTTAGAAGTGAGTTTGAGAAATACGAACAAATTGCTTTAAGAGGAAGTAGGGAGGTTTTAAAGGACACTATTCAAAGAATAGAGCAAGGAATGGGGCGAGGAATTAGATCAAAAGAAGATTACTGTGTTGTGTTTTTAATGGGCAATTCTTTGGTGCAATTCCTCTATTCAAATGAAGCAAAAGAGATGTTTACTGAAGCAACTCAAATGCAACTCAATTTATCCAAGAGCTTAGACAGACAACTAAAAGGAGCTACAATTAAGGAAATTGATAGTGCAATTTCAAATTGTTTAAATAGAAATCCAGAATGGGTAAAATTAAGTAAGGCTACAATTTTGAAATTAAAATATAACACCAAAAATTCATTCAATGAAGTTATTGTAAAACAAAGAGAAGCTTTTAATGATGCTAAGAATAGGGATTACAAAGGTGCGATGGAGAAAATTCAAAAACTTATCAATTCTACATCCAATAGCAACCTTAAAGGATTTTTAAAGTATAAATATGCTAAATATGAAAACTTTATAAATCAAGTTTCTGCACAACAGACTTTAATGTCTGCGAAAAAGAATAATAGTCAATTGCTTCACCCAGTAAATGGCATAGTATATCAGAAAATGCAGTTTGACAATATACCGCAAGTTAACAAACTTTGTCAATTTAATATTGATCATTATAGTGATACAAATGAATATTTATTAAGCTTTAATGCTTTGATTGATAAACTTCATTTTGAGGAATTTTCTGCTAATGTTTTTGAACAAGCAATAAAGGATTTAGGGGAACATTTAGGTTTTATCTCTCAAAGACCAGAAAACGAATATAGGAAAGGTCCAGATAATTTATGGGCAAGTATAGATAACATTTGTTTTGTTATAGAATGTAAAAATGAAGCTACTTCTAGTACCATCTGTAAAGATTATTGTAATCAGCTTAACGGCTCAATTGTTTGGTTTGAGGAAACATATCCAGCCATTAATTCATTTACACCTATTATGATTCATCCTAACACCAAATTTGAACACGCAGCAAGTCCTGATTCTCGTATCAGAATAATAAATACTCAGAAGCTAGAACTGTTGCGAGGTCGATTAAGAGAATTTGCAAGCCAAGTAGCACAGTCGAATTATGATTTAAATACTGCTGCGGGATTGTTAAAAATGTTTAAACTTGAACCGGAGTTATTCATTCAAGAATATACTGTGGAATTTAAATAGTAATCTCAATGTACAATAACGCCTTATAACTTGAAGTTGCCAAACGATTTTTTATGAAAGGAATTTTTTCCGGACAATTATGAAAAAACGACTTAAATTTTACATCTGGGTTAATTCATTCCGGAGAATTATGAAAAAAGATGCTTTGAAAACGCCGTTAGAGCAACAAGTCATTCCGGATAATTATGAAAAATAACAGGTGTGATTTTTCATAATTATCCCGAATGGTTTTTCTAATTCGGGTGTCCGTTTAGTACTAAATAAGCGAGTAGTTCATTATGAACTAAGGAAAGCCAATGCAATTTGCCTCATAGGCAGCATTGGCTTTTTGAATTGACAAAACAATTTGAATGCAGCTGTTATGCCATCCTTAGAAAATGCGTCGTCTCCGGCTTAAAAGGAAAATTGCAGCAATTAAAAAGAAGGGAATAAATCTTCTTCGAAAACCTGAACGAATAAACATTCCTCCCCGTGGATCCACTCCTTCAATGATTCCTCTATGAACTCTTCCATTACGCTCTATGACCTCAACAGCTTGGCCTCTATGTCTCATAACTAAATTATGCATTTCACCCCTCCTTCCTAAAATGTAATATCAGTTAGAAGTAGGCGTTCACCTCCTATGGATTATCAGGAAACCGCAAAAGCGATCCTTAATCATAATCTATGTTTACTAAATTGGATTGACATGGACAAACACTTGATAGGTATTAAAATTCCATATTTGACTAATGGAAGAAGGCGCTGGTTACTTTCTATTAATTTAAAATGATCTTAATGTCTAAAATAATTTCCACACTTGTCCATTTCGAATAAGACGAGTTATTCATAAACTATAGTAACTTCTACAAAGGTGGTGATACTTATGGGTCAATCTTATGGCGGCGGAATGGGCACCAATTTTGCATTAATTGTGGTGCTTTTCATTTTATTGATAATTGTTGGAACAGCTTTTGTTCACGGGGGTTATTAAGTCCTGCTTAAAAATCCACATTCCTCCACTTGACACCTCTTGGAAGCACTGATGTTGGGTGCTTCCTTTTTTTCAAATGCAGAGGATTCAGAATTTTAATTAATATGACTAAAAAAGTAATGCTTATGGGTTCAATATCTAAAGTACAAGCCGCTTTCTAGATTGGAATAAACTGAATATCATCCTCTCATTTTTTCTGGATGATTATGAAAAATACCAAAAGGTACGATGTTTACTTAAAAAGAGAACCAGTACATAATGGCCCCATAATGTACTGATTCTCTATATTGTTTTTTTATTAAAAAGCTTTACATTGGATGGATCGTTTACATCTTTTCCGAAAAAGGTTTTACGTGTCATTTCCTCTAACTTACGAACAGCCTTATTAAATTCATCATTGTCCATTTGTTTTGTTGCTAGAAGGGAGCATAAAATCGCGTACCCAATGGCCGTAGTATCAACATGCACATCTATTTTTAAATCTACATCGGAATTACCGCTTTGACCTACTTCAGTTGAGTTCGAATTGCGGATATGAATCACTTTTTGTTCATCTGACTCTAAATTTATATTCATAGATTCTTCTTGCATAAAAACATCTTTCCTTTTAAACTCTATTCATACCTTTTAAAGAGATAGTGGGAGAAATCCCACTATCTTTATTTTGGTTTTATATCAATTTCGAACTGTTGGTCTTGATCATTATCTTGATCAGCTTCTTGATCTGTTCTTACCCTAGCTTTGCTTTTGCTATTTAAGGTAACATTTACCGTGGAATTTCCGGAATTCATGACTCGTGCGATATTTGTGTTTTTGTCTGTATTTCTAACATCTGCTTCAGAATCTGCAGTTGAATTAGAACGATTTCGAAAATCAGTAGTATTCCTAAATTCGTTATCATTCTCAAATTCAACGTCTACATCTACATTTTGATCATTTCTTTGATCATTTCTTTGATCATTTATTTGATTATTTCTTTGAGTATTTCTTTGATTATTTCTCTGCCTTTTTGAGGAACGGAAAAAGCTTTGATTTCCAGTGCTATCGTATTCTTTTGAATCCATAATTATCCCCCCTTTCTTAATGGTTTAATTCAATGTATTCCGCTCACTATTATTCGTATAAGCGAAAAACCGAGTCTATTAGCCTGTTTTTTTGCATATTATTGGATATTAATTAAAAAGTCCAGCTTCCCTTGCTGCTGCAAAACTTTCTCTAGCAAAAACAAACGGGTCCCCAACATTTTCCCAATGCATATACATTAAACGTGGTTCATCGAAAAGCCAGTGGTTATGGACGGCCGTTACTATAATACCTCTGCTACGCAATGCTGATAAAAAGGGGTTAATTTCTTTTTGAAGGATAACCGTTTCACCAAGATTTAGAGTTCTGCCATTTCGATTATTTTCAAAGGAGAGTGCAAATGGAAGTGCAAGTGGGGAGCGTGTTCGGCGACCTAAAATTGTAGCATTGATATTTCGGAGTCGCTGAACTAAACAGACTGGGGTAGATGTAATAACCTCGCCTCCGATAATATTTGCAAGTTGTTGGCAGGTGGATGTACTGAAACCTCTATTTGCATTTCGGGCAGTCATAGGATTTTTACCACTCCTACCCATCATTTGATTTTGCACCTCGGAACCTAATTCAAATTCATCATTGAACTCATCATTTAGATCAAAATTGTCATTCCTATTTGATACACTTACGAAATTCTGATTTCCTAAGTCATCATATTCTTTTCTTACCACAAAATATCATCTCCTTGTCTAATTTCCCTAACAGTTTATTCTGACAAGCAAGGAATGTATGGATATATTTACGAGGAAAAATGCCTTTTTTTGGGGGCCAGATAGTTTTGGGCTAGTGAGTCAGACCCCGTGGCTCCAAAACAATATGGCCGTGCTGTAAAGTGGAAAATTACACAAAATTAAAGGAAAAAGAATATTTTTATAGAAAAAGTATAAAAAGAAGTTTGGTCTTAAGTGTACTCTACTGCAAAGGGGTGGGTAACATGTTAAATAAGGAAACTACTATCGAGCTTAAAAAAGAATTATTGGTTGATGTATATGAAAATATGATTTATGCCATAAGCGTGACGGATGCAAGAAATAAAATACAATTAATTAATCCAGCCTTTACCGAATTAACGGGATATAGCGAGGATGATGTGATCGGTAAAAATCCTAGCATCCTAAGTTCGGGGATCCATGAAAAACATTTTTACAAGGAAATGTGGCGTAGTCTCAACAAAAAAGGTTTTTGGAGAGGTGAGATCTGGAATAAAAGAAAGGATGGAGAACTCTTTCTCGAAGAAATCACGATCAAGGCGATAAAAAATAACAATGGTAAAATAAAAAATTACGTCTCTATTTTTATCGATATTACGGAACGGAAAAAGCTTGAGGAAAAACTAAAATTCCAAGCGTATCATGATGATTTAACAAAACTTCCGAATCGGAAATATTTTTATTATGAATTGAATCAAGTGATTCAAAGGACTGACGGTAAGGATAAACTATGTGCAGTGATTTTTTTAGATTTAGATCACTTTAAAGATATTAATGATACGCTAGGACATAGTGTAGGCGATGAGTTGTTGATCGCTGCAGCCAACCGTTTGAGGGAAAGGCTACAAAATAAAGGAGTCGTGACTCGGTATGGCGGCGATGAATTTGCGATCATCCTTTATAATTTACAAAATAAGTTCGAATGTATCAGCATTATGAATCGAATCATGGATAGTTTTTCGAAACCGTTTACACTTCATGGGTTTGAATTGTTTATTACAACGAGTGTTGGGATTAGCCTGTATCCGAATGATGGGGATGATGGCGACACTCTTATAAAATATGCCGATTCAGCGATGTATCATGCAAAGCAGGAAGGCAAGAATACTTATAAATTTTTTCAAAAGAGTTATATGAAAAAGTCGATAGAGAGATTGATTCTTGCCAGTGATTTGCGAAAAGCAATTGAAAATGATGAGCTTTTATTATATTATCAGCCGAAATTCTCGTGTAAAACTGAAAAGGTAAATGGATTTGAGGCGTTAATTAGATGGGACCATCCAAAGCATGGGATGATTTCACCCAACTGCTTTATTCCATTAGCTGAAGAAACAGGAATGATTGTTCATATTGATCAGTGGGTGTTATATCAAGCCTGTCTTCAATTAAAAGAATGGCAAGCCCAAGGATTGAAGCCTGTAAAAATTGCCGTAAACCTATCGATGCTGCAGTTTCAGCAAAAAAATTTTTTGAATATTGTAAGGTCCATTTTAAAGGAAACAGGTATTGACCCTTCCTATCTGGAAATTGAACTCACGGAAAGAGTAATCATGGACGACCCTGAAATTGCTTTGAAAAATATTAAGAGGCTAAAATCGATTGGTGTTCAGATTTCAATGGATGACTTTGGGGTCCATTATTCTTCGTTAAGTTATTTGAAACTGTTACCATTGGATCGCTTGAAAATTGACCGGTCTTTTTTACAAGACATGTTAGCAAATAAAGACGATCAAACGATTGTAAAAGCGATGATTCAATTGGCTCATAATTTGGAGATGACAGTGGTTGCGGAAGGTGTGGAAACAATCGAACAATATAATTTTTTAAAATCAAATCATTGTGATGAAGTGCAAGGCTTCTATTTTGACAAGCCCTTACCTGCTACTAATATAATTAAATATATTTCCTAGAGTGGTAACGGGGAGGCAACTATTGTTAATGGAAAAGGTAATCAAACTTGTTATTCGAGAATTATTATGATAATTTGAAAATTGAGACTACACCTGCTATTGCATTTTGTTAGTTTCGAATGACCTGGAAGGGGATCTTTACCTACATGACAAAAGTTATACTTGCTGTACTGGCACCCTTTTTAATGATTATTTTCTTAACAAGAGTCACCTTTAATCATTACATTAGCACCCTATTAACTATTGGAATTATATTTGCTATTTTTAAAGGATATGGAGAGCCATCGTTTGTCACAGCCACTTGGATCGTTTCCGTCATCGCCGGCTTTCTCGTTTCAGCCAGAATGATGAAAAAATTAAAAAACACCAATAAAAGAAAATACGATCGCTAAGCATGGAGTAACGCAATTGCCCCATGCTTTTATTTTTGTCTGTGGCGGTGTGTGCAAAGCGCCTTGTTTATCCTTAATATTGGAAATATTGTTAGATGAGCAGCAATAGGGTTCATTTCATCGAATAAACTGCCGCAATACGTGGATAAACTTCAAAACTCAGGAATGAATTACTAAAATCAACGAATATTCGTTCGTTAAAATTGGATATTTCATATACACGTATGTTACAATAAGTACACAAATTAGTAGACGAACGGGATATATACATAGCAAACTACGGAACAATACCGATATATAAATCTCATGCTTGAACGGAGGTAATTTACCAGTGCAAAATAATGTATTTGATCTCAAGTCGAAATATAAGCCAGAAGGAGATCAGCCGCAAGCGATTGCGAAGTTGGTAGAAGGTGTTAGACAGGGGAAAAAGTATCAAACCTTGCTTGGTGCAACGGGAACTGGAAAAACATTTACGGTTTCGAATGTTATCAAGGAAATCAACAAACCAACGCTAATCCTGGCTCACAATAAAACATTAGCGGGTCAGCTCTACAGTGAGTTTAAGGAATTTTTCCCAAACAATGCTGTTGAGTATTTTGTGAGTTACTACGATTACTTCCAGCCTGAAGCATATGTACCACACACCGATACCTATATCGAAAAGGATGCCAGCATCAATGATGAGATTGATAAGCTGCGCCACTCGGCAACATCTTCACTTTTTGAACGGAATGATGTCATTATCGTGGCTAGTGTTTCGTGTATTTACGGCTTGGGTTCGCCGGAAGAATATCGTGACTTAGTTGTTTCGCTCAGGGTAGGAATGGAAAAAGAACGGGATCAGCTACTTCGCGACTTGGTTGATGTGCAATACTCAAGAAATGATATTAATTTCCAGCGCGGGACATTCCGTGTTCGTGGTGATGTTGTTGAGATTTTTCCGGCATCACGGGATGAGCACTGTATTCGTGTGGAGTTTTTTGGTGACGAAATTGACCGTATTCGTGAAGTTGATGCGCTTACTGGCGAAATTCTCGGTGACCGTGAGCATGTTGCGATTTTCCCGGCTTCCCACTTCGTTACACGTGAGGAAAAAATGAAAATTGCGATTGAGAGAATTGAAGCAGAACTTGAAGAAAGATTAACGGAGCTTCGTGAAAATAATAAACTTCTGGAGGCTCAAAGGTTGGAGCAGCGCACCCGTTATGACCTCGAAATGATGAGGGAAATGGGTTTTTGTTCAGGAATCGAGAACTACTCGCTGCACTTAACGTTAAGGCCTCCGGGATCAACTCCATATACATTGTTTGATTATTTTCCAAAGGACTTCCTACTCATCGTGGATGAATCACATGTTACCCTTCCGCAGGTTCGTGGCATGTACAACGGTGACAGGGCACGTAAACAAGTGTTGGTCGACCACGGCTTCCGTCTGCCAACCGCCTTGGACAACCGTCCATTAATGTTCGATGAATTTGAAAAAGCGCTGCACCAAGCCATATTTGTATCAGCAACTCCTGGCCCATATGAGCAAGAGCATACGCCAGAGGTGATCCAACAAATCATTCGCCCAACCGGACTTCTTGATCCAGAAATTGATGTCCGTCCAATCGAAGGTCAAATTGATGATTTAATTGGAGAAATCAATGCAAGGGTTGAAAAAAATGAGCGCGTCCTTGTGACGACGTTAACGAAAAAAATGTCCGAAGATTTAACGGATTATTTAAAAGACATTGGCATTAAAGTTGCTTATCTGCATTCTGAAATTAAAACGCTGGAACGAATTGAGATTATTCGGGATCTCCGTCTTGGAAAATATGATGTGTTAATCGGCATCAACCTACTTCGGGAAGGGCTCGATATACCAGAGGTTTCGCTCGTTGCCATTTTAGATGCGGACAAAGAAGGCTTCCTGCGCTCCGAACGTTCATTAATTCAGACAATCGGCCGGGCGGCACGTAATGCCAATGGGCACGTAATTATGTATGCTGATAAAATAACAAACTCAATGCGAATTGCGCTGGATGAAACAAAACGGCGCCGAACCATTCAAGAAGAATTTAATGAAAAGCATGGCATTACACCAAGAACGATTCAAAAAGAAATCCGTGATGTCATCCGTGCCACAATGGCTGCTGAAGAGCAGGAAACATATGTGGCTGAAAAACCAAAAGCTAAGCTGTCCAAGCAGGAACGTGAAAAGTTAATTATGAATGTTGAAAAAGAAATGAAGGAAGCGGCAAAAGCACTCGATTTCGAACGTGCTGCCGAGCTTCGTGATTTATTGTTGGAATTGAAGGCTGAGAGGTAATGCAGTTTAGTCAGTTTTAATTGAAAGAAAGGAGCCCTACCCCATGGCAGTTGAAAATATAGTAATAAAAGGTGCCCGTACACATAATTTGAAAAATATTGATATCACCATTCCGCGTGATAAACTTGTTGTCCTAACAGGGTTGTCGGGCTCGGGGAAATCGTCGTTGGCCTTTGATACGATTTATGCGGAAGGCCAGCGCCGTTATGTTGAATCCTTATCTGCCTATGCCCGCCAATTTTTAGGGCAGATGGATAAGCCGGATGTGGATACCATTGAAGGATTATCACCGGCGATTTCGATTGATCAAAAAACAACGAGTAATAACCCGCGTTCAACCGTCGGAACGGTTACGGAAATCTATGATTATATACGTTTAATGTATGCCCGGGTTGGCCATCCGGTTTGTCCAAACCATGGCATCGAAATTCAATCACAAACGATTCAGCAAATGGTTGACCGTGTTCTTGAGTTTCCTGAACGGACGAAGCTGCAAATCCTGGCACCGCTTGTCAGAGGGAAAAAAGGCGAGCATGTAAAGATATTTGAAAATATCAAAAAACAAGGCTATGTACGTGTCCGTGTAGACGGAGAAATGATGGAAGTCAGCGATGAAATCAAGCTTGAAAAAAATAAAAAGCATTCGATTGAAGTGGTTATCGACCGTGTTGTTGTGAAGGAAGGCATCACTTCACGTTTAGCTGATTCGATCGAAGCAGCGTTAAAGCTTGGGGATGGCTACGTTATCGTCGATGTGATTGACCAGGAAGAACTCCAATTCAGCGAGCATTATGCCTGTCCTGAATGCGGCTTTTCGATTGGCGAGCTTGAGCCAAGAATGTTTTCATTTAACAACCCATTTGGGGCCTGCCCAAGCTGTGACGGTTTAGGAATGAAGCTTGAGGTTGACCTCGATGCAGTCATTCCGCACTGGGATAAGACTTTGCTTGGGCATGCGCTCGCACCTTGGGAGCCAACGAGTTCACAGTACTACCCGCAGATGCTGAAAAGCGTTTGTGAGCATTACGGCATTGACATGGAAATTCCAGTGAAAGATATTCCGAAACATCTTTTTGATAAAATTCTCTATGGCAGCGATGGAGAAAAAATCCTATTCCGCTATGAAACGGATTTTGGTCAAACGATGGAAAAACAAATTGAATTTGAAGGCGTCGTTCGCAATGTGGAGCGCCGTTACCACGAAACCTCATCGGAATGGACCCGTGAGCAAATGGAGCAATACATGGCGCATAAGCCTTGTCCGACTTGTAAAGGGCATCGTCTGAAAAAAGAATCTCTTGCTGTATTAATTGATGGAAAAAACATTGGTGAAATTACAAATTATTCGGTTGAGGAAGCCCACCAATTTTTCGCAACGATTCAGCTTTCGGAAAAAGAAATGAATATTGCTAGACTTGTTTTAAGAGAAATCAACGAACGTCTAGGATTTTTAGTTAATGTTGGCTTGGATTATTTAACACTGTCACGCACAGCGGGGACTCTATCAGGTGGGGAAGCACAGCGTATTAGGTTGGCAACGCAGATTGGTTCAAGGTTGACAGGCGTGCTTTATATTTTGGATGAACCATCCATCGGTCTGCACCAGCGCGATAATAACAGGCTGATCCAAACGTTAAAGGATATGCGCGATATCGGCAATACACTCATCGTTGTTGAGCATGACGAGGACACGATGGCTGCTGCGGATTATTTAATCGATATCGGTCCAGGTGCTGGTGTTCACGGCGGGGAAGTGACCGCGATGGGGACGCCGGAGGAAGTTATGGCCGATCCAAACTCCCTTACAGGACAATACCTATCCGGAAAAAAATTCATCCCATTGCCAGTCGAACGCAGCAAAGGGAACGGAAATTTCCTTGAAGTTGTAAAAGCAAAAGAAAACAACTTGAAAAATGTCTCGGTAAAAATTCCGCTTGGTACATTCGCTTGTGTGACCGGTGTTTCCGGGTCAGGGAAAAGTACCCTTGTCAATGAGATTATCTATAAATCACTAGCCCACCAATTAAATAGGGCTAAGGTTAAACCGGGTGAGCATAAAGAAATGAAAGGCATCGAGGCATTAGATAAAGTCATTGATATTGACCAGTCACCAATTGGCCGCACGCCGCGCTCAAACCCGGCAACCTACACAGGAGTTTTTGATGACATTCGTGATGTCTTCGCGCAAACAAATGAAGCCAAGATTCGCGGCTATCAAAAGGGCCGATTCAGCTTCAACGTCAAAGGTGGACGTTGTGAAGCTTGCCGTGGTGATGGAATCATTAAAATTGAAATGCATTTTTTACCAGACGTGTATGTCCCATGTGAAGTTTGTAGCGGAAAACGCTATAATCGAGAAACATTAGAGGTTAAATATAAGGATAAAAATATTTCAGATGTATTAGATATGACGGTGGATGATGCTTTAGAATTTTTTACAAATCTACCAAAAATCAAAAGAAAGCTGCAGACGATCGCCGATGTTGGCCTTGGCTATGTTAAGCTCGGACAACCGGCCACAACCTTATCCGGTGGGGAAGCCCAGCGTGTGAAGCTGGCATCAGAGCTTCACCGCCGTTCAACCGGCCGTTCTCTATATATCCTAGACGAACCAACAACAGGCTTGCATGTGGATGATATTGCAAGATTGTTGAAGGTACTGCAGCGCCTTGTGGAAAATGGCGATACGGTCCTCGTCATTGAGCACAACTTAGATGTCATTAAAACAGCCGATTTCATAATTGATTTAGGTCCTGAAGGCGGGGACAAGGGGGGCACGATTGTCGCAACCGGAACCCCTGAAAAAATTTGTGAAGTCGAAGCTTCTTATACAGGAAAGTTCTTAAAACCTGTGATTGAGCGGGACCGGGCAAGAATGGAAGAGCGCCTGCAAATGCTGGAAGCAAAATCGTAACGAAAAACTAAAGTCTACCTAATAAAAACATCAGAGAGGCCACCAACCTTTCTGGTGTTTTTTAAAATTCATACAACAGGTTTTTTTAAAGAAGTTACAAGTTTTTCCTATTTTCGAAATATTTATAAAAATACAGTTGGATAAGGTGTATAATTTTGGTATGATGATATTCGTTATTTTAAAAAATATCAATATCAGATTTAAATAGATTGGAAGTAGAAAAAAGTATGGGTTTTGGAAACAAAATAAAGCTTCGCTATGCCATTGGCATTCTAGTGCTTATGTCGGTAATCCTGACTGCCATTGTTGCTTGGTACTCGTCGATGAGTGCGTTAAAAAGATCTTTGACAGAAAATTATTTAGAAAGCAATTCCAATTACGCCCGCAAGCTTTCATTAAGTACAGGTGACCTAATCGGGCATATGCAGCAAAATTTAACTGCAATCGGTGAAACCTTTGGTAAGTCGACCTATAATCAAGCTGATTTGGACGCGTGGCGGGCAGCAAATAATAAATATTTCAATTCCTTATTCATTACCGATTCAAATGGAGTGATTCAATTAATAAGCCCTGCTGTTATTCAATTTAATAAGGGCTACGAGGTGAAGGCCAATATTAAGGTTGAATCTGAAGCTGTTCAGCGCTCATTGACCCTGAAAAAGCCACTGATTTCTGAACCATATAAGGCGTTATCAGGCCAACGGATCTTGCTCATGACAGCGCCCATCTTTGACGAAGCAGGTCAATACAAAGGGCTGATTGCCGGCACGATTTATCTGGAAAGTGATAATGTTATTAAAAATACGATGAACGATCATCAATACGCAAACGGTTCATACGTATATGTCGTTGATCAGAAAGGGCGAATTATTTTTCATCCGGATGCTAAGCGAATCAATGACAATGTTATGGAAAATCCAATTGTCGAGAAAGTGATCAGCGGTAAAAGTGGGCAGGAAAAAGTAATGAACACGGAAGGGAATCAATTTTTTGCCGGGTATGCTTATGAAAAAAAGACCGGTTGGGGAATCATTTCGCAGACTCCGATTTCAGTCATTGAGGAGCCGCTTGAAAGCTTATCTAAAAGCATGATTATCCAAAGCCTGCCGCTGCTATTAGTCATTCTTATTTTAGCTTGGGTGCTTGGAAGTATGATCACTAGACCAATAAATAAACTCGCGAAGTTTTCCGAAAATGCCCTGCGTGAAAATAGCTTCGTTCCTTTTAAAAGTTTAAAAATAAATACTAGTATTTTTGAGGTTCACTATCTGTACCATCATATTAACAATTATTTCAATCTTTTAAATAAACAAATTCAAATTGATGGACTGACAGGCTTATATAATCGAAAAACATTTGATTCCGTTATGAAAGAATTTATTGCAAAAAAAGTGCCATTTTCACTTATCCTTCTTGATATCGACCACTTCAAAAAGGTCAACGACACCTATGGGCATCTTGTCGGGGACGAAGTATTAAAATACTTGGCAAAAATGATTGAAAGTATTGCCACTCCATGTAAAATTTGCTTCTTTCGCTATGGAGGCGAGGAATTTGTAATTTTAACTAAAAGTGAAAATGCGAATATTGCCTTTGATGTGGCTGAGAAGTTAAGGATTGATGTGGCAAGAACGCCAAGCCCAACGGGAAAACCGATCACCATTTCTTTAGGGGTAACGTCGGTATCGTTTGAAGACCAAGCACCTGAAGAAATAATTAGTAGGGCCGACGAAGCTCTTTACGAGTCAAAAACAACAGGAAGAAATAAAACCACCGTTTTCAATAGCAAATATAAAAATATAGTTTAACCATTAACCAATACTGTTAATGAATTCGCAGCATGGCTTACTTACACAAAGTTTGGCCATGCTATTTTATTGCTATTATATTGATAGCTAATGATGTCTACTCTTCTCCAAGAATCCACCCTTCTCCGTCTTAAGACTGATTTTGTAATAATTTAAGGATTTGGCGAAACTAAATAGTTTTAAATTCGTATATTTTATAGAATCGAAAAGGAGATGAAATTCCAATGGAAACAAATCGATTGGTGTCCTCACTTTGTTATTTCAGTATTTTCTTTGCGGGTTTTATTTTTCCAATTGCCGTTTACTTTATTGTAGACTGCCCAGAAGTTAAAATGCACGCCAAAAAGGCTTTAATATCACATTTGATCCCATTTATTACGATTCCGCTCGTGTTTTTCCCACTTATTTTCACAGGGGGAGAACCAACATTATTGGCGGTTGGCGGCATCATGACATTTTTAATTATCGGAGTGATTAATCTAGGGATTTTAATTTGGAATGTTGTGAAAGGTATTAAAGTGTTAGTTAATTAAACGTTTATTTAACTTTATCAAACTTAAATGGAGGAATGTACGATGAATGAAGAACGCAAACAAATTTTACAAATGGTAGAGTCAGGAAAAATAACAGTAGAGGAAGCTCTTAAATTAATGGAAGCAATGGAAAAAACGAAGCAGGATCCGGAACCGAATAATGGAAGTGGCGCAAACCAAACAAAACAGGAACCAGAAACAAGTTTTGAGCCATCCACTTTCGTAAACTATGATTCAAATTATTCAAGCGCAAGCGGGGAACAAAAAGGTTATAAACGCCATTCGTTTATAGACAAATTTACTGATTTTATCGATAGTGCTTTGCAAAAGATTAAAGATGTTGATCTCGATTTCAACTTTGGAACACCCGTGGAAGTGAATCATATTTTTCAACATAAAGATGTGTATTTATCGAATATCAATTTAGATATTTCAAATGGAAATATTAAAATTATTCCTTGGGAGGAGCGGGACGTTCGGATCGAGTGCAATGCGAAGGTTTATAAATCTGATTCGTTTGATGACGCCAAAACCTATTTCTTAAAAAGTGTCCGCTTCTCCATTGATGGCGAAAGCATGAAATTTTCAGTTGAACCGAAACAAATTAAAATGAGTACGGTGCTTTACATTCCAAAAGCTGTGTACAATGAAATGCAAATTCGAATGTTTAATGGACATGTTACCGGGGAAGGGCTTCAAGCGAACAAGCTAAAAGTAAATACCGCAAATGGAAATATTGATTTTTCTCGTTTACAAGGACAAGATTTTGAATTTGAAACAGCAAACGGGCATATAAAAATAGTAGACAGCTTTTCACAAGAAATCGAGGCGGAAACAATCAACGGCACGATCAATGTTCACGGTGCTTTTGAAAAAGTCGATTTACAAAGCTTCAGCAGCAATATTATTTGTAAACTGCAAGATTCAAAGAGCAAGATTGTTTATTTGAACACTAAAACGGGAAGTATCGATTTATTTTTACCAACAGATCTTGAGGTAAAAGGAAAAATTAAATCCAATATCGGCGGCTTCAAATGCGAACTGACAGATTTAGAAATTTTGGATGAGAAAAAAGATGTGATTCAAAAAGAGTTGAATTTCATCGCCAACAGTGGCAAAACAGACAAACTATATATTGAAGCAAGCTCCAATGCTGGTTCGATTTTAGTGAAAAATTTATAAGCACTGAATTCAAATTTTGAAAAAATGAAAGGATGCATGGTGATGAGTAAAAGGTTATATAGGTCGCGCTCGAATAAAAAGGTAGCGGGCATACTAGGAGGGTTAGGACAATATTTTGGAATCGATCCAACAATATTACGTGTGTTATTTATCCTCCTTTTAATTGGAACAGTAGTATTTCCATTTGCGCTTATTTATTTAATTTTAATTTTTGTTATTCCATACGATGATGGCGTGATTGAAGGATGAGATGGCTTGCCCAAATACTTGTTAACAGCTTAGTCCTGATCGTGGTAGCTGGGTACTTTGATTCTTTTTATATTGAAGGTGTCGGTGCCGCCGTCCTAACTAGTTTAATCATTTCGGTGTTGAATGCGATTGTGAAGCCGATATTAATTCTGTTGACTCTACCCGTTACCGTTTTAACATTTGGGCTCTTCCTCTTTGTCATCAATGCGATTACTTTGATGATGGCCGACAGTATCATGGGCTCGGCTTTTGAGATTGATGGATTTGGTGCGGCAGTTATGGCAGCTATTTTTATCTCAATTTTGAATCTGCTTATTCAAAAGGTCGTCATTGAGCCGCTTAGTAGGAAGGATGACCGATAACGGAATCGATCTGGAATAGCGTCAGGAAAATGCGGATTTATAAGCCTATTTTCCTCACGATCCCCCTATCTGAAGTAAAGTGAAACGTTGCTACCGTCCAGGGTAGCGGCGTCTTTTTTTATAAAATGCGAATTTCCGGGTAAGTTCCCTGAATTTCCGGGTAAAGCATCCCACCATCGCAAAAAACGAACTTCTTCCGCAAAATTCCCGCCCCACACAACAATAAATTTCGTGTTTACCTAAAAAAATGCTAAAATAAAAAAATAGTATGAACGGATTGTGGAGGAAGCTTTATATGGTAAAAGTGCGCACGAAAGATGTTATTGATAAATTTAAATTTGAGCTGATTTGTGGGGAAGATGGGATTAACCGTCCGATTACGACTAGTGATTTGTACCGACCTGGAATTGAACTGGCAGGCTTTTTTGATTTTTACCCCGCTGAGCGTCTCCAATTGCTAGGAAGAACCGAGCTGTCCTTTTTTTATGATTTAGATCCAGAAGTACGTCGAGAACGAATGGAGCAAATATGTACTGATATGACGCCAGGGATCATTATTTCGCGAGGTCAGGAGCCTCCGCTTGAGCTTATTGAGGCGGCGACGGAAAATGATGTGCCCGTGATTCGTTCCCATTATAAAACAACGCGTTTATCAAGCCACCTCACCAATTACCTTGAAAGTCTATTGGCGCCGACTACCGCCATTCATGGTGTATTAGTCGATGTTTATGGGGTAGGTGTGTTGATAACAGGAAAAAGTGGTGTCGGTAAAAGTGAAACGGCGTTGGAGCTCGTAAAGCGCGGCCATCGTTTGATTGCCGACGACTGTGTTGAAATTCGTCAAGAGGATCAAGATACGTTAATTGGAAGTTCACCAGAATTGATTAAACATTTACTGGAAATCCGTGGTCTTGGCATTATTAATGTAATGACCTTATTCGGGGCAGGAGCCGTTCGTAATTATAAAAAAATTAGCTTAGTCATTAATCTCGAATTATGGGACCCAACAAAGGTTTATGACAGACTTGGTCTAGATGAAGAAAAAATAAAAATAATTGATGCCCATATTCAAAAGCTCACTGTACCGGTACGCCCTGGACGGAACTTAGCTGTTATCATAGAGGTGGCGGCGATGAATTTCCGGTTGAAGCGAATGGGCGTTAATGCGGCTGAGCAATTTTCCAACCGTTTAACCGATGTAATTGAAGAAGGGGAACATGATGATATTTAACTTTATTCAGTAGAACTGAATAAAGTTAATGCCTCCGGCGGATGCCACAGATTTTCAGTGGTAGTTTTTCGAGCAAGCTCGAAAAAAATCTGGGCGCAAATACGCCAAGGCGCATTTGATTAAAGGGAGTGAAACAATGGAATCTGAAATCCAGCATCTTGATCGTGTGTTTTTAGCAATAGGACCATTAACGATATACTGGTACGGCGTGATCATTGCTGTTGGTGCAATGATTGGGTTATGGATCGCCCAACGAGAAAGCATCCGAAGAGGGTTACCGAAAGAAACATTTATGGATATTGTATTATATGCCATTCCAATTGCGATATTATCAGCGCGGGCTTACTATGTTATTTTTCAATGGGGTTATTATTCACAGCATCCAGGAGAAATTATAAAAATATGGGAAGGCGGTCTGGCCATTCATGGTGGTTTGATTGGTGCCTTCATTACAGGCTATGTTTTTGCTAAAAAGCGTGGATTATCATTTTGGCAGCTTGCGGATATTGCGGCGCCAAGTATTATCCTTGCTCAAGCGATCGGTCGTTGGGGAAATTTTATGAACCAAGAAGCCCATGGTGGGGAAGTGACGCGTTCGTTTTTAGAAGGGTTGCATCTGCCGAAATTTATTATCGATCAAATGTATATTGAAGGGGTCTACTATCATCCGACGTTTCTATATGAGTCGCTTTGGAGTTTACTTGGATTTGTCGTTTTAATATCACTAAGAAAAGTGAATTTAAAGCGTGGAGAAATCTTTTTAAGTTATCTGATTTGGTATTCCATCGGTCGTTTCTTTGTCGAAGGTTTGCGAACAGACAGTTTAATGTTAACAGAAAGCCTTCGAATGGCGCAGTTTATTTCCATCGTTTTGATCGTTATTGCGGTAGTGGCTTGGTGGTATCGCCGTTCCAAAGGCTATGCGAAGGTACGCTATTTAGACCAGGAAAACCGTCAGGGAAAAACATATTAAGCATTTTAGGGGAGAGCATCATTGAACACGATAAAAAAGGGTTTGGCGGTTGGCTTAAAGACAACCTGGATTTTAGGTAAAATCATTTTTCCAATTACATTACTCGTTACGTTGCTGCAATATACGCCTGTTT
This sequence comes from Schinkia azotoformans, assembly GCF_035811335.1. NCBI lineage: Bacteria > Bacillati > Bacillota > Bacilli > Caryophanales > Bacillaceae > Schinkia > Schinkia azotoformans. The sequence continues at coordinate 224,432 of NZ_JARSMD010000001.1, forward strand.
TACCTTGGATTGTCAACTTGATTGAACCTTTTATGGGTGTACTAGGATTATCAGGGGATGCGGCCATCCCATTAGTTTTGGGGAACGTTCTTAACTTATATGCGGCCATCGGCGCGATTTTAACGATGGAGTTAACAGTTAAAGAAGTGTTTATTTTAGCGATTATGACATCGTTCGCCCACAACTTGATCATTGAATCAACGGTTGCTGCCAAGGTTGGTGTAAAGCTTTGGGTTGTGGTAGCCGTAAGGATTTTTCTTGCCGTAGCATCAGGGATTATTATTAATCTTGTTTGGCACGGCGGCAATGAGATCGCTCAATACGGTTTCGTTTCCAATACAGCAAACGAGCAAGTCAGCGGCTTCGGACCCATTTTATTACAAGGGCTTGAAAAAGCATCGCTTGGCATTTTGCAATTAGCTATGATCGTTATCCCATTGATGATTATGATTCAATTTTTAAAGGATTTTAAATGGATCGACCGTTTTTCAAATTGGATGGCGCCATTTTTAAAACTATTAGGAATGAAAGAAAATACATCTACAACATTAGCTGCTGGCATTGTATTCGGACTTGCTTATGGTGCAGGAGTGATGATTCAGGCAGCAAAAGAGGACGGCGTTTCCAAAAAGGATTTGTATTTGGCCTTACTCTTTTTAGTATCATGCCATGCCGTTATTGAGGACACATTACTTTTTGCACCACTTGGAATTCCGATTTGGCCGCTATTGCTCATCCGTTTAACAGTAGCTATCTTACTAACGATGATTGTTTCCATTGTTTGGAGACGGGTCGAGGTAACTAGTAGAAAGGAAGCAACTTATGAAAATTGATACACTATTATTTGATTTAGATGGAACATTGATCAATACAAATGAATTAATTATTTCTTCTTTCATGCATACACTTGAGCATTATTTTCCCGGTCAATATCAAAAAGAGGACGTTCTCCAGTTTATGGGGCCGCCGCTTATGGATAGCTTTAACAAGCTTGATTCAGCAAAGGCGGAGGAAATGGCACAGTTTTATCGGGATTATAATCACAAGAGGCACGATGAACTAGTGACGGAGTTTGATGGTGTTTATGATACGATTAAAACCCTTCATGAAAAAGGCTATAAGCTTGCGATTGTGACAACGAAAAAGCGATATACAGTTGAGATGGGTTTGAAGCTTACAAAGCTTGATCAGTTTTTTGATGTCGTTATCACGTTAGATGATGTCACCCATGCCAAACCAGATCCAGAGCCGCTTTTAAAAGCGTTGGAGCAGCTTGGTTCAAAGCCGGAAAATGCAATTATGGTCGGCGATAATAATCATGATATTGAAGGCGGAAAAAACACTGGGACACTCACAGCCGGTGTGGCATGGGCGATAAAGGGCCGTGAATATATAGAAAGTTTTCATCCTGATTATGTGCTTGAAAACATGTCTGATTTACTCGATATCCTCGGAGGCTTCGAAAGGTGAGCAGAAGGACAACGCGTTTCAGTGTGACAGAGGCAAATTCCTTATGGCATGTGTACAAAACCGTTCCTTTTTGGAAGGTTGTCAAAAATTTCGTTGTCATTCAGCTCGCCCGGTACACGCCGTTTCTGCCGTTGAAAAATTGGCTTTACCGGACTTTTTTACATATGGAGGTCGGACAAAGTACATCGTTTGCCTTAATGGTTATGCTGGATGTTATGTTTCCTGAAAAAATTAAAGTCGGGAACAACACAGTCATTGGCTACAATACAACGATTCTTGCTCATGAATACTTAATTAAAGAGTATCGACTAGGGGAAGTACAGATCGGCAGTGGGGTCATGATTGGGGCCAACTCAACGATTTTGCCAGGTGTGATCATTGGTGATGATGCGATCGTGTCCGCCGGTACGCTCGTTCATAAAGATGTGCCAGCTGGTGCCTTCGTTGGCGGCAATCCGATGCGGGTGATTTATACGAAAGAGGAAATGGAAGCACGGGAGATGGAAGCAAATAATTAGTTTAAATAGATTGTATGATTTACGGCTCGGGGTCATGGCTTGGTAGACTCCGAGCCAATTTTTTTATTAGAATCTACCTAAAGAGGCTTTGTCTGATTTTAATTGCTGAAATATTTCGAAAGCAGTAGAAATTTTTATTGGATTTTCTGGTAAAATTAGTGGTAGATGCTTTGCTTTAACCTTATTCATCAGAAAGTCACTACTGAATAAAGTTAAGCCTCCGGCGGATGCCTCGGATTTTTAAAGGTAGTTTTTCGAGCATAAGATCAAAGACTAAGAACGCCACGACCTGTGGCAACGTCTTTGTGACCCACATCGTGTGGGCCTAAAAATCTGGGCGCAAATACGCCAAGGCGCATTTGATTCTTGACGCATTTTAATTTTAGTTGTAATATACTAGATAACTTTAATTTATTAGCACATTAGCGAACTAAAGGATTCGGTATTATTTAATAAAGGGTGAGTCAGGGAAATGTCAAAGCTATTTATGTTCGAAAAGCCGCTTGGGATGAGAGATACATTGCCTGAGCTTTATGAGACGAAAAAGCAAGCAAGAAATAAAATGTTAGAAGAAATTCAAGCTTGGGGCTACCAATCTATCCAGACCCCAACATTAGAGTATTTTGAAACAGTTGGCGCGGCTTCAGCGATTTCTAACCAACAACTTTTTAAATTGCTCGACCAACAAGGTCATACATTAGTGCTTCGTCCTGATATGACAGCACCGATTGCCAGGGTGGCTGCTTCAAGAATGAAAAGTGAAGGCTATCCGTTACGTTTAGCTTATGATGCCAATGTATACCGTGCCCAGCAGCGTGAGGGCGGACGTCCGGCTGAGTTTGAGCAAGTTGGTGTTGAGTTAATCGGTGATCAAACATCTAGCGCTGATGCAGAAGTGATTGCTTTAATGGTGGAGGTCTTGAAAAGTGCCGGCCTCGAGAATTTCTCAGTGGCGATCGGACATGTTGGTTTTGTGAATGCCTTATTTTTAGATATTCTCGGAAATGAAGAGCGAGCCAATGTTCTTCGCCGTTTTTTATATGAAAAAAATTATGTTGGCTATCGTGAGCACGTGAAAAAATTGCCGCTGTCTTCGATTGACAAACAACAGCTATTACAATTGCTGCAGTTCCGTGGGGATCACCGTGTCATTGCTGAGGCTCGTGAAATTACAGAAAATAGTGCCGCTAGAAAGGCTATTGAAGAGCTTGATCAATTGTGGAGCCAATTAGAAAGCTATGGTGTAACAGACCATATTAAAATCGATTTAAATATTGTCAGCCATATGAGCTACTACACAGGAATTTTGTTTGAAGGCTATGCGCAAAATCTAGGATTCTCTTTATGCAGTGGTGGCCGTTATGATCAATTGCTAGAAAAATTTAATCGTCCTACAGCAGCTACAGGCTTTGCGATTCGCGTTGACCGTTTAGTCCAAGCTTTAGGTGGGACACAGGATTCTACTCCGATTTCACTTATCATTTTCAGCCATGAGCGCAGACAGGAAGCAATCGAAATGGCACGCACGAAGCGGAAGAATGGGGAAAAAGTAGTTCTTCAAGATATTGCTGGAATTGAAGATGTAGATTTATTTACAAGCCGCTACCAAGATGTAGCTTATTGTATTGGAAAGCCTGGAAAGGAGAGCGGGCAATGAGTATTAGTTCAACGATGTTAACAATTGCAATGCCGAAAGGGCGTATTTTTGAAGAAGCAGCCGAACTCTTAAGACGGGCTGGTTATAAGCTTCCTCCGGAATTTGATGATTCCCGGAAACTAATCATCGATGTACCGGAGGAAAATATAAGGTTTATTTTAGCAAAGCCGATGGATGTCGTGACTTACGTTGAACATGGGGTGGCCGACCTCGGAATTGCCGGAAAAGACGTTATGCTTGAGGAAGACCGTGATGTATATGAAGTACTGGATTTAAAAATAAGTGCTTGTTATTTAGCGGTTGCCGGCTTGCCAAACGCAAAGGCCGTAAGTGTGGCACCGAAGATTGCGACTAAATATCCAGCTGTTGCTTCTCGTTACTTCCGTGAACAAGGGGAGCAGGTAGAAATTATTAAGCTGAACGGCTCCATCGAGCTTGCACCATTAATCGGACTGGCAGAACGTATTGTCGATATCGTTTCTACAGGCCGTACGTTAAAAGAAAATGGCTTGGTGGAGCTTGAACGCATTGAAGATATTACGTCCCGCCTCATTGTAAATCCAGTCTCCTACCGGATGAAGGATCAATTTATCGATGATATGGTTGAGCGCTTATCAGCATGTCTTGAAGGAGTGAACTAATATGAAGATAGAACGTGTTACAGAAGGATTATCATTAAAACGAGACCTAGACTCTGGAACAGAACAGCAGCGCAATGCCGTTCTTGAGATTCTTGAAAATGTAAAAAAGAATGGAGACCAAGCACTCCTAGACTACACTGCTAAATTCGATGGTATACGGCTTGATTCTTTAAAAGTGACGGCAGAGGAGATCGAGGAAGCCTACAAATTAGTACCGGAAGATGTTGTCGGTTATATTCGTGAAGCAGCAGAAAATATTCGCAGCTATCATAGCCGTCAAGTTCGCCAATCATGGATTACAACTGAAGCCGATGGTACAATTTTGGGGCAAAAAATAACACCGTTGGATGCAGTTGGTGTCTACGTTCCTGGTGGGACGGCAGCTTATCCATCATCCGTATTGATGAACGTTATTCCTGCACAGGTTGCTGGTGTTGGGCGGATTGCGATGGTGTCGCCTCCTGGTAAGGATGGCAAGCTGCCTGCAGGTGTGTTAGTTGCAGCAAATGAAAGTGGTGTTCGTGAGATTTATAAGGTTGGTGGTGCCCAAGCGATCGGTGCATTAGCCTACGGAACAGATACGATTAAAGCAGTTGATAAAATAACCGGACCAGGCAATATTTATGTCGCATTAGCGAAGCGTGAAGTATTCGGCGATGTTGATATCGATATGATTGCGGGCCCTAGTGAAATTGTGGTTCTGGCTGATGGTGAAGTAGGGAATCCGGATTATATCGCGGCAGATTTATTATCACAAGCTGAGCATGATAGGAGAGCATCAAGCGTTCTTGTTACGCCATCAATGGAGCTTGCCGAAAAGGTATCTGAAGAAGTAGAGAAACAGCTCGCTAGTTTACCACGAGTTGAAATCGCAAGTGCTTCCATTCGCGATTACGGTGCTATTTATGTTACCGAAACAATGGAGCAGGCGATTGAGGCAGTGAACGAACTTGCACCAGAACACTTAGAGATAATGACAGTTGACCCAATAGGTATTATCGGACAAATCCGCCATGCCGGTGCAATTTTCTTAGGTGAAAACAGCTCTGAACCAATTGGCGACTATTTTGCCGGACCAAACCATGTGCTACCAACAAACGGGACAGCGAGGTTCTCCAGTCCATTAAATGTAGATGATTTTGTAAAAAAATCTTCGATCATTTCGTATAGTAAAAAGGCAGTAATGGATAACGGTCATAAAATTGCAGCGCTCGCAAGGCTCGAAGGCCTAGAAGCCCACGCCCGTGCGGTGGAGCAGAGGCTAAAATAAATATAAACAACCCAATACTTGGAGGGATACCGAGATGACACGTGAAGCAAGTGTTGAAAGAAGAACGAATGAAACTGATATTAAGCTTTCCTTTGCTGTTGATGGTGAAGGGCAATCCAATCTTGAAACGAGTGTGCCGTTTTTAACGCACATGCTTGATCTTTTTACAAAGCACGGTCAATTTAATTTGACGATTGACGCCGTTGGTGATGTTGAAATTGATGATCACCATACAACGGAGGATATCGGCATTTGCTTAGGACAAGCCCTTAGAGAAGCGTTGGGTGATAAAAAAGGAATCAAGCGCTACGGCAATGCGTTTGTTCCGATGGATGAAGCCCTAGCACAGGTTGTGGTTGACCTAAGCAACCGTCCGCATCTTGAATTCCGTGCTGAGTTACCGAGTGCACGTGTCGGCACCTTTGATACAGAGCTTGTCCATGAATTCCTTTGGAAATTCGCGCTTGAAGCCCGAATGAATTTACATGTCATCGTTCATTACGGACATAATACACACCATATAATAGAAGCTATCTTTAAAGCATTTGGACGCGCGTTGGATGAAGCAACGATGATCGATCCTCGTGTCAAAGGTGTTCCTTCAACAAAGGGAATGCTGTAAGTTTACAAAATGCTACCAATTATTTGCTGAGTGCGGGCTCTCATCAAGTGGGACACAGAACCCGACCCTCTGGCTCAGTGGGACACAGAACCCGCCCCCATGGCCCGCCCGAAAACGCAATAAACGAAAGGATTGTTAGAATGATTGGGATTATCGACTACGGGATGGGGAATTTATACAGCGTCTCCAAAGCGCTTGAACGAATGAACTATCAATATATTGTAACTGACGATAAAAATAAACTGCATGAATGCAAAGGCTTGATTCTACCCGGTGTTGGTGCCTTTCGTGATGCAATGACAATTTTAAATGAAACGGAATTAACTACTTTTATAAAAAATGAAGTTGCAGTGGGTAAACCGCTTTTAGGCATTTGCCTTGGAATGCAGCTCCTATTTGATGAAAGTGAAGAAAATGGACAAACAACAGGCTTACAATTTTTAAAAGGAAAAATTGTGAAGTTCCCAGGCGTAACAGCCTCAGGTGAAAAATATAAAGTGCCGCATATGGGCTGGAATAAGCTGAATTTCCACCAACCCGAATCAGCGTTGCTCCAAAATGTTGAACAAGGCCATGTTTATTTTGTTCATTCTTATTATGCTGTGCCTGAGGAGCAAGATGTGGTACTAGCTAGCAGCAGCTATGATGTTGAGGTCCCGGCGGTTGTTGGTCAAGGCAATGTGTACGGAACCCAGTTTCATCCGGAAAAGAGCAGTGAGATTGGCTTATCAATTCTCATGAATTTTGCGGGAGTTGTGGAAACAAGGTAGTTTTGATTTTAAAAAAATGCACTGACATTCGTTTTTCGTTAGGCATTACAAGAGGGGAGATGGAATAAAAATGACATTTACGATTTATCCTGCAATTGACATGCGCGGCGGAAAATGCGTGCGTCTATTACAAGGTGATTATAATAAAGAAACGGTTTACGGCGATTCTCCATACGAGATGGCAAAGGTTTTTGCTGACGAAGGTGCAGAGTGGATTCATATGGTTGATCTTGACGGAGCAAAAGCGGGACAGCGTGTTAACCACGAGCACGTGCTTGAAGTTGCCAAAAAACTGAATGTAAAAGTGCAAATTGGCGGAGGGATCCGTTCGGAAGACGATGTTGCTTTTTACCTTGAACATGGGGTAAGCCGCGTCATCCTTGGTAGTGCAGCAATTTCTGACCCTGATTTTGTAAAAGCGATGCTTGCTAAATATGGTGAAAAAATTGCGATCGGCATTGATGCAAAGGATGGCTATGTGGCAACTGAGGGTTGGTTAAATACATCGAATGTAAAAGCAACTGAGCTTGGCAAAACACTGGCAGATGCTGGGGCGGAAGTGTTTATTTTTACTGATATTGCAACGGACGGGATGCTTTCAGGTCCTAATATAAAAGCGATCGTTGAAATGGCAGAGGCAACTGGCAAACAGGTAATTGCTTCTGGTGGTGTGAGCCAATTAAAAGATTTGGTAAATCTCAAAGAATATGAAGCTAGTGGTGTTGCTGGTGCAATTGTCGGCAAGGCTTTATATACAAAGCAATTTACTGTAAAAGAAGCATTAAGTGAGGTGAACGGCCGATGATTACTAAACGGATCATTCCTTGCTTGGATGTAAAAGAAGGACGAGTTGTAAAAGGCGTTCAATTTGTCGAGCTTCGAGATGCCGGTGACCCGGTTGAATTAGCCGAATTTTATGACCAGGAAGGTGCCGATGAGCTAGTTTTCCTTGATATCTCTGCCTCCCATGAAGGTCGCGAAACGATGGTTGATGTTGTGGAACGTGTAGCGGCAAAGCTTGCGATTCCGTTTACGGTTGGCGGTGGTATTAACACGTTAGAGGACATGAAGCGCATTTTACGTGCCGGCGCAGATAAGGTTTCCTTAAATACCGCAGCGGTAAAACGTCCAGATTTAATAACTGAAGGTGCTGAATTTTTTGGCTCCCAATGTATCGTTGTGGCAATTGATGCAAAATATGATGAAGAGTTAGGCTCATGGCGTGTCTACACCCATGGTGGCCGCAATGCGACAGACTATGAAGTGATCGCGTGGGCACAAGAGGTTGTCGAACGTGGAGCAGGAGAAATTCTGTTAACAAGTATGGATAAAGATGGAGAAAAGTCAGGCTTTGACCTTGCTTTAACAAAAGCGGTAAGCGAAGCTGTTTCCGTACCGGTGATTGCATCCGGTGGCGCGGGCAATGCGGACCACTTTGTTGACGCTTTTGTGGAAGGAAAAGCAGACGCAGCTTTGGCGGCTTCTATTTTTCATTATAAAGAAACATCAGTGAAAGAAGTTAAAGACTATCTCCGCAAAAAAGGAGTGAATGTTCGATGAACGTTTTACAAGTAAAATTTGATGAAAAAGGGTTAATTCCAGCAATCGTACAAGACGCGATAAGTAAAGAGGTACTAACCCTAGCTTATATGAATGAAGAATCTTTGAAAAAATCATTGGAAACAAAAGAAACATGGTTTTGGAGCCGTTCCCGCGGGGAGCTTTGGCACAAAGGTGAAACATCAGGCAACACACAAAAAATAATCGACATCAAATATGATTGCGATCAGGATGCTTTAGTTGTGCTTGTAGTACCCGCAGGTCCAGCCTGTCACACTGGTTCATATAGCTGCTTTAGCGGCTCCTTATTAGCTGACAGTCAGAGCGGCGAACCAGATGGCGGCCGAAAGTCCGCTGTTTCAAACTTTGACCGCTTTGCGATCATTAACGAGCTTGAAAGTGTGATCGCCCAGCGTGAAGCCGAAATGCCAGAAGGTGCCTATACAACCTATTTATTTGATAAAGGCGTCGATAAAATTCTGAAAAAAGTCGGCGAAGAGGCAACTGAAGTGGTAATTGCTGCAAAAAACCGCGACCCTGAGGAATTAAAATGGGAAGTGGCTGACTTAATTTATCACGTATTAGTATTATTACGTGAGCAAAAGCTTCCATTAGATGAAGTATTAAACGTACTTGTTGAAAGACATAGCCAGAAATCAAAATAATAGCTCAAAGAAATGAAAAAAGTATGGTGCATCCTCGGAAAAACGACGATGCACCATACTTTTTTGCTTTTTACACAGTGACATAAACCGTATTTGGCCCTGCATATTATCTGGATTAGACCATATATTATCCAAAAACTTCAATATATTATCCACTCACCATAATTGTCGTTAATTCCATAAAGCGCCCAAGTGTGAAGTGTGTTATACTATGGTCGGTAAACTTTTTTACTTAATGGAGGTTTTATGGAAACTCGTAAATACAATACGAACCAGCCGATTGGCCAGCTTGTGCAGTTTTCGCAGGATGGGGAGTATTTTTTTAAAAAAGGAATTAAATATTATCGCAGACGTGATTTATATAAAGCAAAAAAATATTTTGAAAGAGCTGTCCAATTTGATCCGAAGGAACCGGTATTTTTGTGTCAGCTTGCTGTTGTCTTATCTGAATTGGGTGAGTTTGAAAAATCAAATGACATCCTTATTGAAATTGTTGAAAAGCTTGAACCAGAAATGTATGAATGTTATTCATTTCTTGCCAATAATTATGCCTATTTAGGTTTTTTTCAAGAAGCAAAAAAGTATGCCAAAAAGTATCTAGAATTCGCTCCAGATGGCGAATTCTATGAGGATACAGAGGATTTGCTGGATTTATTAAGCATTGAAACGAATGAGCTTGATGGCTTCCATGATGAGGAAGAAGAGCTTATTAATAGACAGGAAGCGGCACGGGAACTACTTGAAAATGGGAAACTGGAAGAAGCAAGCATGATGCTTCAAAAGATTGTTAAGGAGTATCCTGAGTTTTGGTCTGCCCATAACAATCTTTCGCTTGCCCAATTTTATCTTGGAAATGTAAGTAAAGCAATTAAAATTGCCCAGGACGTGCTTAAGAAAAGTGAAGGCAATCTGCATGCTCTATGCAATTTAGCCGTTTATTACCATTATCTTGGACGTGAAAAAGAGGTTGCCCATATCGTAAGACAGCTCCGCGTTGTACACCCGATCGATATGGATCATCGCTCTAAGCTTGGCGTTACGTTCGCCTTATTAGGCCAATACGAAATTGCATTCAAATGGCTGCGCTGGCTGCAAAAGTTTGGCTATGAGGGAGACGGGGCTTTTTACTACTGGCTTGCAGTTTCAGCTTACCATACAAACAAAAAGCAATTAGCGGATGAAATGTGGCAAAAGGTTATTAAGCTTAATCCGGAAAAAAAGGGTGCAGAGCCTTGGTTAAAGGTTCAAGCCCCGCAGCCTAAAGGAAAAGCTATCAATCACTCCTTAATCCAACAATTTAAGGAAACAGACAGCGGTGAGAAAAAGCTGTTGATTTTGCTTTTACTAAAAAGATCAGGAAATGTCAGATCGTTAGAGGAAATAAACTCCTATTTATTGACAAATAATGAATCTGACGTTGTTAAAGAATTTACGCATTTAATGTTGAACAAACTAACAAACAAACAACAACTGAAAACTTCTTCACGCCTAGTCGATGGACTGGAGGTCATTGATGCTCTTTCCGATCAATGTACATGGCCTCAAAGCTTGGAGCAGAAATTTTATATGCTATGGTTTAGAATACTGCTGAATGCCTTGCATTCGCCGATCAGCTTTAAAAATAGCCATGCATGGGCAGCTGCGATTGAATATTGCTGCTTACGAGCTGAAGACCAGCAAGTTACACAAAAGCAAATCGCTGAAAAATATTTGATCTCAACATCTACTTTAAGAAAATATATGAATTATGTAACAGATCTAGTGTGAAAAAAGCAAAAAAACTCCGAACCCCCTTGTTGGGTGAGCATATTAATAGACGACAATCAAAAATTTGTATACTATAGATATATAACGATTATAGGGTGTAGGGTATCTGGATAAAGGAGTGTAAGAAAAATGAGTGAAGAAAAAATTTGGGATGTTATCATTGCTGGTGCAGGTCCTGCAGGAATGACAGCAGCAGTATATACATCGAGAGCAAATCTATCAACATTAATGCTTGAGCGCGGCATGCCTGGAGGCCAAATGGCGAACACAGAAGATGTCGAAAATTATCCGGGCTATGAATCAATCCTTGGTCCTGACTTATCTACCAAAATGTTTGAACATGCGAAAAAATTCGGCGCAGAATATGCCTATGGTGAAATTAAACAAGTCATTGTCGAAGATCCATATAAAATCGTAGACTGCGGCAACAAGCAATATAAAGCAAAAACAGTTATTATTACAACAGGTGCCCAACATCGTAACCTTAACATTCCTGGTGAAAAAGAATTAAGCGGACGCGGTGTTTCCTATTGTGCTGTTTGTGACGGTGCCTTTTTCAAAGGAAAAGAATTAGTTGTTATTGGCGGCGGTGACTCCGCTGTTGAGGAAGGTGTTTATTTAACACGCTTTGCTTCAAAGGTTACATTAATCCACCGTCGTGATGAATTGCGTGCCCAAAAGATTCTTCAAAAGCGTGCATTTGATAATGAAAAAATGGAATTCATTTGGAATAGCGTTCCGAAAGAAATCAAAGGTACAGATGGAAAAGTATCTAGCATTCTAATTGAAGATGTGAACACAGGGGAACAGCGTGACTATAAAACAGACGGCGTATTTATTTATGTCGGTCTAGTTCCACTAAGTGAGCCATTCAAGAGCCTTGGAATCACAAACGAAAATGGCTATATTGAAACCAATGATTTGATGGAAACAAAAGTGCCGGGCATCTATGCTGCTGGGGATATTCGAGAAAAAATGCTTCGCCAAATCGTTACGGCAACAGGTGACGGAAGTATCGCTGCCCAAAGTGCACAACATTACATCGAAGAGCTAGAAGAAAAATTAAAAGGCTAATAAAAGGAAAACATTACAAAAATTTAACAACTAATTAACGTTGCTGTAATAGGATTGAAATATTTTTGGGGTATGATGATTGTAAATAAAGCCCCCCTTTATTTAATAATACATTTTTGATTGAAAAGGGACTGTCTTCATAAAGACAGCCTCTCTTTTTTTTGTAAAAACATATTAACACTGGAAAAAAGAAGAAAATTGTTACCTTTACATAATAATAGTATAATGACTTCATGGGAGACCATTAGGGGAATTTTACCTGAAATTTACCTCTAGTGGAGGTTTGAACGGAAAAAGAGGTGATGGTATTGCAGCGGATTACGAATTGTGTATTAAAGAAGGGTGACAAAATTCTTCTTCTTCAGAAACCGAGGCGAGGCTGGTGGGTAGCACCAGGGGGCAAGATGGAATTAGGTGAATCTGTAAAGGAATCGGTCATCCGTGAATATCATGAAGAAACAGGGGTCAAGTTAAAAGATCCAACTGTCAAAGGGATTTTTACAATCAATATTAAAGAAAACGATCAGGTCATTTCAGAGTGGATGATGTTTACATTTTTCGCCGAGGACTATGATGGGGTTAACCTTGATGAATCTAGCGAAGGTATCATTAAGTGGCATTTGGCCGAAGACGTGCTGCAGTTACCAATGGCACCTGGTGATTATCATATTTTGGACCATTGTATGAATGGAAATGGAATGGTGTATGGCACATTCACGTATACACCAGACTTTCAACTTATTTCATATCGCTTGGATCCATCTTAATATATAAGTGTATGCGATAAAAATGATCAAATTAGTGTTGGGGAATTTTGTAAAGGAAGGGAAAGTAAAAAATGGCTACACCAAATCAGGATGTGCAAATGGTTATAATAACCGGGATGAGTGGTGCAGGTAAAACTGTCGCTGTTCAAAGTTTTGAGGACCTTGGTTTTTTCTGCGTTGACAATTTACCTCCAACACTACTTCCGAAATTAATGGAGTTAGTAAAAGAGTCCGGAAACAAGATGAATAAAATTGCTTTAGTCATGGATATGCGCGGACGAGAATTTTTTGATACATTAATAGACGCGATTGATGGTATGAGTGAAGTAAGCTGGATTACTCCACAAATTCTGTTTTTAGATGCAAGTGATCAAGTTTTAGTGAGCCGCTATAAGGAAACGAGACGGTCACATCCATTAGCAAAAAGCGGTCTGCCGTTAGAAGGAATTAGGCTTGAAAGAGAAATACTTGATGAATTAAAAGGCAGAGCCCAACATATTATTGATACTTCCGAGTTGACCCCAAGAATGCTGCGGGAAAAAATCATCAACGGATTTTCGCAGGATAAACAACCTGTTTTTACAGTGAATGTGATTTCGTTTGGCTTTAAATATGGCATTCCAATTGATGCGGATCTCGTTTTCGATGTGCGCTTTTTACCGAATCCACATTATATTGATTCACTGCGTCCGAAAACTGGTCTTGATGAAGAAGTTTCTTCATACGTATTAAAACAGCCGGAAACACAAAAGTTTCTTGAAAAGCTAATTGATCTCCTGACTTTCATGCTCCCGCAATATAAGCGTGAAGGGAAAAGTCAGTTGGTGATTGCAATCGGCTGTACAGGTGGACAGCATCGTTCGGTGACGCTTGCAGAATATATCGGGAAGCATTTCGAAAATGGCTATTTTGTAGGTCGAGGGCATCGCGATATTGAAAAAAGGAAGGGAAAAAGGTAACGATACATGGAATGGAGAAAACTGCCTAGAATTGTAGTGATTGGCGGGGGAACCGGATTGCCGGTGCTTCTTCGCGGCTTAAAGCAGTATCCAATTGATATCACTGCGATTGTGACGGTAGCGGATGATGGAGGGAGTTCCGGAAGACTGCGGAGTGAACTCCAGATCCCGCCCCCTGGAGATATTCGCAATTGTTTAGCAGCCTTATCAGAGGTTGAACCTCTAATCGAAAGCTTATTTCAGCACCGCTTTCGAAATGGCAATGAACTGTCAGGTCATGCATTAGGCAATTTATTGCTTGCTGCGATGACGAGCATTACCGGAGATTTTGTGAGTGGCATTCGTGAAATGAGCAAGGTTCTTAATGTAAAAGGCAAGGTATTGCCTGCAGCCAATCGGGCTATTATTCTTCATGCCGAATTGGAAGATGGGACCGTGGTGACAGGCGAATCGAAAATACCAAATGCGAATAAGAAAATAAAGCGTGTTTTCCTTACGCCATCTGATGTGGAACCACTCCCTGAAACATTGGAAGAAATTAATAACGCTGATTTAGTTGTTATTGGCCCAGGAAGTTTATATACTAGTATTTTACCGAATTTGCTTGTATCGAAAATCGGGCAGCAGCTTTGTCACTCAAAAGCAAAAAAAGTGTATGTATGCAATGTCATGACGCAAGCAGGAGAAACAATGGGCTACACAGCAAGTGACCATGTCAAAGCATTGTACGATCATTTAAAATGTGCCTTTTTAAATAGTATCATTGTAAATGATGCCGAACTGCCGAAAGCGGTTTTACAACGATATAAACTTGAAAATGCCCAGCCGGTGAAATATGACAAGGAAAAACTCGAAAACTATGGGCTCGAAATTATCAATAAAGATTTGGTGCAGATCAAAAATGGTGTCATCCGCCATGATACTGAGAAAATCGCAAAGGTGATCTATTCTTTATTGTAAAAGTGAGGGGGTGGAGACTTGTCTTTTGCTTCTGAGACAAAAAAAGAATTAACAAATACTGAAATGAAAAATTGTTGTGCAAAAGCAGAGCTTTCCGCTCTTATTCGTATGAATGGTTCGATGTCTTTTATGAATCGGAAAATCATGGTTGATGTCCAAACCGAAAATGCAGCGATTGCAAGAAGAATATACACTTTGTTAAAAAGAGAGTATAATATCTCTGTTGAACTGCTAGTAAGAAAAAAAATGAGATTGAAAAAAAATAATGTATATATAGTTAGGATGGTTCAGCAAGCAAAAGAGATTCTCGAGGATCTTGGGATTATGGGAGAAGGGTTCACCTTTATTCGAACAATCTCTGATGTATTTTTAAAGAAAAAGTGTTGCAAACGTTCTTATTTAAGAGGCGCTTTTCTTGCTGGAGGGTCGGTTAATAACCCGGAAACATCATCCTACCATTTGGAGATTTTTTCATTATACGAGGAACATAATAATTCCTTATGCGAGTTAATGAATTCATTTGGATTAAATGCCAAAACGCTGGAACGTAAGAAAGGCTATATTACGTATTTAAAAGAAGGAGAAAAAATAAGCGAACTCCTTAATATTATCGGCGCCCATCAAGCGTTGCTTCACTTCGAGGATGTCCGAATTGTTCGCGATATGCGGAACTCGGTTAATCGCCTTGTAAATTGTGAAACAGCGAACTTAAACAAAACGATTGGAGCTGCCATCCGCCAAGTGGAAAATATTCGTTATATTCAAGATACCGTTGGCCTTGAGACACTTCCGGATAAGCTTAGGGAAATCGCTGAGCTAAGAATTACATACCAGGATGTTACTCTTAAGGAGCTGGGGGAAATGGTATCTGGCGGACAAATAAGTAAATCAGGGATTAATCACCGTTTACGTAAGATTGATGAAATTGCAGAAAAATTACGATTGGGTGAAACCATTTCCAATTCTTAAACGTATGATTATAGGTAAACTTTTGTCAGATGGGGCTAGGCTGGCGTTTTACTGATGTTTAAATTTTGGAAAAGATATAGATAATAATTTGTAACAATGATGAAACATTTTTACTGGCTCACTCTGTTACAATAGGATAAAATGGGGTTGTGTATGACAAGGAGGAGAACACTTTGATAGAAAAGACGGTTACTGTTAAGCTGAAAACTGGCCTTCAAGCCCGTCCGGCAGCATTATTTGTTCAAGAAGCCAATCGCTTTTCTTCTGACATTTTTTTAGAAAAAGAAGGAAAAAAAGTGAATGCAAAAAGTATAATGGGCCTTATGAGCTTAGCAGTGGAATCTGGTGCAGATGTTAAGCTGTTAGCAGAAGGACATGATGAGCAAGACGCTGTAGCTAAGCTTACCGAATTTATAGAAAACGAACAACATCATTAATGTTGTAGTAAAAAAACACGACATCACCTTCGAAAGGCTAATGTCGTGTTTTTTACTTCTTTATTTTTTCTCGTCAGTGCTCTTTGTAATAACCTTATCGATTAAACCATACTCACGAGCTTGTTCAGCATCCATGAAGTTATCTCTTTCCGTATCACGGTTGATCACTTCAATTGGCTGGCCGGATCTTTCAGCCATGATTGCATTTAATTTTTCACGCATTCTAATAATACGTCTTGCATGAATTTCGATATCGGTTGCTTGACCTTGCGTTCCGCCTAGTGGCTGGTGAATCATAATCTCACTATTAGGCAATGCAAAACGTTTGCCAGGAGCACCTGCAGTCAATAGGAAAGCGCCCATGGAAGCAGCCATACCAATACAAATTGTTGAAACATCAGGCTTAATAAATTGCATAGTATCATAAATAGCCATACCCGCTGTGATAGAACCACCAGGACTATTTATGTATAGTGAAATATCTTTATCAGGATCTTCAGCGGCTAAGAATAAAAGCTGTGCCACGATTGAGTTCGCAACTGTATCATCAATCGCTGTTCCTAACATAATAATTCTGTCTTTTAAAAGTCTTGAATAAATATCATAAGCTCTTTCACCACGATTTGTTTGCTCAATAACTGTTGGGATTAAATGCATATCCATCGAAATTCCTCCTCATCTGTAATTAACATTAACTTCTAATTTAAATATACATGCATGGTCAATGAAGGTCAAACGTGACGTTATGTAATCTTGCGCTTTTTTCATGATTGCCCATTTTCCTTGTACTTAAACCATATGCGGAAAATGTTTAATTTATTCATAGTGTGGACCATGGACCATGGGGTCGGGAACTATGTCCCGGTCCCACTGCGTTGTGCCACAGTTCCCGACCCTGCGTCCCACCCCGAGGTCACCAAAACTGAGCCAGAGAACCCAACCCTCTGACCCAAGGTCCAAAATAACCACTTGCAAAAAATCGAAATCTTTCTTATAATAAACTTCGTTGTGTGTATCAACTTAAGTGCTTGCCCTCGTGGTGTAATGGATAACACAGAAGATTCCGGTTCTTCCGCTGGGGGTTCGATTCCCTCCGAGGGCGTTAATTTAAATGAGGAAGATCTGTACCCGCAGATTTTCCTCATTTTTTTATACTATAAGCAAGTATGATCTTTTATGGAATATAGTATAAGAAAAGACATCGATATTTGCCATTGTGGGCAAATATCGTGTTTTTCTAATAAGTTTTTATCAAAAAAGTAAGCGTTTCCATATAATAATAACTGTAGTACAATGTTTGTAAGGGGGATTTGAAATGAAACAAGGTCTTGTACAACAACAAACTACAAAACTAGTGATGACAAACGAACTTAGGCAAGCTATTTCGTTGCTTCAATATTCATCTGCAGAGCTTGATCAATTTCTTCAGGAGCAGGCAACTGAAAATCCGCTATTAAGTGTTGAATCATTTCGCGTAGAATCAACCCGGAAAAAGAAAAAGAACTCCCCTTCAAGCGGACAGCCTTCTGCAAAAATGGAGCAACAAGAGTCCCGTATGACCATCCATGACCATTTGCAAAAGCAAATTGGTTTATTAAAAATAGGATCAGAAGAAAAACAAATCATAAATTATTTGATTTTATCGATAGATAAATCAGGCTATTTTACAGGCAACATCGAAGAGATCAGCAATCGCTTTACTGTTCCCGCCTCAGTGATCGAAAGTCTTTTAGGTAAAATTCAGGAGTGTGAGCCGATCGGTGTTGGTGCTCGTAATCTCCAAGAATGCTTATTAATTCAACTAAAAAACCTGCCTGAACGGAATTTGCTCGCAGAAGAGGTCGTTGCCAATCATTTGCAAATGTTAGCGGACCGTAAATGGAAAGATATCGGAGCCAAACTCAATGTAGCGATTGAGCAGATTCAAGATGTGTTTGATTTTATCCAAATGTTGGATCCGCGACCGGCCAGTGCCTTTAATGAAGGCGTTTCCAACTATATTGTGCCGGACATGATTATAAAAAAAGAACAGGAAGATTTAGCGGTCAGCTTTAATGAGCGGCTTATGCCTTCGATAAAGGTGGATAGTTCGTACGAGCCAATTATTGGACAAAAGGATAATGAGGCCTACAAGTATTTGCGTGAAAAAATGGACCAGGTCCACTTTCTAAAACGAGCCTTCGAGCAGCGCTTAGAAACGATGCAAAAGGTAATGAAAGCGATTATTGATCGGCAACGGGATTTTTTCCTAAAAGATGATGCAAAATTAAAACCGCTGACGATGAGGGATATTGCACAGATGATCGATGTCCATGAATCAACAGTCAGCCGAGCCGTTAATGGAAAATATGTTCAAACATCAAAGGGTGTCTTTGAATTAAAATACTTTTTCACATCAACGATCCAAACAGAAGATTTTGAGGATGCGTCTTCGAAGGAAGTAAAGGAAGCGATGAAGACGATAGTAGACGGAGAAAATAAAAAGAAACCATTGTCAGATCAGCAAATTGCAGCCATACTTAAGGAAAAACACGGCTATAATATTTCAAGAAGAACAGTTGCGAAATATCGGGACCAGCTTGGTATTTTAGCCTCATCCAAACGAAAGAGATATTAACAATTATTCGCAAGGGGTCATACACTAATATGAAGCAGCCAATACAGGTAAATTTTTATACGAGACCGGTTTGTCCGCTCTGTGATAAGGCAAAAACAAAATTGCTGGAGCTGGCCAATGAATTTCCTCTCGTAATCCATGAAATTGACATCTATCAGGATGATAAATTACTAGAAAAATATCAACTTATGATTCCAGTAGTTGAAGTTGATGGTGAAGAAGTGGATTATGGAATGGTTAGTGAAGACGCCGTTCGATATTTTCTTCAGTCAAAATATGAAATATAAGCATATTTGTTGAACGTCGAAATTATTCCTGCTACAATAAACAATATAGCAGGAGTGATTTTTTTTACCGCACGCGGGACATAATTTGTCTAAATGGGACATAATAGGTCCGGATTATTGGTAAAAAAATCTTGTAAGGGGAAGTAAAGATGAATACTGTTTTAAAAATTCAACAAAAATTATTACCGGATTTGCTCGAGGTTATGCAGCATCGCTATCAAATTTTGAAATACATTCGTTTGATGGAACCGATTGGTAGACGGATATTAGCTACTCATTTGGGTATGACAGAGCGGGTGCTCCGGGCCGAAATTCTTTTTTTAAAAGAGCAGGGTTTGGTTAATGTCTCTTCCGCTGGAATGAGCTTAACATCAGAGGGCAGACAGTTAATTAGGTCGCTTGAGTCCGTAATGAAAGAAGTTTCCGGATTAGAAGAATTAGAGTTGCAATTAAGAGCAATATTAAACATTGAGGAAGTCATCATTGTTGCCGGTGACAGTGACGAAAATGAACTTGTCAAAAAGGAAATGGGAAGAGCTTGTGCCAGTCGGATGAAAAAAGCATTTTCCACGGATAATATTATTGCCATTACAGGAGGCAGCACTGTTGCTGCTGTTGCGGAGATGCTGACACCGACTGTAGATGAGCGTAATATTATGTTTTTTCCTGCCAGGGGTGGTTTAGGTGAAAATGTTCAAAGCCAGGCAAACACGATCGTCGCTAAAATGGCTGAAAAAACAATGGGACAATATAAATTGCTCCATGTACCTGACCAAGTAAGTGATGATGTGTATTCGTCTTTGGTTGAAGAGCCTGCTATAAAAGAAACGCTAGAAATGATTCAACAATGCAGCATGGTTGTTCACGGTATTGGGGATGCTATAACAATGGCAAAACGACGAAAAACTGATGCCGAGACCATTCAAAAAATTTCTGACGGACAGGCGGTCGGGGAAGCGTTCGGCTACTACTTTGATGCCGATGGGAATGTGGTCCATAAAGTAAGGACAATCGGCCTGCAGCTAGAAAATTTGGAGAATGTGCCATGTATTATTGCTGTGGCCGGAGGTGCTTCCAAGGCAAAGGCAATAGCCGCTGTCGTGAAGCAGCGTCAAGGTCGAAAAACGATTCTCGTAACAGATGAAGGGGCCGCAAATGAGTTAGTTCGTCTGAAATAAAAACAAGAAATAGGGAGAAATCCCTTAAACTTATAAATTAAAAACGAAGAATAGAGAATATAAGGAGGAAAAACAATGGCAGTGAAAGTTGGTATTAATGGATTTGGTAGAATTGGACGAAATGTGTTACGGGCAGCGATTAATAACCCGAATGTAGAAATTGTAGCAATTAATGATTTAACTGATGCAAAAATGCTTGCCCATCTGCTTCAATATGATTCAGTTCATGGAACGTTTGAAAAGAAGGTTGAAGTAAACGGCAACAACATTATCGTAGATGGACACGAAATCGTTGTAAAAGCAGAGCGCGACCCTGCAAACCTTGGTTGGGGCGACCTTGGTGTCGAGGTAGTTGTTGAATCTACAGGCCGCTTTACGAAGCGTGTTGATGCAGCCAAACATTTAGAGGCTGGCGCAAAGAAGGTTATTATTTCAGCACCGGCAACTGATGAGGATATTACGATTGTAATGGGTGTTAATGATGACAAATATGATCCAGCTAATCATCATGTTATTTCAAATGCATCTTGTACAACAAACTGCTTAGCACCATTTGCAAAAGTTTTAAATGATAAATTCGGTGTAAAACGCGGAATGATGACGACAGTACACTCTTATACAAATGATCAGCAAATTTTAGATTTGCCGCACAAGGATTATCGTCGTGCTCGTGCAGCGGCGGAATCCATCATTCCAACAACAACAGGTGCCGCAAAAGCAGTAGCATTAGTTCTTCCAGAGCTAAAAGGAAAGCTAAACGGTATGGCCATGCGCGTGCCTACCCCAAACGTATCATTAGTGGACCTTGTATGTGAATTAGAAAAAGATACAACAAAAGAAGAAATCAATGCAGCATTACAAGAAGCAGCAGAAGGACCATTAAAAGGCATTCTATATTATAGTGAGTTGCCATTAGTATCTAGAGACTACAACGGCTCACCAGCATCATCTACAATCGATGCCTTATCAACAATGGTGATCGATGGAAACATGGCCAAAGTTGTTTCATGGTATGACAACGAAACAGGCTATTCCCACCGCGTAGTGGACCTAATCGATTTCATCGCAAAAAAAGGACTGTAAAGAGACAGGGGGTCGGGTTCTGTGTCCCACTCTGAGACAGAGGACCCGACCCTAGTCCCCATTTTTCTAAAAAATTGTTAAGAACAATAGTGAACTGTTCTCAAGGAAAGTTTATAATATCAAATGTAGGAATAGAGGGAGAAAAAAGGTAACAAACCCAAATGTTGGTCCAGGGTGTTAACTTTTCTACGGATGAATTTTTTCAAAAATTGGTCTGTGGTCCCTCTTTTTCGGTATTTCTAACAATTTTATAAATGGCTATAAGACAAAATAGTTGGTCATTTTGTCTCGGATAGCCCTTTAAGGAAAAGGAGGCCGCAAAACGATATGAACAAAAAATCGATACGGGATATCGATGTAAAAGGGAAAAAGGTATTTTGCCGCGTTGACTTTAACGTTCCAATGAGTGATGGGCAGGTTACAGACGATACTCGGATACGGGCTGCTATACCGACCATCCAACATTTAAGTGAGCAAGGGGCGAAGGTCATTCTCGCAAGCCACTTAGGTCGTCCGAAAGGGAAAGTGGTGGAAGAAATGCGCTTAAGTGCGGTCGCCACAAGATTAAGTGAATTAATCGGAAAGGCTGTAAAAAAGACCGATGAAGCGTTCGGGCCAGCTGTGGAGCAGGAAATTGGCCAAATGCAAGATGGCGATCTTCTTCTACTAGAGAATGTTCGCTTTTATCCTGGCGAGGAGAAAAACGACCCGGAACTAGCGCGAGTCTTTGCAGCATTAGCCGACATTTATGTGAATGATGCCTTCGGTGCTGCCCACCGTGCTCATGCCTCAACAGAGGGAATTGCTCACCATCTACCAGCAGTTGCCGGCTTTTTAATGGAAAAGGAGCTTGAGGTTCTTGGCAAAGCCTTATCCAATCCTGAACGTCCATTTACGGCCATTATTGGTGGTGCAAAAGTAAAGGATAAGATCGGCGTTATCGATAATCTTCTAGAAAAAGTAGATAACCTCATTATCGGTGGTGGACTAGCCTATACATTTGTAAAAGCACAAGGCTATGAAATCGGAAAGTCCCTTTTAGAAGAAGAAAGAATCGAACTTGCAAAATCATTTATTGAAAAAGCAAAAGAAAAAGGCGTTAAGTTCTTAATGCCAATTGATTCTGTCGTAGCCAATGAATTTTCACCAGATGCGGAAGCAAAGGTAGTCGACATTGATCAAATTCCGGCTGATTGGCAAGGTCTAGATATTGGTCCGAAAACCATTGAACAATATCGTGATGTTATTCAAAGCTCAAAGCTTGTTATTTGGAACGGTCCTATGGGTGTGTTCGAATACGAAAAGTTTGCTGATGGCACAAAAGGTGTGGCGGATGCTTTAGCTGAAGCTGAAAATACATACACAGTCATCGGTGGTGGAGACTCTGCAGCAGCTGTTGAAAAATTCAATGTGGCTGACAAGATGGATCACATCTCCACGGGTGGCGGTGCATCATTAGAGTTCATGGAAGGTAAAGAATTACCAGGCGTAGCAGCGCTAAATGATAAATAAGTATTGTAAATTAAATAGGTCAGTAGAATCTGACATTTTTAATGGGAATTCGCGACCTTTTGCGTTACAATAAGGTATGGAAATATTTCCCGGCGCAACCGTCCGTAAGACCAAAAGAGTTAACGGTCGCTAGCACCCCGATTAGTTTCACTTTATACTATCAGAATTTATGTTCTGTGGTAGATAGTATTAAGAAAGGACATCAACTTCCGCTATTATTGGCGACAAGTCGTGTCTTTCTAATGGAGGAGGCTCACAACATGAGAAAACCTATCATTGCAGGCAACTGGAAAATGCATAAGATTCTAACAGAAGCAACAAGCTTTGTAGAGCAAGTTAAAGGTTCCATTCCTTCACCACAAAAGATAGATTCGGTTGTTTGTGCACCATTTCTGTTTTTAGAGCGTTTAGTAAGTGAAGTAAAAGAAAGTGACTTAAAAATCGGTGCGCAAAATATGCATTTCGAAGAAAAGGGCGCTTTTACAGGAGAAGTAAGTCCTGTTGCCCTTAAAGACATCGGTGTCGATTATGTCATTATCGGACATTCCGAGCGCCGTGAAATGTTTGCAGAAACCGATGAAACGGTTAATAAAAAAGTACATGCAGCTTTTAAGAATGAGCTTGCACCAATTGTTTGTGTTGGCGAAACCTTGGACCAGCGTGAAGCCGGCACAACGAATAATGTGGTCGGCTCCCAGGTTGAAAAAGGGTTAGCAGGTCTATCATCAGATCAAGCTAAAAAACTTGTGATCGCCTATGAACCAATTTGGGCGATTGGAACAGGAAAATCTTCATCCGCTCAAGATGCTGGTGAGGTTTGCGGTTTTATTCGTCAAGTAGTAGAAAATATGTATTCAAAAGATGTAGCTGATTCTGTACGAATCCAGTATGGTGGAAGTGTGAAACCAGAAAATATTGCTGAATATATGGCCCAGCCTAACATCGATGGGGCCCTTGTCGGCGGAGCTAGTTTAGAGCCTGACTCGTTCTTAAAGCTTTTGGAGGCAGTGAAAAACAATGGGTAAAAAACCACATGCATTAATTATTTTAGATGGATTTGGATGTCGTGAAGAGACAAAAGGCAATGCCGTCGCACATGCGAAAAAGCCTAATTTCGATCGACTTTGGAAAGAGTTCCCGCATGCCCAACTTACCGCTTGTGGTGAAGCAGTCGGTTTACCGGAAGGTCAAATGGGGAACTCTGAGGTTGGCCACTTAAACATTGGTGCCGGCCGTATTGTGTATCAAAGCTTAACACGTGTGAATATTTCCATTCGTGATGGCGAGTTTTTCAAAAATGAAACATTCAACGAAGCGATTAAACATGCGAAAAAAAATGATAAAAGCCTTCATATTTTTGGCCTTCTATCAGATGGTGGTGTCCATAGCCACATTAACCATATGTATGCCCTTTTGAAAATGGCAAAAGAAGAGGGCTTAGAAAAGGTTTATGTTCATGGATTCCTTGATGGGCGTGATGTTGGTCCGCAAACAGCAAAAGGCTTTATTGAAGAAGCTGAAGAAAAAATGAAGGAAATTGGCGTTGGCCAGTTTGCAACTATTTCCGGCCGCTATTACTCAATGGACCGTGATAAGCGCTGGGATCGTGTGAAAAAGTCGTATGATGCGATGGTCTATGGTGAAGGACCATCATACAATACGGCAATGGAATGTGTGGACGACTCTTATAAAAACGGTATCTATGATGAGTTCGTTTTACCATCTGTTATTTTAAAAGACAATGGCGAACCGGTTGCAAAAATTTCAGACAATGATTCTGTTATTTTTTATAATTTTAGACCGGACAGAGCGATTCAAATTTCACGTGCTTTTACAAATGAAGATTTCCGTGAATTTGACCGTGGCGATGGTGCACCAAAGGATTTATATTTCGTGTGCCTAACCCATTTTAGTGAAACAGTTGATGGCTATGTCGCTTTCAAAACAGTAAATTTAGATAATACTTTCGGTGAAGTTGTTTCACAAAACGGCTTAACACAACTGCGTATTGCAGAAACAGAGAAATATCCGCACGTAACCTTCTTCTTTAGCGGCGGTCGTGAGGAGAAATTCCCTGGTGAAGAGCGAATTTTAATTAATTCGCCTAAGGTTGCTACCTATGATTTGAAACCGGAAATGAGTGCATATGAAGTAACGGATGCGCTTTTAGCAGAGCTTGAGGCTGAGAAGTTTGATGTCATTATTCTGAACTTCGCGAACCCGGATATGGTTGGTCATTCTGGTATGCTAGAGCCTACTGTCAAAGCAATTGAAACGGTTGATGAATGTTTAGGCAAAATTATCGATAAGATTTTAGAAAAAGATGGTATGGCGATTATTACAGCTGACCATGGTAACGCTGATGAAGTGATTACCCTTGAAGGAAACCCAATGACGGCTCACACAACAAATCCAGTGCCAGTGATCGTAACGAAGAAAGACGTCGAGCTTCGTAAAGATGGCATTTTGGGAGATTTGTCACCAACATTGCTTGATTTGTTAAATGTTGAACAGCCAAAGGAAATGACAGGTAAGTCGTTGATTAAGAAGTAGGAACATGGGGACGGTTCTCTTGTTCCCAAGTATGAGGATCCTTTGTTTTTTTGAAAAATAAATGTTTGAAGGAGAGAATATAAATGCCAATTATCGTTGACGTTTATGCTCGCGAAGTCCTAGACTCACGCGGCAATCCAACAGTTGAAGTTGAAGTTTATACAGAATCAGGAGCAATGGGACGAGCTTTAGTTCCAAGTGGAGCTTCTACCGGTGAATATGAAGCTGTTGAATTACGCGATGGCGACAAAGACCGTTACTTAGGAAAAGGTGTATTAAAAGCAGTTGAAAATGTAAATGAAAAAATTGCTTCCGAAATCATTGGCTTTGATGTTACGGACCAAGTGGCAATCGACAACTATTTAATCGAATTAGATGGCACTGAAAACAAAGGCAACCTTGGTGCAAACGCGATTCTAGGTGTATCCATGGCTGTAGCTCGTGCAGCTGCTGATTTCTTAGAAATCCCATTATACGCATACCTTGGAGGCTTTAATGCAAAAACATTGCCAGTACCAATGATGAACATCATCAACGGTGGTGCTCATGCTGACAACAATGTGGACATCCAAGAATTTATGATCATGCCTGTTGGTGCTGAAAACTTCCGTGAAGCATTACGCATGGGTGCAGAAATTTTCCATAGCCTAAAAGCAGTCCTTAAAGCGAAAGGCTTAAACACAGCTGTAGGGGATGAAGGTGGCTTTGCACCAAACCTTGGTTCAAACGAAGAAGCGCTTCAAACCATCATTGAAGCAATCGAAAAAGCAGGCTACAAGCCAGGCGAGCAAGTTCGACTTGCAATGGATGCTGCATCATCTGAGTTTTACAGCAAAGAAGACGGCAAATATCATTTAAGCGGCGAAGGTGTTGTCAAAACATCTGCTGAAATGGTTGATTTCTACGAAAACCTTGTTAATAAATATCCAATCATCTCAATTGAAGATGGCTTAGATGAAAACGACTGGGAAGGCCACAAGATGTTAACAGAACGTCTTGGCGACCGTGTCCAATTGGTGGGAGACGACCTATTCGTTACAAACACGAAGAAGCTTTCTCAAGGTATTGAAAAAGGCGTAGGCAACTCCATCCTAGTTAAAGTGAACCAAATCGGTACATTAACTGAAACATTTGATGCAATCGAAATGGCAAAACGCGCAGGCTACACAGCTGTAATCTCTCACCGTTCAGGTGAAACAGAAGACAGTACAATTGCTGACATCGCCGTTGCAACAAACGCAGGTCAAATCAAAACAGGCGCACCATCACGCACAGACCGCGTTGCAAAATACAATCAATTACTACGCATCGAAGACCAACTTGGCGACATGAGCAAGTACGGTGGCTTATCAGCATTCTATAATTTGAAAAAATAAGAATAACGAGTTTTATGAATTAGATCGTATGGCAAAGAGGGACTAAGCGGATTGGGGCTTAGTCCTTTCTTTAGGTGCCTGTCCCCATATGCCAGTTTTAACTTGTTATTCGAATCCATATATGATAAAGTAGGATTATTGCAAAGAGCGTATGTTGTAGGATTTAGGAGGAATTACAATGCATGCAGTGGCGGTTACCCTTTTAATTATCGTATCCATAGGATTAGTTTTAGTAGTATTATTACAGTCAGGTAAGAGCGCAGGCTTGTCCGGTGCAATTTCTGGTGGTGCTGAACAGCTTTTCGGGAAGCAAAAAGCCCGCGGTATGGATGCTGTTTTACAAAAAATAACAATCGTTTTAGCAGTTCTATTCTTTGTTTTGGCAATTGCGGTAACATACTTCGAAGTTTAAGAAGATAAATCCTTTAACCAAGCAGCAGGTGATCGACGCCTGCTGCTTTTTGCGTATACATGTCTAGCTCCAGCACCCAGCGACTAGTAAACTTCGCCCACCTCCCTACGATAAGTCGATGGGCTCCAGTTTATTCGTCGCTGAACGGGCACTTCCGCTTTTCTTATATTATACTTAATTTTTGCACAGAATAAGAAAAAAGGAGATTTTTTATATATGAAGATTGTTCCAGCAAGACCCTTCACATTTGAAGGAGACAACAAAGAAATGGCTGTGCTCTTGCTTCATGGATTTACAGGGCATACAGCGGATGTCCGAATGCTTGGCCGTTTCCTGCAAAAAAGAGGCTACACAAGCCACGCCCCTTTATACAAAGGTCATGGAGTGCCGCCCGAACAATTGGTTCACACCGGCCCGGATGATTGGTGGCAGGATGTCATGGAAGGCTATCATTTTCTGAAAAATAAAGGCTTTGAAAAAATCGTAGCCTGTGGACTATCCCTAGGAGGGGTTTTTTCCTTGAAATTGGGCTACACTGAGCCTATAGCTGCAGTCATTCCAATGTGCGCCCCCATGTATATTAAAAGTGAAGAGGTTATGTATAAAGGGATTTTGGCCTATGCAAGAGAATATAAAAAGAGAGAAGAAAAAACAGAAGAGCAAATAGAAGCAGAAATGCTAGAGTTTGAAAAAACACCGATGACAACTCTAAAAGCATTACAGCAACTAATTGCCGATGTGAGGGCCAATGTTGATCAAATATATGCGCCAACTTTCGTAGTTCAAGCACGTCATGATGATATGATTAATACGGATAGTGCCAATATTATTTTTAACGAAGTTCAAACAGATGATAAAAAATTAAAATGGTATGAAGAATCGGGACATGTGATAACTCTTGATAAAGAAAGATTTCAAGTTGAAGAAGATATTTTTCAGTTTATACATAACCTCAATTGGTAAGGAGTGAAAAAAATGAGCGAAGAACGTGTCGAACGTTTACTTTCGTTTATGCGCGAGGAATCCTACAAGCCCTTAACGATCAAAGAGCTAGAAGAAGTTTTTGGGATTGAAGATTCCTCTGATTTTAAAGAATTTGTAAAAATGCTCGTCCAGATGGAGGAGCAAGGTCTTGTTGTACGTACAAGAAGCAACCGCTATGGTGTGCCGGAAAGAATGAATATGGTTAAAGGACGAGTGATTGCCCATTCAAAGGGGTTCGCGTTTGTTGAGCAAGAGGATAAATCACTAGATGATATTTTTATCCCGCCTTCAGAAATGAGAAGTGCGATGCATGGTGATATTGTTCTAGCCCGGATTGACAAGCACCCGGCAGACGGTCGACCTGAGGGGGCGATTGTGCGCGTCATCGAGCGTGGCGTCACCCAAATCGTCGGAACTTATGTCGATAATAAATATTTTGGCTTCGTTATTCCGGACGATAAGCGGATCGGCAGTGATATTTTTATTGCAAAAGAAGCAAAAAATGGGGCAGTGGAAGGCCATAAGGTTGTTGTGAAATTAATCAAATACCCAGAAGGCCGGATGAATGCGGAAGGGGAAATCACCGAAATTCTAGGTCATAAAAATGATCCCGGGGTTGATATTCTTTCGATTATTCATAAGCACCAACTTCCTGGAGACTTCCCACCAGATGTCATGGAGCAGGCCCATAATACGCCGGATGAAATTAATCCGGATGAGCTCACAAATCGCCGTGACCTTCGTGATCAGACGATCGTAACGATTGACGGAGCTGATGCAAAGGATTTAGATGATGCCGTTACCGTTACAAAACTTGATAATGGAAACTATAAATTGGGAGTCCATATCGCCGATGTTTCTTATTATGTGACAGAGGGTTCAGCAATTGACAAGGAAGCATTTAACCGTGGAACTAGTATTTATTTAGTAGACCGCGTGATTCCAATGATTCCACATCGCCTTTCAAATGGAATCTGTAGTTTGAATCCGCAAGTGGATCGTCTGACAATGTCATGTGAAATGGAGATCAACTCAAATGGGGAAGTCGTTTCCCATGAGATTTTTCAAAGTGTAATTAAAACGACGGAAAGAATGACGTATTCAGATGTTAATAAAATAATCGATGACAAAGACCCTGAGTTACTTGAAAAATACAAGCCGCTCGTACCAATGTTCCTCTTAATGGATGAGCTTGCAGAAATTCTTCGTAAAAAAAGATTCGAGCGCGGTGCGATTGACTTTGATTTTAAAGAAGCAAAGGTTTTAGTCGACGAAGACGGCAAACCGACCGATGTGATCATCAGAGAACGTTCGTCTGGTGAACGTTTAATTGAAGATTTTATGTTGATTGCCAATGAAACGGTGGCTGAGCATTTCCATTGGATGAATCTTCCGTTCATTTATCGTGTCCATGAAGATCCGAAAGAGGAAAAATTAAGTCGCTTCTTTGAATTCATTACGAACTTCGGATACGTCGTCAAAGGTTCGGCAAATGATGTTCATCCAAGAGCATTGCAGCAAATTTTAGAGGAAGTCCGTGGCACACCGGAGGAAATGGTTATTTCAACCGTGATGCTTCGTTCAATGAAACAGGCCCGGTATGATGCGGAAAGTTTAGGTCACTTTGGTTTATCAGCGGAGTTTTATACCCACTTTACATCGCCAATTCGCCGTTATCCGGATCTAATCGTTCATCGTTTAATAAGAACATATTTAATCGAAGGCAAAATCGATGAACAAACGCAGAGTCTGTGGCGTGCAGAACTTCCGGACATTGCTGAACATACATCTAATATGGAACGCAGAGCAGTTGATGCTGAGCGGGAAACAGATGATTTGAAAAAGGCAGAGTTCATGCTTGATAAGATTGGTGAAGAGTTTGATGGAATTATTAGCTCCGTTACAAACTTCGGCTTCTTCGTTGAACTGCCTAATACCGTCGAAGGTCTCGTCCATGTAAGCTATTTAACAGATGATTATTATCGCTATGATGAAACTAGCTACGCGATGATTGGTGAGCGCACCGGCAATATCTTTAGAATCGGTGACGAAATTACCGTTCGTGTCGTCAATGTCGATAAAGATGAACGAATTGTCGACTTTGAAATTGTCGGCATGAAGGGGACAAGAAGAACCGAAAGAAGACAGACCCCTAAAGTCTTTCAAAGTGGTGGAAGAGGCCGAGGCAGTGGAAGAGACCAAAGCAGTGGTGGAAAAAGCAACTCCAGAAGTCAAGGTAAACAGGGCAGCGGCAGCAACAGGAATGCTAAAAAAGATCACAAAAACAAAGACGGCCAGCCCTATTATCGAAACGTCACGAAAAAGAAGAAGAAAAAAAGAAAATAAAATATAAACGTTTCGAATCAGGTGAAGGCAGAGCACTTCACCTGATTGTGCCCACATGAAACTTAGCAGGTTATCATTTCATAATTGATAGGTATACCTAGTATTTGCTATAGTATTTATATCTTGTTGGATGTAGGAGGGGAGATTTTATGCCAAAAGGTGCAGGCAAGGTGATTGCACAAAATAAAAAGGCTTACCATGATTATTTTATTGAAGATACATATGAAGCGGGAATCGTGCTTCAAGGTACTGAAATTAAATCAATCCGTGCGGGGCGTGTCAATTTAAAGGATTCTTATGCTAAGGTTGAAAAAGGCGAACTTTTTTTACATAACATGCATATAAGTCCATATGAACAAGGGAACCGCTATAATCACGATCCATTACGAACTAGAAAGCTATTGTTACATAAAAAAGAGATTGTAAAGCTCCTTGGTATTACAAAAGAACAAGGCTATTCCCTAGTCCCATTAAAGATATATTTGAAAAATGGATATGCCAAAGTATTAATTGGATTAGCGAAAGGTAAAAAGAATTACGATAAGCGTGAGGATTTAAAACAAAAAGAAGCTAAGCGTGATATTGAGCGGGCTTTCAGAGAACGACAAAAGATGTAGCAATCGTTTTGCGGCGCGCAATGTACATGTGTAAAATATTATGCTATTTAACTGTTATTTACAGTTGATTCGGTTCATGTTTGTGCTATAATAAATAACGTAAGGTAGTTTCACAAACACAACTTAATATGCAGCAAGCATTTAAGCTATACTATCCAGTACACCTTATATATCTTATATTATATATGGGGACGCTACGGATTCGACAGGGGTAGTTCGAGCTTGAGTTGCGAGTCGAGGGGATCGGCCTCGTTAAAACGTCAAAGCCTATAACTGGCAAAACAAACAATAACTTCGCTTTAGCAGCTTAATAACTGTCTAATGCGGTTCCTCCCTCCATCGCCCATGTGGTAGGGTCAGGGACTCACTCTTAGTGGGCTACGCCGGAGTTCGCCGTCTGAGGACGAAGGAAGAGAACAACCAGACTAGCTGCTGAGAAGCCTGTCGATAGGCTGAACAGTTTGCGAAGCGCCAATATATCGACTACACTCGTAGAAGCTTAAGTCACGATGCTTTTGGACGTGGGTTCGATTAGTAATTAGTCGCCTTATGTGGTAACACATAAGTGAAAATTCGGCTTGATCGGGGAAATCTAAGTTGCCAAAAGGCAATAAGGCAATCCCGAGCAGTATGTGGAGCAATCCAACAGCTGTGTATCGACTTATAGGCTGCCAATTTCATTGGTAGTACTAGGATGTGAAACCCTGCCTGAGGACAGTTCAGGTAAATCTAAGTTTCGCATAATACGCCGAGGGGCCTGAGTAAAATTTCAGGTTCAAGATATAGTCAGTGCCATGACGAAAGCATGGAAAAGCACGTCCCACCGTCTCCACCAAATACATACCTTTGGTGGTTAAACATATTACTGTGACATAAAGCATAAAATTTCCGTTTGGAAACTTTATGCTTTATTTTTTTAGGAAATTTTATGCTTGATTTCTAGAAAAATAAAAATAAGCCTAAAGCTGTGTTCAAAAGAACAGCAAAACTATATTTTTTTTGATAGTAAACTAATAAAAATAGGCAAAATAAAAAAGGCTTTATAAACTGATACCACTATCATTTATAATGAACTGGCCAAATGTAATGATTCGAGAATATATTGCCATCATTGTGATGCAACGTAAACGTCATACCGTTGTAGGGGGGCCATTTTAGGAGTTTCTATCCTTTTAACCCTTTTATTAGTTCTATTTAATTAACCAATACAAAAAGCCATTCATCTTTTGTGAATGGCTTTTCCCATATGAGTTAGTTAAGTATAAAGAAGCACCCTCGTTCAAATTTGAATGTCAATCGTTGTTCCATAGCCAACCTCACTATGAATGAGAATTCTTCCATCGTGGACTTTAATAATGTCATTGGCTATGGCCATGCCCAGTCCGGATCCTCTATGTGCTGCTCCAGTGTTGGTTCCACGATAGTAACGGTCAAAAATCCGGTCAAGTTCTTCCTTCTTTATTCCCTTTCCATTATCTTTTATCATAATATTTGTATATTCGTCCTTTTCAACGCTCACGATGATTTTCACATTATGCTCATTATGGACGATGGCATTATAAATTAAATTGTTGATTGCTCTGCGAAAAAGAATTTCATCTATTTCTACCATTATGGTCTCTTGATTTACATGGAACTGGATATCGCGGTCTGCATATTTCGGATCATTCAATAGATCAATCACTATCTTGCGCAAAAAAGCAACAATGTTTACTGCTTTTTTATTTAACGATAGTTCTTTATTCTTTAATCTGGTTGTTAAATTTAAATCTTCCATTACTTCCTTGATATAAAGTGACTTCACTTCGATAATTCCTGCGTATTCCCTCATTTCGTCCAAGGTAAAGTCGTAATCCGGATCCTTGATCATTTCCGCATAGCCCTGAATCGAGGATAGCGGGGTTTTAATATCGTGGGAAATGTTAGCAATCCATTCCTCCCTCATCGCGTCCAGCTTTTTTCTTTCTCTTTCACCGACTTTTAATTGGTCAGATAAATGATTTAAATGATCGAATACATTTTTATATAAACCTCTTGATTCAGTATGATGTTCGAATTCATGATTGGCTAATTTTTTTATGTCTTCAATCAGCTTATTTAATGGCTGTGTGAGCCTTTTACTAAAAAGGTATCCAATCAATAACGCTATTAAGATATCTATTAGTAAAATAGCCATTCCTATTTTAGTTGCGATCAAAATATCTCGATTATTGTAGGAAATAATATATCGATTTAAATCGCGATTTTCAATCCCAATCAAATAGCTCAACTGAAGACCATTTTTTTTCTTTTCTCCAATATAAACAACCGTATTTACACCGACTTCTTTGTACTTATACATTTGAATCATTTCTGATGGCGTGTATTTTTTCTTAATGGTCGCAGGCACTTCAAAGCTGTAAATCTCTTTTCCATTTTCATCTAAAATTTGGATCCAAGCCTTCTTTTTCACTAACTCTTTTTGTCCTTTTTCGGTAATTGTTACACCATGTTTATTTATAATAATTTCTTTTTGGAACCTTCTCGTGAATTGTTCCGGAGATGTTTCCCTTTCCTGAAATAGCGGGCTATCAAAAGTAGATTGTGCTACCAGCAGAGCTATACCAAGAAAAAGATTCATGAAAATAACTAGAATGACAACCAATACAACAGATAGTAAATATCTTCCCGTCAACTTCCATTTCATACTTATAGGTCCTCTATGGCCAGCTTATAACCTAACCCTTTAACTGTCATCAAATATTGAGGATGAGAAGGCTGCTCTTCGATTTTTTCCCGCAGTCTGCGGATATGAACCATGACCGTGTTATCCATCCCGAAGAATTCCTCACCCCAGACTGTATCGTAAAGCTGTTCCTTACTGATCACCTTATTTTTATTTTGGAGGAAAACCTTTATTAATCCCAGTTCTTTTGGCTTTAAGTCAATCACTTGTCCGTTCTTTGACAGTTGTGCCTTTTCTTCATTTAATTCAAAGGGACCTGCCTTTATTTTTGTCTCTTTCTCAGGTTCAGTCTGAAGCATGTAGTCTACTCGGCGCAAATGAGCCTTCACCCGATAGGCGACTTCTTTCGGACTAAATGGCTTCGTAATATAATCATCGCCGCCAATGGCAAAACCTACTATTTTATCGCTTTCCTCCGCTTTCGCAGACAAAAATAAGATCGGTATCCTTGATAGATTTCGTATTTGTTTACAGACATCATAGCCTTCTCCATCCGGCAGCATAATATCTAACAAGACAAGATCCGGATGAGTGTTTTGGAATTGTATAAACCCATCTTCAGCAGTAGCTGCCGTGATGACCTGCTCTATTCCTTCCTTTATTAAAACTGTTTTGAGCAGCCGTAAAATATCTTCTTCATCATCAATGATTAGAACCTTTTTATTTATAGACAAGCTTACTACCTCCTTGTTTTCTATATTATTATAGTAAAAAGGAATCCCTTTTTAAAAGGATTCCCACAACATTAGTTTATTAACTTTTCACTTACCTTTTTAGGAAGCTCATCCTTCTTTACTTCCTGATAGGATGTCACACCTTTATTATCCTTTACAAATAAGAGTAAATAAGCATTTTCCCTAAGCTGTTTTTGAGCCGTAAATGTCATTGTCTTTTGTCGGCCATTCTCATCAAAAGCCGGCAGCTCATATTCATAGCTTATTATTTTTTCGCCGTTGTTAATTTTATCTTCGATTACTTTTCCTTTTCCGTTAATCTGAGTATAATATTCATCGGCTCCTACCCGATTAAAGTTTACCTTTTGAAAAATGACTAGTGCGCCAACAAATATAATGACGATGGTTACGCAAGTGATGAGTAGTTTTTTCATTTTTATTCCCCATTTCTATTCTATTTCATGACAATTTTGTAGTAGGTTCTTACGGTTAAGAAATAATAGGCGATGTACATACAAGCATAAACACCAATACAGATGAATACTGGTATGACCAAGTTTGTTTGCAATAAATTTGATAACGCAGTTAAAGCTACGATAGAGTGAGCAATACCTGCTAGTAATGGCAAGGCAAAGATAAATAAGATTTGCTTCGCAATGGATTTTTTTACTTCATTTTTATTCACACCAATTTTGTGTAAAATCACATAACGCTCTTTATCTAGGCTAGTTTCCGTCAGCTGTTTAAAGTAAATAATGCTTCCTGTTGCAGCTAGGAATACTAGTCCTAAAAAGCCGCCCATAAAAATAAGTAAACCTGATGACTCCATTCCTTGAGAATAATCGGAATAAAAGCTTGAGAAGCCAGCATCCTCTTGTAACATCGATTGAATCTGTTTCGATAATATTTTGGTATCCTCTTCATTCGTCAGTTTGTAAACTTCCATGTTTACAAGGTTTGTTTCACTTGCTAGTTTAGAAAACAACTCATCACTCACAACAACGGTTATTCCCGCTGTGCGAAGATTGAGGACATTAAATTTCTTCCATTTCGTAAAAGTAATATCCTCACTGAGATCATTCACTTTTAACGAGATAGTAGATCCTATATACTTTGGTGATAAACCTTCAAAGTAGCCGGTATCTAAGGCAGCTGCCTCGTTACCTTTTAGTGACAGGGAGTCATCCCTTTTTTGCCATTTCGCTAATTGGTTATAGGTTTTATTGTCGATAATCGTATATTCCACTTCATCCGCCGAATTTTTACTATGAAGATTTGTTATATCAACATTCAACAGCATTGTTGGGACGGCCTCGTGATAGATAATCTCATGATCTTTGTCCTGTGAAATTCGTTCATATATCTGATTGGATCCCTTTTTATCCTTTGCAATATACATCATGCTGTTAGGATTTGCCATTTCTGCATTATGTCTATTGTTATAGTAGAAACTATAGACCGCTCCAACCGCCGTTAAGGTAGTTGCACTTAGAACAGCAATAATCGTTAACGTACGTGCATTTCCCTTTATTCGATAGAGAAGCTGGGATGTACTGATTAAATTGATTCCATTCCAAAAATGACGTTTATTGTTCCGTAAAAGCTTTAAAAGATAAACCGTTAGTGTATTGAATAACAAATACGTACCTAGGATTACAGTGACTAAGATAACAAGTGGAGTTAGCGTGAAGCCTATTTTTCTCCATACATCTGACTCCAATAAATTCTGCAGTGCCAGCCAGTAGCCAATTCCAATTAAGAGAACAGAGATGATCGCGACGATGACAGATGCTTTTGGTTCTTGTTCCCCTTCCTGCTCTGCTTTGAATAACTCAATTAATTTAAAACGGTAAATTAAGCGATATCCGTGAATCGAAGTAATCGCCGTAATCAGAGTGAATACGATAATAGTATTTATGATTGCTTGAGGGGATATAACAAAATTTCCAATCGCATCATAGCCCATGACCTTCATCAACATGGTTACAAAAAACTTTGACAATATTGAACCAAGGATAATCCCAATTAATAAGGCGATAATCCCCATGATAAAATTTTCATAAAATAACATCCGGCCAATTTGCTTTTTGCGAACACCCAGCAAAGAATACAGTCCGACTTCTTTTTTGCGTTTCTTTGTAAAAAACGAATTGGAATACCAGATAAACACAGCTACAAAAATCATTAACACAACTGATGCACCATTAAAGACAGAACTGATTTTTGTGGATGAATCTGTTGTTTCCTGAATTGTTTGCTCGTATTTTAAAGAAACAAAGGTAAAGTAAATGACAATACTAAAAATCATCGAACCAATATATAAGCAATAGTTCGTAAAATTCTTCCAAATATTTTTTCTGGCAATGCTGAATAATGTCATTTAGTGTCCACCCCCAAGTGAAGCAAGGACATCTAATATTTTTTGAAAGAATTCTTGACGGGTTTGCTGCATCTTATGAATTTCGGCGCAGATCCTGCCATCTTTAATAAATAAAATCCGTTTACAGAAGCTTGCCGCAAAAGCATCATGCGTGACCATCATGATGGTTGATTGATTCTGCTCATTTAATGCTGTTAAGCTTTCTAGTAAGTCAGTAGCAGATTTTGAATCCAATGCACCTGTCGGCTCGTCTGCCAAAATTAAGCTTGGATTTGTTACCATCGCACGGGAAGCAGCTGTTCTTTGCTTCTGGCCCCCGGAAATATGATAGGGATATTTATCAAGTATGTCCCGAATTCCAAACGTATCTGCAATTTTCTCGACACGGTTTTCTATTTCCTTCGCAGGCACTTTTGATAATGCCAGCGGCAGCAATATGTTTTCCCTTGCTGTTAAGGTATCAAGCAGGTTATAATCTTGAAAAATAAAGCCGAGTTTATTGCGGCGGAAGTCTGATAATTGCTCTTCTTTCATTGTGACAATATTTTGCTCGGCAATAATAATTTCTCCCGAAGTTGGCGTATCAATGGTAGATAATATATTGAGTAATGTGGATTTACCAGCACCCGAAGGTCCCATGATTCCGATAAATTCACCTTCCTTAATTTCCAAGTCAATATCTTCTAAGGCTTTATATTGATTTCCTTTTGTACCATAAACTTTTTGAATATTTTTCGCATGTAAGATTGTTTTCATTAAAAAGTCCTCCTTGAATGACTACAAATCAGATTATACTGACTGAACCTTACATCGTTTTAATCTAAACCTTACATAAACCTTAAAAAAGGAAGCAAATCCTGTTTTAAGAATTTGCTTCCTTTTTTCTTGGGACAATCTCTGCAACATGGTCAAAGTAGAAGGTGCGCTTTCCTTTTTTTAACATAACGAATACGGCATGAATGGATAAAGTCAGCCACATGATGCTAATAAATGTGAAGATAGCCATCGTTACCCACACATGGATAACGTAAAAGTGAGATTCCATTTCTAATTTCATGTGATCGAGAATGTTAAATAACGTAGATAAAAGCCAAGGTAAATATAAGGCAACGGTTCTTTTTAGCAAGGCCTGCCATGAAGGGGCATTTCCCTTCAAATTCGAAAGTTTAAATCGCATTATACTTGTTCCGATTGTTTTTCCACCCCATAGAAGAGGTATGACAAAGTACACAACCATAAAGCCCGCTGTTATATACATCATTTCGGCGAATCCACTGGATGTTAGTAGTCCGAATGTGAAAGAAAATGTTAATTTAATGAAAATATAATCTAAAAGTACAGCAAGTAATTGTGACAACGGCGATACTAGATGGCTCTTCTGCATTTTTTCCGCTTTCACCAATAGTTTTTCCCTAGAAGGAAATAAAGCCAGTATGACTGGAGCCATAAGGAAACCAAAGAGTGCACCTGTACTATTTAACATTAGATCGTCAACATCAAATAAACGATAGGGGCATTTATAAATTCCGTATATTCCCGTAACCTGCGTTACTTCGTAAAAGAGAGACAGGACAAATCCTAAAGCGAATGCCCTTTTCCAATATCGTTTTTCTTTGAAAAAGTATCTTAAATATACTCCAAAGGGAAGTAATAACAGAAAATTAAATGCCGCCTGCCAAAAGGCACTTTGATTGAATATCTGAATATACGATCTCGGTTGTGACCAAATAATGGGGGTCTCTTTAAAAATATCTCGAATAAAGGTGAATGGCTTTAATGAATAATAAACGGTATTTGGTGATTGAAAAGCGCAAGTATTTCTAGTTGACGGAAGCGGCAAAAGAACTAGAAATAGAGCTGATAACATATAGAAAATAAACGAGTAAGCAACAATGGAAGCCCAAAGGCTAAAAAATCCATACTTTCTATAGCTATATACCAACCAAGGGATGACAAGCAGAAAACCCAATACACCAAACATAATGAATGCGACCTTTATTGGTAGGATATATACAGACATACATACACCTCTTTTTGCTCTCTCATAATTTGAATCAATTTAAAAAGCAGACGAAATGCGCTAAATTACGCATCTTGTCTGCCTTATTATTGTTTAATTGTATACAAGACATTCAATCGTAATTACTTCCTAATGGATGCTCCATTCCTGCCATATGTCATAAATCGCCATACTTTTTCTAATGGCCCCATCTTAAAGAATTTAAACCAGATGACGCTATAAATGATTTGAATTGCAAAAATGATGATTGAAATGATGACAATGTTGATCGGCGAAACAACTTCTAAATCCATGATTGAAATGATGGCCAGCCCGATAAAGCTCTGTGCCCAATAATTTGTAAACGCCATTTGCCCAACCTGGGCAATCGGCTGCAGAAGTTTGGCGATGCGTTTGTTTTCTAAGATTACAAATAGACTCGATAAGTACAAATAGGTTGTCGGTATTGTACCTAAAGCAATGATTTCTTGAATATGTTGATTATGACCTTGTGATGCGAACCAGATCCAAATAGAAAAACCGATAAACAATGGAAATGTAACAATTTGGAGCAACCTTATTTGAGTGGACAAATCACTTATTTTTCGAATCCAATTCGCTTTAGCTGCTAAAAATCCAGATAAAAACATGATGAAAATCGTAATGCTATCATTCCCAAGAAAGGTAAAAACCTTTGAGAACATCCCCATATTTGGAGCAAAGATTACCAATAATAGCGATATGATATGGACCGCAATCAATCCGCCAAGCCACTTGCTAATCGTTGACACCTTTGCCCGATAAAAAGGAATCAGAAGGAAGCCAATAACGGCATATACTGCTAGAATGGAACCCCAAAAAAACAAAAAATGAATAATACCGATTAACAACAGAGCTAATAAACGTCTGGCAAAACGCCAGCGTGGCCTATCACCACGGCTTTCAGCACGCGAGGCAAAAATATAAAACCCTGCACCAAATAGAAAAGAAAAAATGGAAAAGAATTTTTTCTCTACAAGAATATCGGTTAATATGGCAACGATTTCGTTTATACCGTTATAATCTGGAATCACCACGTCATCAGTAAGGATTTTAAAGGCCCCTACATTAATTAACAAGATCCCAAACAAGGCAATACCACGGATAATATCTAAGGAAATGATTCTTTCCTTTTGTGTAATGGATGGACTCATACTATAATTACTCCCTTTAATAAGTAGTTTCTATTATAAAATTAGTATAGCGACCCAACCTTACACTATTTTAATGCAAACCTTACATTAACCTTAAAACATTAAGTACGAAAAAATCGCAAGTATCCTTTTACTTGCGACTTCCTGCTATCATTTTTGAAATAAACCATAAAAATTCCTAAAACAAAAAAATAAAGTATAAGCTTACCTATAAATAATTAAATGTAGATGATTTACTCGATTTCATGAAAAGGAGGTTGAAAAGTATCTTGAAGCCATGTGGCTCTTAGTGTGGAAAGTTTATGCTTATTTAATGGAAAGGATATAGTTTACGTCACATTACTATACGGACTTACCGATATAACGGTAGGTCCGTTTTATTAATTCAATTACTAAGGCAAGAAAAATAATTCAACGTCATCATCATTTAGGCGACTGTTTACTTTCGTTCACTGTTACTTGTTGGAGTATTTTTTGTATTTTCTCATCCAGAATTTTTTCTAAATCACCGATTGTTACAGGCTTAGCATGCTGCATTAGCTCATATCCTAGCTGACCGGTAACCTCAAAAGAAGCATCTTTAACATCGCTGATAGAAGTAATTCCGTTTTCACGCAATCTTGCTTCTAACTGATCAACTGTTAGACGTAATTTTTTAAGATTATTGGAAATGATTTTTCCATTTTGAATAACTGGTGTTTCCTTCCCAATAAATATTTTTTTCATAATTGTAAATTTTACTGTTAAAAATTGGATAAGTATGAGAAATGCTACAAAAGTACATAAGACAACGATTGTTTTTATTAAGCCCTTCTCTGAAATAGCATGGCTTATTGTCGATGCAATTGCTAAAAGTGTTATAATTTCTATTCCCGACATTTCGGCTACTGTTTTTTTACCCGCAATGCGGACTAAACAAAAACCTGCTAATAAAATTGCTATTGATTCTAAAATGTAATTCATAACAACCCTCAAATCAAACTTTAAAATAAATCATTGTTTTTAATTTACGCTTTATAGAAAACGAGAAAACCAATATTTAGAGGCTTTCTTTTCCAAAATAAATTGTATCCAATAGAATAGGAATGCCTTAGAGAAAAAGTAAAGAAAAAATTGAAGACCATTTATTCGAACCAAGGAATAGTACCTTACCTTTTTTGCAAATACCGAGAAGGGGAAGGCGAAGAAGGCATTTACAATTGCGTTAAGTAAAGTAAATCGTATGAAATTTCCGTATGTCCATTTTAAAATCCATATTGAGCCAATCAAAAAAAGGACCGATATTCAAAGGAAATTCTCCAAATAAGTATGAGTTTGGCTTATTATAGAATATCCACCATTTTTGTTTTTTTTTTCGATTATTGCATTTGCACCTTCTATAACACCTATTAGAAGTGAGGTAGGTAAAAATCTTTTTATATTTTGTAAACCCAAAAAAGGCGGTGTTGACCATAGCAATATTTGTTAATTTTTGAATTTTAATTGGTATAAAATATACTCCTTTCGCAGAAACCTACTACCTTGATTAGTTAATATATCCAAAGATTAAACTTATATGTATTGGTATTTGCCATGTGATAATTTCGAGTAAAACCAATAGTAAATTATTGAGGATAAAGAGCAGTTTGGCAATCATATTTATACACGAATTAAAGCACATCATAGCCGCAGCTATTCTGTGCTTTTATTATTGGTTCTGTAAATTTGCTCCTACCTTAAAATCTTTGAAATCGTTACTGATTTCTGGGTATCACTTACACTGTATTGACTGCTATA
Organism: Schinkia azotoformans; assembly: GCF_035811335.1. Taxonomy (NCBI): domain Bacteria; kingdom Bacillati; phylum Bacillota; class Bacilli; order Caryophanales; family Bacillaceae; genus Schinkia; species Schinkia azotoformans. The sequence continues at coordinate 266,250 of NZ_JARSMD010000001.1, forward strand.
TGGTTTTTACTTTATGTCTATTTAAGGGATCATTATTTTGAACTTTGATTGATCCACGACTTCTAGGCTGTAAAAATATAATGGCAATAATTAATGCTTCCTCAGTAGGTATGCCAACAAGTTGGACATCGCGGTGTTGATTGTTTTTTCCGAATAAGGAACAGTTTATTCGTGGAGGTCTATTTGGAATAGACTTTTGCTCATTGTAAAAACGTAATTGAATCACTTGCTTAAAGGACATATTTTGATAATTTAATAAATATCATTTGTATTAAAGATGGTAAGGGAGGGAGAGCTTTAGTATAAAACATGATTAACAATTTTAAATATCCATACCAATGGATATTTAAAGTATCTGCAGAAGGGGTGGGGATATGGCAAAGATAGGAAAAGATGATTTTGTTAATGGCTTAGTTCCGCACCATAATCATGGTTCAGTGGATTATACTTCGGTGGAAGCAGGGCATGTTCATCAGTGTTTAGATGTTACATCTCCTGCAATTCAAACTCAGGATGGTAGCCACATTCATTATACTGAGGGATATGTTGTCTTCGAAAACGGACATACCCACTATTATAAAGCTTATTCAGGACCCGCCATCCCGGTTGGAAATGGAATGCACGTCCATTATTATGATTTTTATACAAGTGAAGACGATGGACATCGACACCATATTAAAGGAGTTGATCAGCCAGCTCCAGGTACTAAATAGAAAATTAAATAAGATAGCGATGCTTCAATAACGAAGTATTGCTTTTCTTTTTTTGTGCTAAATGGAGCAGTTTTTTAAATAAGTAAATAAGGACCATTTATGTAAATGGTCCTCTAACGTAATCAAATCTTACTAAATTCTTTATTATCCACGGGATCTATCAATGACTGTGCATCGTCTTGCGCCTCTGCGGATTAAACGGTTGGCCTCCACTAATGAGATTTTGACAAAAACGGCATGGTCTGTGTCGTCTTCTACATCAAACACGGCAAACGCGTCTCTACCGACAATCAAAACAGAAATAAATTCTACCTCTAGATTATCCATCATTGGAACACGATTTGAAATTTCACAACGTTCTACTCCTGCATCTAACAACGTCATAGCTTCCCCGCGTGAAATACGAATAAACACGTACTCCTCAAATGCAACGTTACCAGCTTCCACTTCAATTTCAACCACAAGAAAAAAGCGATTCCTGATTTGTAGGACACAATTTGCTCCAATTGAAATAACATCCTGCATATTCAAAAGAATTCACCACCTTTTATTTTCAGTAGTTCATTTTATGTAATAACTTTCTAGTTCGATAGGGATAGGTGGTGAATTTTTATCTAGATTTTTTTCATCCGATTTTCCCTCCAAAATTTTTAATCTTTTAATCTTACAACATAAATATTAGTATTAATGTTTAATATTTCAAAATTTTATTTTTATTACTAACGTTGATATATCAACATGTCAGAATATCTGTCATAAAATTTTATTTGAATTACAGAGAACAAAGCACAACACCCTCTATAATGTATCAAAGAATGACACATACCACCTAAAACTCAATATAAAATTTATATCTTTAGTAGGTTATGCATGGGCAGGCTTCGGAGCGGTATTTGGTCCGGTTATTTTATTAACTCTCTTTTGGAAAGGAACCGCAAGAAATGGTGCCCTTGCTGGAATGATTATAGGAGGTCTTACAGTCATCGTATGATCAATCAGCCGCTGTGATTCATTTCTATTTATATGAACTACTTCCTGGGTTTGTATTTTCATTTTACAACAGCCACCCTGACGGAAGTGGGTGCAAGAGAAGTGTTAGCGCACTTCTCTTTTTATTCTATACTTGAAAATTTAGATAAATCCTGTCTATTCCCAATAACCACCAACAAATCACGTTCATGAATTATATGATCTGGCGAAGGTGATACAATGATATCGCCGTCACTAATAATAGCAATGACACTTACATTATATTTTGCTCGAATTTCAAGTTGCCGCAGGCTTTTTTCAGCCATTTTTGAAGGGATCATAATTTCTTCTATATTATATTCTTTTGACAGTTCTATATAATTTAACATATTTGGGGAAAGAAGTTGATTGGCAACACGCTCTCCCATATCTCTTTCAGGAAACACAAGCCAATCAACACCGATTTTATCTAATACATGGCCATGACGCTTTCCTTGAGCCTTAGCAATTATTTTATCAACATTCAAATCTTTTAGTAACATGCAGGTTAATATACTCGACTGTATATCATTCCCTATTGCTACAATTACAACATCAAAATTTCGAATTCCAATAGAAGTAAGTGCTTTTTCTTCTGTAGTGTCTGCGACAACTGCATGTGTAACGTATTTTTCTGCGTCTTCCACTCTTTCTTCACTTACATCAATACCAAGTACCTCATGTCCTGCCTCACGAAGTCTTCGAGCTACACTTGTACCAAACCTCCCTAAACCGATAACAGCATATTGTTTTTTAATCATTTTTAACTCACATCCTTCTTATAATTAATTAACCAATCATGATATTCCCTTTTGGATGATGATAAGCTTCCTGTTTTTGTCTTTTCGTAATCGCATAAGCAAGTGTCAAAGGGCCTAATCTTCCCGTGAACATTGTAAGAATAATGAGCAAACGCCCGATTGGAGATAATTCCGGCGTTAACCCCATCGATAAACCTACTGTACCAAAGGCAGATGCTGCTTCAAATAGATACATAAGAAAAACATGCCCCTTTTCGGTAATGCTCAGCAAAATTGTTACAATCATTACAATTAAGGCCCCACTCGTAGCAACGGTAAAGGCTTTTAAAATTGTTTCCATAACAATTCGGCGTTTAAATAAAACAACGTCTTCTTTTCCTTTAAACTGAGACCACACGGTTGCCATTAAAACAGCAAAGGTAGTAATTTTAATACCACCAGCTGTTGACCCAGACCCGGCACCAATGTACATCAAAATGATTGTCAAAAATAATGTAGAATGGGTTAAATCTGCCATTGGCAATGTATTGGCACCAGCTGTTCTAGGGGTAACAGCATGAAACAACGCTCCAAGACTTTTACCAGCAACAGATAAAGGACCAAGTGTTTTGTTATTTCCATATTCAAAAAGAAAAATTAAGACAGTTGCTCCAATCGTTAAAATAAGAGTAGTCGTTAATACAGCCTTAGTGTGTACAGATAATTGTCGGGTTTGCCGATATTCAAAAAGTTCATTCATGACAACAAATCCCAATCCACCTAAAGTAATGAGAGAACACACCGTTAAAACTACAGTCGGATCATCTACATAATGGGTTAGACTACGAAATTCCCCCATTAAATCAAAACCTGCATTATTGAAGTTGGATATTGCATGAAAAAATCCATAATAAATTGCTTTTGCTGCCGGCATATCAAACGAAAAGCGGATTGCTAAAATGCTGCCCCCTACAAATTCAATGATTGCGGTGAAAATCAGTATTCTTTTGACCAATCTTACCATTCCAGCAAAAGTAATGTTATTGAAAGCCTCCTTCAGCAGCAGCCTTTCTTTGAAAGAGATTTTTTTACCTAAAAGTATAAATAAAAGTGTTGCAAATGTCATAAAGCCTAATCCGCCTACCTGTATGAGTGATAAAATAACCAACTCGCCAAACATTGAAAATGTATCTCCTGTATCAACTACAATAAGACCCGTCACACATGTGGCAGATGTTGCAGTGAATAAAGCATTTAAAAACGAAAGACCTTGCCCGTCTTCAGTGGCAATGGGAAGAGTCAATAAAGTTGCGCCGATTAGAATGATAATTGCAAAGCCTAAAACAAGAATTTTAGGAGGATCTAGATTATCTTTTATTTTTCTCATTGTTTTCTCCTTGTTTAAATAATGAATTTAATTTACCTTCAATATTAATTTCTTCATTTTTTTTTATATAATTACTATGTTGTTATCTCTTGCTGAAAAAGAAATAGACCATTAGCTACTCTTCTCCATACGACAACTGCAGGATCATTTAAGATTCTAATAGCAAATCAATCTAGGATTTCACTATTAAAACCTTGCATAATTCAAACATTACGAAGTGGAGAAAAGAACTTATGGTCTACTTAATGCCCAGCAAGCATCTAGCCCTCTTTGCATTCTGTCTTCCAAATAGCCTTTTCGTTTTTTTGCATAATAAAAAGACCGTACTGCACAGGCTGCTATTTTGCTCTATAAAACAAAAAAGCCCCCTGAATTAAGGCGGTCTTGTGACCTCCTTCGCATTAGCCGACGAAGTTAGCTGACGGGTAGGATGGCGAAAGAGTAATCATCCCTTCTACAAGCAGAATTAACCCCAAAATAATGGTTCCTCCGTTCTCAACGAATGAGATTAGGCTGTTATCAAGTTATTGAATCATGGAGAATATTGTAATCCAAGAATTGCATCTTTGTAAATCACTGTAAGGTTTAAAATATGTTTAAAAATAACCTGTTCCATTCATTTTTAACTAATTTCATTAAATAATATTATTTTTTCTCGATGTTACTCCTTTTTTTTAGATATTTTAAGTTTTCATAAATTTATTTTTATTTTCATTGACATTAACCAAAAAAGGAAATTAGAATAACTCCATATTCCAAACTTGTCATCGGAGGCTTTATGATAAATCCCAAAAAGAAACTAGAGGCTGAAATAAGTGAAGCACTAATTAAGTTCCAGCGTGAGTTAATAGGTAAGGGGCCACAGGAAGCAAAAACTTATATAGTTAATGATATGTTAATTGCACGGTACAAAGGAGTATTGACTATAGAAGAAAAGCATTTAGTGAGTTGCGATACTGGAAAAAAACTCGTGAAAGAAATGCGGGAACTTCTTCGAGAAATGTATAGCAAGGATACTGAACGTATTGTTGAAGAACATGCAGGGTGTAAAGTTCTTTCCTCACATAGCGATATCAGTACCAAAACTGGAGAAAGAATAGAAGTTTTTATTATGGATAGAGATTTAGAGAAGTGGCTAATTGCGAAAAATAATTTTGATTGATATTTCGATATATTAATTTTATGTAATAAATGTAAATCTAAGAGATTATTATATTTGTTCAACCGATAAGTTCAAATTTAAAAAAATTAAAGAGGTGGTAAATGTGGAGAAAACCAATGTAGTTAATGCTGTTGGTAAAGGTGGAGAAACTTACTTAACTACATGTCAGAATAAACAAGAGTTAGAAAAATGGTTAGCAGAACATAAGGATGAAATAATAATTGATGAGTTAAAAGTAATTGATAAAGTAAGAAATCCATTGTTAAAAATTTTTTCACGAAATAAATAATATTATCAAATTCGCCTCACTTTATATAATAATTTAAACAACTAATTAGCTAAAATACAATTAGCTAATTACCAAATAGGGGTAGCGTCAGGAAAGTCGGATTATCTTAATTTACGACGCTAATCCTATTTTCAAGACATTCCCCATTTTTAACAACGTTAAGAAAGTTTCAATGGTCTTAAAGAATCAAATGAGACCATTCTCTCCGAATTAAAATGGTATTCTCCTAGTAAATTAATATGTTCCCAACCCAGAGGTGACATATGGTGCAATAATTCTTCATTATTTTAAGGATATGTCATGGCATAAATCATTTTTTTATGCTTTTTTCCAGTCTGCGACAACAAGAAGCACCGGATTTACTACAATGGATATTACAGAATTTTCAGTGCCTACGCTCTTGGTTATGGGTGTTTTAATGTTTATAGGCGGATCTCCTAATTCTATGGGTGGTGGGATCAGGACGACTACATTAGCTTTAAATCTGTTATTTATTTATAATTTTGCGAAAGGAAAGCGTTATATCAAAATCTTTAATCGTGAACTTCATCAGGATGATATTTTGAAATCACTAGCCATTACGCTATTAGCTATTGTCATGTGCTTAGTATCGGTCATTATTATAAGTATTACTGATAAACAGCAGCCGCTTATTGCTATTTTTTTGAAGTTTGCTCTGCTTTCGGTACAGTAGGCTTACCTATGGGGATTACCCCTGACCTCAGTATTTTTGCCAAGTGCATTCTTATGATTTTAATGTTTATTGGAAGAATTGGTTTAACTTCTTACTTATCATCGGAGGAATGAACATTAAGGAAGAAAAATATCATTATCCAAAAGAGAGAGTTATTATAGGTTAAAATCGAGTTGGACTAGCATCATGACCTACTGTGTGAGGGGGGAGTACCAGCGAAGCAGTTAGGAAGTATAGTGCACTTTAGAGATTTATTGTTCAGCAATCAATGCTTCCATTAGGCATCGATTTTTCCAAAGCTGATTTCAAAAAATTAATATACACTTGAACCTCTTCTGGTAAAAACACATCGTTTCGTTTCACCAAGCCAACTTGAATCACGCTGCCTCCGTCCAATGGAATAGAGATAATATTGGGATTCATGTAATTATTCACGATACACCCTGTTCCTAGATTGTAGCTATCTGTATTTGAAAGGAGGTTATTCATGGCCCCTCTATCCTTGAGATAGACTAAGTTCCCTATATTGTCTACATTCAGTGCTTCTTCCGCAAAATGTAGCAACATATCGTCCTGCTGATAGGTCAGATAAGGGTAGTCCCTTAATTACTCCAAGGTAATATATTCAAGATAAGCCAGAGGGTGCTCTTTTCGAAGAAAGACGTGCTGTTTCAATGAAGCAAGGGGAGTAAATGTTAGTAACTTTGATGTATTCGGTCCATTTAGAGCATGGCCAGCTTATAAATATTCCATTGAACATTCTGTTTATGTAGATAAAGAATACAGAAAAAAAGGGATCGGGACTTCTTTACTAAAAGAAATAATCGCTATTGCCAAAGAAAGAGAGTATATGACCTTAATTGCTGGAATTGATGCAGTAAATGAAAAAAGTATAGCTATGCATAAAAACTTTGGCTTTGTTCATTCAGGTACAATAAAAAAAGCAGGTTTTAAATTCAATAGATGGCTTGACTTAGCTTTTTATCAATTAGAACTTAACGGACCTAAAAATCCTATAGAAGAATAAGAAAACAGGATGGATTACTTATTTTAGTGTTTTTACATCGAAATCATGAAATGTATTTTGGTTCGGATATTTATTTAACGTTATTATTAATGTTTGCAGGTATTCTTACGGTTTTACGACTTCTATGGTTTACAGAAGGTTTAAAAAGAATTTCTTTAACAACAATTGGATTTTTTCAATATATTACGCCAACTATCACTTTTCTCCTCGGGGTATTTGTTTTTGAAAATAAAATAACATTGATGCATTGGATTTCCTCTAGTTTTATTTGGTTATCACTTGTTGTTTTTTCCATTGCATCGTGGAAAGGCAAAAACAAAAAAGTAAGAGTAAAAGCTAACTTTTCATAATGGGATAGTTAGCAGTTGCTCTTCTATTTTGATAAAACTTTTGTACTCTCACTAAATTAAAATGCTAATTCGCAATCATCTCGCCACTAATGGAAGTGGAAGACTTCTGTTGAATAAAGTTAACAAAATCGACTATCGAGCGTAACGGAATATCAAGATTATTTGTAAGTAAAGCAAGTAATTTTTCTTGATTTGGTGCACTAAGAATAGGTTGGGTGATGCGCATAAATTTTTCAGTGATCCACTCCAGATCAACGTTGTCAGATGCCTCACCAGGTGCAGCGTAAAGTTCTGATTGTAGTACTGTACCATTATTTAGCGTGATATCAACCCTTGCCAAACGTTTCTCCGGGAAAAGGCTATCAATTTCAGGGTCAGTTACAAAATTCAGACGCTCCATTAACTGGAGTACCTTCGGGTTATCAAGTGCCTCTTCTCTTACCTGCATAAACCCCAGATCACCGTGAACCAATGCGGCAGCAATCGGATAGGCAATATTGTATTGAGCCTCATCTGTTGTTTGTGGTATTTTTTTACTCAATTTTGCAGCAGAGTCAAAAGTATAAACCGTGATTTCTTTGATATCATCTGCATTAAAATCATATTTTTTCATTAAATCCAGACATGCCTTAATTGGTTGATGTGCCCAGCGGCAGCATGTGTATGGTTTAAAGTACAGATTCATAATTTCATAATTTATACCCAGTGTATCAACCAAGTGACGGAACTCCGGCGTTTCTAAAAGATTGCCATAACCAGTGCTTCCTGCCAATGTTTCCTGTACAGCCATTGCCCCTACTAATGCACCGAAAGGTACCCCATCTTTATTCATCGATGGATATTGCACAGAACGCATGACAGGGGTTAATGGGGCATGGAAGTCAGCAATTGATAAAGTATTGTTCAATTGCTCTCGATTTAAGCTATACAACCGTCCAACCCCGGCTGCTGTGCCAAAAGCGCCATAAGTACCAGAACTATGCAGGTATCCATAATGTTCTTGCTCTGCAAGTGCCCAACGAATTGTAACCTCATAAGCAATAACCAATGTAGTAAGAAATTCTTTATATGAAACATCTTTTTCTAAGCCAGCAGCCATAATTCCAGCAATAAAAGCTGTTCCTGGATGGCCTTTGATCATATTGTGACCGTCATCAATATCGAATGAATTGGAAGCATGCGACATCGCAATCGTCGCTCCAAGAAAATTAAAGGTTCTTTCGCTACCCACAACGGGGATATTGCCATCTTTGCAAAGTAATTCAGCAAGTCGTACGCCCGCATTAAATTGTTTACCTTTGCTCCCAAGTAGTAAGGCCATCATCAAATCGATGCTACAAACTACTGCCCGTTGCCGAATTGTCTCAGGCAGGCTATCCCACTCCGTATTTAGAATATAATCCTCGAGCCTGTAATCGGTTGCAAATTCCATTTCCATTTCTCCTTATTATGACAATAATATTATAAGTGGAGGTGGCTCCAAATTATTTCAATGGCCATCCCCACCTGCAAGTAAAAGTTATAGATTGTTAGCTTAGTAATAAAGCTGGATAGTTCCCGTTATTCAGATAATCAAGCAGTGTTTCTTTGTCCATATCTTTAATACCAAGGTATTCTAGTGAATAACCTTCTTCAAAATAATTCTTTTTCAGCATAGCACCTGCCAACACAATCATGGAATCGATAATAGGAGTACTGATTCCATACTGTACACCTAGCTCATGATATACTTTACAGCCAACCGGTACATCTTCTGTACAATAACGATGATGGATACTGTTAGGACCAGTGTTAGCCTCTGTAGTTGGTTGATCAAGTGGAAGGATCATATTGTCTTTACCATCTTTATCAAGTCCCATATATTCCTGGGCCAATACACTACGGCGTGAGAAGAATGACTCATAGGAGTATCTTGGTAAATCAACACCAATTCCCTCAGCTAGCTTGATTTCTTCATTATAAAATTGATATTGTACCTCGCAGATGGATGGACACAAAGCGTGAGCATACATTGAGTAACCAGATTTATCAAAGTCTCCAAAAATTTTGCCCCAGTTTTCCATTGTAGAAACACCAAGTAATGTTGCCGGTACATGGATAACTGGATTAATATTGCTAAAGCCGATATCAAGTACTGTATCACCTTTTACTGCGCCATCGCCATACGTTACAGCGTCCATGCAAGAAAGGTATTTTGATGCTTCAATGAAATCGTCTGCATCAGTCATAGGTAAAGTTGCTCCGCGTAAAGTAATGGCACGGTATTTAACTCCTACATGTGGTAACATGAAACCGCCTACAGATTCGATTCTTGTGCCATAAGGAGCACTTGACCAGCCACCGACGATTACCTTTGTCGTACAGCCTGTTTCCCTCATCATTTTTCGTAATAACAAGGTTCCAAAATTATCAGTAAAGATATTAATAACCTGGCCGTCTTCCAATACTGGGATTAATGATTTGAACAGCGGCTCATGTCCAAAAGCCGGAATGGCGATAACAATATGCCCTGCACCTTTTACTGCCTCTGCAATATCGGTTGTTATTACATCGATTTTGGCAAGTCCGGAGCGTTTGAAGTTGTACAGATTTCTTTGGATACCATCAAGTTCAATACCTGTTTTTTCTAAGTTAGCCAAACTTTTTTCAGCAAATGGCATTGCATCATACAGGCGTACCTCTTGACCCGCCAATGTCGCATCAGCTGCAATAGTCTTTCCAACGGCACCTGCACCAAGCACTGCCACTGGCATATTTTTCAAATAATCCATTTTCCCCATCACTATCCATCTCCTTTTAACTATATATAATTTTTTGATTTTTACATTTACTAACCTTGCTGTAAATTTATTGTATAATGGCTATGTATCATTCGTAAAATGAATGGATTTAATAGATATCATTAAAATTTTAAATGGATGAGCGGTGAATATTATGGAGTTTAGAAATATAATCACATTCCTAGCAGTGGCTGAACAAGGCTCTTTTACTGGAGCAGCCAATCAACTGGGGTATGTTCAATCTACAGTTACAATTCAGATTAAACAGTTGGAAGAAGAACTAGGTACTATTCTTTTCGATCGTATTGGAAAAAGAGTGGAGCTCACTGCAAACGGAAAGAATTTTATGCATTATGCCAACTTGCTTGTGAACATTTCAGAACAGGCGAAGCTGATTGGCAAACGACCCGAGGAAATGGAGGGCAACCTTCGCATCGGTATTTTAGAATCACTATTGATATGGGTTCTATCAGAAAAACTTCCAGATTATTATAAAGTATTTCCTTTGATCAAGGTATTAACAAGGACTGCTCCAGCAAAGGAATTATTCCAAATGCTAAAGCAGAATGAATTGGATATGGTATATTTCCTTGGCAAAAAAATGCACAGCAACGACTTTGTTTGTGCCTGGTCGGAGCCGGTCAGAATAGTTTTTGTTTCACATCCCGACAATCCTTTTGCCAATAAAAAAGGTGTCATATTGCGAGAACTTGTAGAACAGCCTTTTATTTTAACGGAGAATACTGGTTTTTATAGAAGTGCATTGGAGGAAATTGCAATGGAACAGGGTATTTCTATTCAGCCTTTATTTGTAATAGACAATACAAGCGCCATTATTAAACTGCTTAAAAAGGGGCTTGGTATCTCATTTTTACCAGAATACGCTGTTCAGGAAAGTTTAATCAATAACGAGTTGGTTATTATTGAGGTAGAAGATTGCTCAATACAATTATGGAACCAGCTATTTTATCATAAAGATAAATGGCTAGCCCCCCAGATGGAGAGTTTTATTAAACTCATAAAGGATAATAATTGATCGGCATAGCGCCAAGTTAAGCAAGGAAAATAAACAGCCTTAGTCCGATATAAGACCGAACTAAGGCTGTTTTAATTGGGTATCTCCAAAAGGGAACAAGTGAACTTTTTTTAATTTAAATGGTTTACTAAGATTCGCGTCAATGTTAATATGTTTTTAAATTTATCAAATTTTAAAAAGAAGGTGTCTTCTTTGCATAAAATGATCTATCCACTAATCGTAGCAATAGCCCTATTAGGTTTATTAACCATGTTTCCATTTCACCCTATTATTGGACAAAATTACTCAAAAATATTAATTGCACATATTACTTTAGGAATTGTCGTTGCCCTGTTATTAATAAAGGTGATCTATTCACATGCCCTAATCGAGGTAAGCAATCCTTTCAAACTAGGATTTAAAAAATGGAATGGCTTTAAACTATTGGTATACTTATTTTTAGCCATTATATCAGGGTTGATTATCATTAAGGTCCACTATAGTTGGCTTATCTATTTTCATGGGTTTATTGGTTTATGGTCATTACTAGTTGGTTGGAAACATAAGAGAACCAATACTGCATCAACTTCAAAGAGCTAAACTCATAACAACATATATTATTTAAAACGTTTGTAAAAATATATTACAACGTTTTTTTCTGTTTGCTGTAGTACTTTCAACACCAATTTAACTTTATACAATAATAAGCTATTATATTTATATATAAATAGAACTTCATTAAAAGGCGGTTTAGGTATGAGGGTTGAACAAGAAGGAATGAATATATTAGATAAAATAATTTCCTTAAAAGAAAGTCTACCAAATAAACAAAAAAAATTATGTGATTATGTATTACAACATCACCAAGACATTGGATTATTAACAGTTAAGGAATTAGCTGAAAAGGCCGATGTTGGTACAACAACTGTTTTACGATTTGTCAAATTGCTAGGATTTGATAGTTTCTTTGATTTAAGAAAAGAATTCCACAATATCCAAAAAGATTATTCGGATAAATGGGAAAGTGTACAAAGATCCTTTGGCGGTAATGGTGAGAATAAAGAATTTAAAATACTATCAAGTGTTTGGCATGAGGGCATGCATATATTAGATCAGTCGCTCAATCCTCAACTGGTTGAAGGATTTAATCAGGCTATGGAACTTATTGTAAATGCAGACCGTATTAATTTGTTAGGGCTTCGTCCTTATAAAGCGGTAGCTTTATATTTGGAGGTGTTAATTGAGGAATTCCATTCAAAAACAAGACAGTTAAGTTTTGATGGGGAATCAATGTTTGATAGAATATTGCAATTTGAAAAGAATGAAGTTTTTATTATTTTTAGTTTTTCACCATATGTTCAGAGAACTATTGAAGCTGCCAGTATAGCTTATGAAAAAAGTATTCCTATCATATTGATTACAGATTATTTGTCTTGTCCTATTGCAAGTTTTTCAAATGTTATTCTAAAACTTGAGCCTAGTGAGAAACATTTTTCAATCATTCCAATTATTGCACTTGTAGAGGCCATAGTTATTGAATTAGGAAAGAGAAAGTCAAAAACAGCTATCCCTAAAATAAGAACTTTAGTTGAAACATTGAAAGAAAAGAAAATTATAGTAGATTAAAATTGGATATTAAAAAGACATTTTTATCTGAATTATAATTTAGATAGAAATGTCTTTTTTTATAATAAACAGAATAAATGAACTTTTTTTATAAAAAACGGTTTACATCGAATGTTATTGATGATAACATCCCTTGTCTGTAAAGGGACTTTATAGGAGCAAGAAACATAGAATTGATCTTGAGGAGGATTTTGTCGAGGAGATACCTGCTGAAGAAGAATTCACTGAATCTATGAAGGCGGGTAAGGCCGTTAATCAATAGTCTATTTTAAAAAAGTATATACATTTAATAAAGATCATTTCCATTGGTGTTTTAATAAATGTCACCATGGGAAGATTTTTTTAAAAAAGGAACAAATAAACTTTTTTTAAAAAAAGTAGTTTACAATAAACCGTCTAGGTGTTACTATTTTTTTAAAGTTGAGTAAATTCAAATTATTCTCTGAGGAAGGAATTGATCTTGGATGAGTATTATTTAAGAGATTGAAACTGTAACACAGAGTAAAAGAATTGGTTTTATTTATCTCCCATTTTTAAGCAGTTCAATTGTAAATCGAACTATATGTAAGCGTTATCCCATGGGAGCCATCCACACAAGTCATAGAATTTAACAAGCATTTGAAACGGGGTGTTTACAATGTCAAAAGTACTCAGCAAAGTTTTTATCTCACTCTCACATAACCAAACAGCAAATAAAATGGCAAAAAAATATGGACTCAAATTTGGTGCTGCACGTTTTGTAGCTGGAAACAATATTGAAAACGCTGTGAAATGTGTTCGAGAATTGAATCAAAATGGAATGGTAGCCATGTTGAATTATTTAGGTGAATTTGTTTCATCTGAAGATGAAGCAGAAAAAGCCGCAGACAATTGTGTCAAAACATTAGATGCCATACATCAATCAGGAATTGATAGCAATTTATCGGTTAAGATTTCCTCCCTAGGTTTGGATATTAGTAAAGAGGTATGTCTAAGAAACCTTAGAAGAATATTGGACAAAGCAAGAGAGTATGGTAACTTTGTCAGAATTGAAATGGAAGACTATTCCCATTGTCAGTTAACATTAGATATTTATAAAGAATTACGAAAAGAATATGACAATATTGGAACTGTTTTACAAGCATATTTATATCGAACTGAAAAAGATATTCAGGACCTAAATTCATATAATGCTAATCTACGCTTAGTCAAGGGTGCCTATAATGAGCCTGCAGATGTAGCATTTCCAAAGAAATCCGATGTTGATAAAAACTATGAAAATATTATTAAAACTCATCTGTTGAATGGAAATTATGCTGGTATTGCAACACATGATGGGGAAATGGTTGATAAAATTCTTCGATTTGTAGATGAAAACAAGATTCCTAAGAGTCAATTTGAATTTCAAATGTTATACGGAATTAGGAATGATTTACAAACCCAATTAGCAAAAAAAGGATATAAGGTACGTGTGTATATCCCTTATGGGGTTGATTGGTTTGGGTACTTTATGCGCAGATTGGCTGAAAGACCTGAAAATGTGGCGTTTGTATTGAAAAATGCATTTAAATAAAATACTAGGAGGAAAATGATAAAAAATGAAAACTCTTGAAATACTTAAACTCGATACTTTTAATAATGCGAAGGATACAGATTTCTCAATCGAAAGTGAAGTAAAGGCATTAAAAGAAGCCATTTCATCTTTTAAGGCTAATTTAGGAAAAGAATATCCTGTTATCATCGGTGGCGAAAAGATTTATACAGAGGACAAAATTACTTCTATAAATCCTGGTAAGAAAGATCAAATTGTTGGCTATATGAGTAAAGCAAATCTTGAAATGGTAGATAAAGCGATCAATACTGCTGTTAATGCATTTGCAACATGGAAGTTAGTACCTGCAGCGGAAAGAGCAGAATATTTATTTAAGGCTGCAGAATTATTTGGGAAGAAACGGCATGAATTTTCAGCTGCCTTAATTATCGAATCTGGAAAAAATTATGAAGAAGCTGACGCTGAAGTTTCCGAAGCTATTGACTTCCTGAATTTCTATGGAAGATCAATGAATCAATTAGAAGAGGATAATCACCATTTAAAAAATATTCCTAATGAAAAGAATAGGTTAAAATACATTCCGTTAGGAGTAGGTTTTATTGTACCGCCTTGGAATTTCCCGTTAGCTATCACTGTGGGATTAACTGTTTCAGCAGTTGTTACAGGTAATACGACATTATTAAAGCCTGCTTCCAATACTTCAATCATTGCCTATAAGTTTGTTGAATTAATGGAAGAGGTTGGATTGCCTGCAGGAGTTATTAACTTTATTCCTGGAGACTCATCTGTAATTGGTGATTATATTACAGGTCACCAATTTACTCGCTTTATAAGCTTCACAGGTTCTAAAGATGTGGGTCTTCGTATTAATGAAATTGCTGGGAAAACTGCCGAAGGACAAAAATGGATCAAACGTGTTAATGCCGAAATGGGTGGAAAAGACGGCATAGTAGTTGATGAAACGGCTGACTTAGACTTTGCCGCAAGCGAAATTATTCAATCTGCTTTTACTTTCCAAGGACAAAAATGTTCCGCTGGTTCACGATTAATTATAGTTGAAGATGTATATGATGAATTAATTCAAAAAGTAGTACAGCTTGCCCAAGAAATAAAAGTAGGAAATGGTGAAGAAAACTATTTTGTCGGTCCGGTAATTGATGAGAAGGCCTATAATCGAATTCTAGAATATATTGAAATAGGCAAAAAAGAGTCAAAACTTGTGTTAGGCGGAACGAAAGGCAGTGAAGAAGGTTATTATATTAATCCTACTATTTTCATAGATGCTGACCCAAATAGCACTCTCATGCAAGAGGAAATCTTCGGTCCAGTTTTAACTGTAGCAAAAGCAAAAGATTGGGAAGAAGCTATTGAGATTTACAATAATACAGATTATGGATTAACAGGCTCCTTCTTCTCAAAGGATGAATCTAGAATTGAACAAGCTATTGAGCGTATGTATTGTGGCAATTTATATGTGAACCGTCGTTGTACAGGTGCCCTAGTAGGCGTGCATCCATTTGGTGGTTTTAATTTTTCTGGTACAGACTCTAAAGCAGGTGGATATGATTATTTGAAACTATTTAGCCAAGGGAAAACACACACTGTAAGACAAAACTAGTTATGATGTAACTTTAGAAAATTTAATTTTTACTAGGGGGTTTACCAAGATACACATCGGTAAACTCCTAGTGGATTTGATAAAATTCCTAATACTATTGCAATTAATTTTTTGACCATAGTGAAAGCGCTTAAAATACTTTTTAGAAGGAGATTGATAAAATGGTAATGTCTCTTCCGTATTCAACATTTTTTTGGCTATTTGTTCCGATGGGTTTGTTAATTGTATTATCATTATTAACTTTATTTACGCAAATAAGAAAAGAAAGAATGGAAAAAAACTCCGTATTAATTTCCGAAAATTTTAAACAGGTAGAAAAATCAGCTAATGTGAGGGGGAGTTAATAATGAGTTATATTTCTTTAACTGTTTTTATCGTATATTTCGGAATCCTCTTCACTATTGGTTTTATGGCTTACAGAAGGACAAAGAATTTTGATGATTATATACTTGGTGGAAGAGAACTTGGTCCATTTGTTGGAGGTATAAGTACTGGAGCATCAGATATGAGCGGTTGGTTACTCTTAGGACTACCAGGTGCAATATATGCTACTGGATTATCAGGTAGCTGGCTGGCGATTGGTCTAGCCATTGGAGCATATATTAACTGGCAATTTGTTGGTAGGAGAATAAGGGTGTTCACTCAGGTGGCCAACAACTCGCTTACACTACCTGATTTTCTCGAAAATCGTTTTCGAGATAAATCTAAATCTCTCAGCATAATCGCATCCTTATTTATTTTAATTTTCTTCACATTCTATATTTCTTCTGGTCTTGTAGGGGGAGCCATTCTATTTGAAAAAACGTTTGGAATACCTTATGAAGTATCACTTTGGACAGGCGCTGGTATTATTTTCTTTTATACTGTTCTTGGGGGTTTCTTTGCCGTAGCTTGGACGGATTTCTTACAAGGTTCATTAATGTTTTTAGCTTTAATTACAGTGCCGGTTGTTGCTTTTTTCCACCTTGGTGGATGGAGTGAAACTGTTTCAGTGATTGGAAATATTTCTTTGGATAAAATAGATATTTTTACAGGAACATCTGCACTTGGAATTATTTCACTGTTGGCTTGGGGTCTAGGGTACTTTGGTCAACCCCATGTTATTGTTCGATTCATGTCAATGAAATCCTCTAGAGATATTATTGTAGGACGTTCAATATATAACATTTGGAATGTATTAGCGTTGTTTGGGGCTATCTTTACAGGGTTTGCTGGTATTGCTTATTTTGCAAATGCACCTTTATCAAATCCTGAAATCGTATTCATAGAATTCGCACAAGTATTATTTAATCCATGGGTTGCAGGTATATTACTAACAGCTGTCTTATCGGCCATTATGAGTACAATAAGTTCTCAATTATTAGTATCAGCCTCCGTTTTATCTGAAGACCTATATAAAGGGTTTTTCAGAAAACATGCCAGTCATAGAGAATTAATGTGGCTAACAAGAATCGCAATATTGGTTATTTCTCTTATTGCTCTTTTCTTAGCATACAATCCAGATAGTTCAGTATTATCCTTAGTAGGTTATGCGTGGGCAGGATTTGGAGCCGTATTTGGTCCAGTTATTTTATTAACTCTCTTTTGGAAAGGAACCACAAGAAATGGTGCCCTTGCGGGAATGCTTGTAGGAGGTCTTACAGTTATCATATGGTCTATTTTATCAACTCCGCCAATGGGACCGGATGGTGTAAGATTAGATCAATCAGCTGCTGTTATTCCTTTCTATTTATATGAACTACTTCCTGGATTTGTATTTTCATTAATTGCGACCTTTGTTTTCTCGAAGGTTGGAGCTGCTCCTACTAAGGAAATGATAAAAGAATTTGATTTAGTTAAGGCAAGTAATATTTAGTTGGACAAAGGTTGCCTTATGGTTGGATGCCGACACAAGCAAAATAGGTAGTTCACAAAAAAACAAATAATTTTTGACAACAGCTACCCTGATGGTAGAGGTGCAGGAGAAGTGTTAGCGCACTTCTCTTTTTACTCTGTTCTCATTAGACGTCAAACAATTAAACATTTTTATGCTGGTCTATCACAAAACCATGTCTCCCTTTTCTCCCCTTACCTCATTTTTATTCACCCGAAACAATTCACCAAATGCCGCCCCACCTAAAATCAAGACAGCCCCGGCTATTTGCACAAGACTTAATTTTTCTCCTAAAAGGGCAGCTGAAAAAACCAATGCCGATAGCGGCTCCAAATATCCAAGGATTGACACTGTCTGCACGGGTAGACTACCAATAGAAGAAAAATAAAAATAACAACCGATACCAGTATTTACAACGCCTAATAGCAATATAGGGATTAGATTGCCCTGCGTAATGTCGATTGAAAATCCTTGCTTTAAACTCATAAATGTAGCAACCGTTATAAAGCTCGTGATTAACTGGCACATGGAATTTTCAAGTCCCGTTATGCTTTTTGCCTTTTTATTAAAAATGACCATAAAGGCATACATGGTTGCTCCTAATATTCCGCAAATCAATCCCCAGGAAGATCCTCCCTGTGACAATGCTTGCCCGTTTACACCAAGCATTCCAATTATAACAGCAAGAAATCCAAGTAGTTTAGCGGTGGTCAGCTTTTCCCTGAATAAAAAGGGAGAAACGATCATGACAATCACTGGACCGCAATAATAGGCAAGGGTTGCAATGCTTACACCGATTTGTGCATATGCCTCATATAAAAATATCCAGCTTGCGCCCATTGCCACGCCGGAAATCACTAAATAAAGAAAGTGTGATTTGTTTTTCCAAAACTGGACTTTTTGCTTTGTTAGTGCAAATACTGCAATGAGAAAAAGACTGCCAATCATAGTCCGCAAATAAACAATTTCATAGCTATTCAATATAATGTAACTGGCAACAATTCCGTTTGTACCAAACAGGAGCAATGCGGCTATATATTTGAAATAGGCACTTTTCATTTTAATACCATCCTTCCACATTCCAAACTTGAATTTTGAATAAAAATAGCATATCATGATTCCGAATATTACAAAATTGAATGTTTCTCATGATGATCATGACAAAATCGGATGTGAAAGGAAAAGAGATATGAATATCCATAAATATTTGGCATTTGTCAAAGCAGTAGAGTATGGGAGTTTTACAAAAGCAGCTCAAAGCTTGAACTATACACAGTCTGGCATCAGCCGCATGATCAGCGATTTGGAATCGGAATGGGGAGTTCTTCTTTTTGAAAGGGGACGTGCCGGTATCAGCTTAACCTCAGATGGACTAAAATTATTGCCCCAGTTAAAGCGAATTTGTAATGAGCATGAAATCTTAATAAGGCAAATTGAGGAGTTACACGATATGCAATCCGGGATGATTCGTATTGGAACATTTTCCAGCGTGGCAACCCATTGGCTCCCCAATATGATTAAGATCTTTAGGAAGGACTATCCGGAGATTGATTTTGAACTGCTGTTAGGCGATTATACCGAAATTGAAAACTGGATTATAGAAGGACGTGTTGACTTTGGATTTTTACGGCTGCCGGTAAAAGCAGAACTTGAAACGATCTTTTTGGAGAAAGACCGTTTGCTAGTAGTGATCCCTCAAGATCATCCGCTTGCACATTGTGATAAGTTTCCGATTAACGAGATAATGAACAATCCGTTAATGCTACTGGAAAAGGGCGCGAACGCAGAAGTCTCTGAAATTTTTGAGAAGCATCATATTTCACCGAAAGCCCATTTTACAACATGGGATGACTATGCCATTATGTCTATGGTAGAAAATGGGCTTGGAATCAGTATATTACCGGAATTGATTTTACAGCGTATTCCTTATCAAATTATCGCGAAAGAACTTGAAGTTCCCGCTTATAGAAATATATGTATTGCTATGAGAGAGCAAAAATCGCTTTCCCTTGCGTCGAAGAGATTTTTAGAATATTTATCATATAGAAAGAAAGAGTGAAAGCGTCACTGATCCTGACAAATAAAAAATCCTCCTGAACGGAAGATTTTTTATTTTAAATTCGGATAACCCTGCTGGCGCAAAGCCTCATACACCAATAGCGCAGCTGTATTCGAAAGATTGAGTGAACGGACATGATCACTCATTGGTATTCTTAGAAAGTGGTCTTTATTTCTTTTTAGTAAATCTTTTGGTAAACCCGTTGTTTCTTTTCCGAACATAAAATAATGTTCCATCGATACATCACTGAAATCAAAAGATGAATGTGTTTTTTCACCAAACGTCTCAATATAGTAAAACTCACCTTGATTTTTTGAAAAAAAGTCATCCAATGAGTCATAATACGCTATGTTTACAGAATGCCAGAAATCTAAACCTGCTCGTTTTATCATTTCTTCGTCCGTTGAAAAGCCAAGCGGTCGGATTAAATGCAAGGCTGTGTCTGTTGCGGCACAGGTACGTGCAATATTCATAGTATTAGCCGGAATTTCTGGTTGATATAGTACAACATGTATACCCAAGAATGGTCACCTCTATCTTCATTTTACCCCCTAAATTATAGCATACAGATTGCGAATAGTTGCGGCACAATAGCGATCTGGTCAAAAGTTGAGTAGATTAGTGTTGGAATAGCCAGCCATTTATATGCGCTGTTAGAACCAAACTAAATCGGAAGCTTCATTTTTACTGTTGTACCAACATTAAGCTCACTAGAAATTTCTAATTTCCCTTTGTGAGCTTCAATTATTTTATAGCTTACCATTAAGCCGAGCCCAGTTCCTTTTTCTTTTAACGTATAAAATGGCTCTCCCAGGCGGGGCATAAGTTCTTCGGGAATTCCACAGCCCTCATCGATAATTTCAATAGCTATATAGTTATCCTCAATCGTTAGATTGGTACTAATATTACCACCGGTTGGCATGGCTTCCATTGCATTTTTATATACATTAATAAGAACTTGCTTTAAATGATGTTCATCCCCGTATACATTTACATGGTTTATTACTGTGTCAAATTGGATTTGTACATTTTTTAGTAATGCCTGTGGTGTTAGAAATGCAATAACATCTTCGAGAATCTTTATAAGCTCGATTGTTTGATATTTGGTCGCTTCCGGTTTTGCAACGACCATAAATTCACTCGTAATCATCTCAAGCCGATCAATTTCCTCTAACATAATCGATGTATATTTTTTATTTGTTGGGTCTTCGTTTTTACTCATAAGCTGAAGGAAACCTTTAATTGTCGTTAATGGATTGCGAATTTCATGAGCGAATCCGGCTGCAAGTTCACCAACAATCGATAGTTTTTCCGTCTTTCGTAAAAGCGCCTCAGCTTGTTTTAATTCTGAAATATCGACTATATTGCCAATAAGTTCCGGTGGCTTTCCCAATGGGGTGACTCTAGTTAATGTCATTAATAGGAAAACATCTTCATAAATTTCAAATTCAATTCCAAGATCATCTCCTTTATACCATACACGTTCGAATTCTCTGTGTAATTGGTCAGCGACCTCTTTTCGAAGAAAATGGTGAACAGAATGACCGACAATCTGATCTTGAGTAAGTTTCAAATCACTTAGAAGTTTGCCATCACAAAGAGTATGGATAAACTCATCATCTCTTTTAACAAGTTTAATAATAATACCTTGGTTTTGTAATATTATGTTTTTAAATTCCTCTTTCGTATCTTGCAATTCTTCTTCTGTAATCTTCTTCTCCTCGAATGGAACTCTAATATTCGTCAAATAAAAGGCACGAAGAATAAAATAATACCCAAAAATTTTATAGAAATGACCCAAAATATGAATGATATCATGAACATTAGTATAAATTGTAACCGTTAAGCTACATAGCATTAAAAAATAAAAAGAGAGTAGTAAGTACAAATAAAATTCATTTTTCTTATGATAATATAGAAAAGAAGTATAAATAACCCCCGCCAAATGAAATAGCGAAATCGAATACTCAATATTATTTTTTAAAGAAGTGGTACCACCCATTTCGCTAATAAGGGGAGGGAGTGAGCCTGAAAATAGTATAATAATAGAAGTAATACCTAATGAATATAGAAGAGAGCTGGCTGTTAAGATACATCTCTCTCGATTTGATTTTGAATATAGATTGCTACTAGTCTTAACTAAGAAAAAAACAATCGAAATTCCAACGATTTCAGTAAGGCTGCCGATAATCCAAAACCATGTGGAAGGCTCTGGAGTAGTCGAGAACGGAAATCCATCAAACAATAAAGTATGAAAGATATCTAAAATCCCAACTGATAAAAAAGAAGCAGAGATAAAAATGAGGATCCGTGACTTCGTATAAGACCAAGTGAGCCATCCATATAAAAAGATGACAGCTGAAATAATAATACTAGTTAATTCCATAAGGGTATGAATAGATGAGTATTCGCATCTAAAAAACTTGGAAACTCAATAAATAAAACTAGCAAATAAAAGATAAAACCTATTAAAGCAAATGAAATAGCTTTACGTTCTATGTTTGTCGAAACTTGGGACAATAAATATACACCTCAATTTAACTAGATATTATTAGTTTGGCTCAGTTTCTAATTCTAAATTCCTGATTCTAAATTCTTATTTTCTATCATTATCGCGAATTTTTAGTTAAAATCAATAGATTCTACCAAATATGTCATAATGTGACAAAAACTTCGATTTGATTAAAAATAGTATAATCTACCTACAATTAGTTGATATTTATACACTTATGACTATAATAAAGTTTAATATAGTAATAATATAGGAAATTATGGAAACAATGATGAATCATTTTTTACAATATGTACAACAACCCTTAAATAAAAGGGTCTTTTTTATTGGGGACAAGGAGCGGCTAATTATGTTTCAATCAATTTTGTCAAATTTGGCAATCATATTATTGGGTCATTTATTAATGAGCACATTAATGAACTACCGTGAACGTTTTCCGGAAAAATTGCTATACATGTGTATTGTTATACTCTTTTCTGGGGTAATCATTACGATGTTCTATTTGCCGATTCAATTTGGAGGATATCGATTAGATTTAAGATTAATTCCACTTTTGTTGTTGGCGGTATTTAGAGGTTGGAGGATTACACTTCCCGTTCTTTTCGTTGTTTCAACCTGGCGCTATTTGATGGGTGGAGATGGTGCTGTTCCTGGTACTATATTTGGCATGATTTTACCAACCTTATTTACTTTAGCGTATTACAAGTTCAAAACAAAGAAAAGCAACGTTATTGAAATGGTTTTGATCATTACTGTTTGTTGGTTGATTTCCGATTTTCCAATCCTAATCATTGTCCCAGATGGAATAGAGATATTTAAGGATATCTTCTTATTAAGGTATGCATCATTTCTTGGAGCAACTTTCATCTATTATTCATTTATTCTACTTGAATATAAAAGAGAGGCTTTAAAAAAACAATTAACTTTTCTTGCTATGCACGATCCTTTAACAAAACTGCTAAATAGAAATGAATTTATAAAGGTAGTTGAAGAAAAGATAACTGAATCACATTTAAATCATTATATAGCCATGATTGATATAGATCATTTTAAGAAATTGAATGATAATTATGGTCATATTGCCGGTGACACTATTTTGATAAAGGTAGCCTCTATTTTCAAGAAATATGAAAGTGATCATGTCATAGCTTCAAGATATGGTGGAGAAGAATTTATCATATATTTAGGAACGAATAGCCCGGAACAGGGGGCTATGATTGTAAAAGAAATTCAAAACGAAATACGTGCGACATCATTTGAAATTGATAATGATTTCACCGTTCCGATCTCCGTCTCGATAGGCTTAGCAAAAATGAAAAACGAGCCAGCCCTAAAGGATTTAATAAAGGAAGCGGATAAAAATTTGTATACGGCTAAGGACAAAGGAAGAGATCAGTTAATAATGACATCTATTGACAATTTAAACTTTTAGGTATAAAATCTTTAGTAAATTAAATATTCGAGAGAAATTATTCAACTTCTTTTACATAAAAGAGCTTTAGCATACTATTAAATGTACAATTTGGTAGTGTGAAGAAGTAATTCTTTAAACATAAAGAAGTAAAGAATAAGATAAATCGGTATATTACTTGACTAGTCAGGAGGAGAGGACTAGTTTTAGGAATATATCGTTTTTTGGTTTAGAAGGGGATTTTAGATGGAAAAATCAAAGGGGTCTATTGAAAAATAAAGATTTGAAGGATCATGTAAAAATGATGGATTATCTTTTTCAAAATTGTACGCCTGAATTTTCAGGGGGTAAGATAAGCGAGTGGCTAGAAGGAAAAGAAAATATTACTGAAAGTATCCGGAAAAGCGTTGATATCATTCGTCATCATCCATTGGTTCCCTTTTACGTTAAAGTTCAAGGTTTTATGTTGAATAATGAAAAAGAGGAATTCACAAGTTTGAATGTGTAATAAAAAAAAGAGTGCTAAAGGGTATCCAAAATAGGTGCCCTTTATATTTTTGCATTATAATGCTTACTAACAATTGGAACTAAATTGTGGAAGTAAGGTTTAACAATAAAATCTATTGCACCACTTTTAATGGATTCATTAATGATCGCCTTCTGTCCGCCTAAAGCTGTACACATAATGACCTTTGCATCGGGGGGCTATGTTTATTATTTCTTTTAAAGCATCAATTCCATTAAGTTCAGGTGAGAAGATTTTGTACTTTTCGATAGCCTCAATACCATTTTTCGCCTCTATGAACACTGTATAATTTGCTTCCATTAAAATATCTTTTAAAAGCCTTCTCACGAAAAGAGAATCGTCAACAATAAGTATCCCTTTCAATTGAAACATCCTTTCAATAATATCACACTCTTCAAACCTAATAAAATCAATACTAATATATGAGATACGGCCATTTAAGTGGTAAAAAAATGAAGGGGCGGCATAAAAGACCAAGACTTTTTAAATTTATATTAAAATAATATTCTAAAAATTAATAGTTATAAAGACCTATACATTTTATACTATATAGGTATGGATTATAGTATTTAATTAGTATATAATGTTTAAAAAAGTTATTATTATTTAGCAAGTCGTATTTAATATTAATATGATAAAGGCAAAACTACAGAAATGTAGTGACGCAAAGCTATAGGGACTTATCCATTAAGGAATGTCAGCCAGTTACCAAATTTATTTAAGGCGAAACCATGTCCCCTTTATTTTTGGGATATGGTTTTTTGTTTTGAATATAGATTTCAATTTAGGTGGGTGGAAAATGAGGCATACAGATGAAGTCCTGGAGTCAGATCTTCAAAAGGAAATAAATAGTCTTTAAAACCAAGGAACAACTGTTGGCGTTATTTTACCGACATATAACCAAAAAAAATTGAAAAAAGTAATATTAGGAGATGGACATTAAAAATGAAATTAACAGTCGCAAGAAAAATGTATCTAGGCTTTAGTGCTGTTTTAGTTCTTTTACTAGTAATGGCGGGGTTTTCTTATTACCAAATTGCAGAAACAAAAAATACATATGAAAACGTGTTAAACGACCGTGTTGAAAAAATTAACCTTGTCCGTGGGATGTTAGAAGTAACAAAGGATATTGAAATTGCTAATCTAGCGTACTTAATCATTGGGAATGACGAATCATTAGCTGCTTATGAGGAATCTTTGGCTCGATATAATAAGTTAAGTACACAATTAAAATCATTATTAAATACAGAAAAAGGAAAGAAGCTGCTAGATGAAATTGATCAGTACTCAATGCAATACATTGAATTAGCTCAAAAAACAATTTTTTTAAAAAAGGCTAACAATCTTAAATACATGGATGATATTTCAAAAGAAGCCCCACTTATCATGCAAAGTATTAGTAATAAGGCTGAAGAAATGATTATTAATGAAACAAATGAACTAAATAATGCTAGAAATCAAACGTTGGAAATAGTGAAAGGGATACAATTTGTCCTAGTTATATTAAGCATTATTGCTCTTCTTCTTGGTGCCGGAATTGCTTTTTATATTAGTCGAATCATTTCAAATCCGGTAAGAAAGATTGCGATTGCTGCAGATAAAATAGCAGATGGCGACTTAACGCAAGAGGAAATTCAAATTAAAAATAAAGATGAAATTGGCGAGTTGGCCCATGCTTTTAACAATATGACTTTTAATCTTAGGCAAGTAATACAACAGATTAATAGTAGTTCTGAACAAGTGGCAGCCTCATCTGAAGAACTACAAGCAACAAGTGAACAAGCAACAGAAGCTACAGAACAAATTGCATCCGCAATCCAGGAAGTGGCCGGTGGATCAGAAACCCAAGTATCAAGTTCAAAACAAAGTGCCATTGCAATGGAAGAAGTATCACTGGGAATCCAAAGAATTGCTGAGTCCTCTACAACAGTTAGGGGTTCTGCACAGGAAGCAACAGTTTTATCAGAACAAGGATATCAATCCCTGCAAGCTGCAATCCATCAAATGGAATCAATTGAAGAGGGAACACAAAACACGACAGCTGCTATTAAAAATTTAACAGAGCGTTCAAAGGAAATTGGAAATATTATTGGTGTAATTACGGATATTTCTGAGCAAACAAATTTATTAGCTTTAAATGCTGCCATTGAAGCAGCAAGGGCTGGAGAACATGGTAG
This sequence comes from Schinkia azotoformans, assembly GCF_035811335.1. Classification (NCBI taxonomy): domain Bacteria; kingdom Bacillati; phylum Bacillota; class Bacilli; order Caryophanales; family Bacillaceae; genus Schinkia; species Schinkia azotoformans. Next base: position 292,748 of record NZ_JARSMD010000001.1, read on the forward strand.
AGGCTTCACAGTGGTAGCCGATGAAGTGCGGAAATTAGCAGACCAATCACGTGATTCAGCTTCCCAGATTGTACAGTTAATACAGGAAATTCAAAAAGATACTGAAATAGCTAATAACGAGATGATGCAAAACATTAATGAGGTAGATATAGGAAAGAATGTTATCCAAGAGACAGGTACAGCTTTCCAACAAGTGTTGAATGCTGTTCAGCAAGTTAATACTCAAATCCAAGAGGTATCTGCTGCATCAGAACAAATTTCAGCCAACACAGAACAAGTGACAGCTTCTGTAGAGCAATTAGCCCAAATTGCGAAAGATGCATCTGAACAATCACAAGGCGTTGCGGCTGCCTCCGAAGAGCAATTAGCCTCAATGGAGGAAATCAGTAACTCAAGTGAATCATTAAGCAAACTAGCACAAGAATTACAAGAATTGGTTGCAAAATTTAAGATTTGATCCATTTCGAATAAATAAAGAGAGCCGCTTGTTCAATAAGATAACGGAGGGAAACCTCTTTTTTTCTTTTTGAAAGTATTATTATTACATATTTTGTAGAATCTATTGATTTTAAACAGAATTTCGCGATAATAATAGAATAGGAATTTAGAATCAGGAATTTTGAAATACTAAATAAACTAATGACAAAGATGCTATGAAAAACTACCTATATTTGGGCACTTGGGTATTTTTGAGCGAGTAGTGCAACCGACTTTTTTAAAGGATATTGTAAGAGTTGCAAAAACAGATCATCTACTTTGGAAATGGAAAGTTTATAATATGATGTTAGGATTAGAAACACAGGAGAATATAAACGGACAGTCCCACGAACATTGTAGGTTAGGAAAGTGGTATTATGGGGATTTGCCTACACAAGTGAAATCTAGGGACACATTTAAACGATTGGAGGAGCCTCATAAGGAAGTCCACCATTATGCCAAAGTTGAAGTGGAGTATTATGGAAAAGGTGATATGGTTGGTGTCGAGCAAGCTTTTGTACAATTAGAAAGGGTTTCTAACAATGTTATTGATTTGTTAAATAGATTAGAGTCAGAACTATAAACTTTTCACTGGGTCGGAGTTCCCGACCCTCTGTCCCATCTAAACCAAACAAAAAACTGCCTGCACATCGCAGACAGTTTTTTACTAACTACTTAAATTTAATTCGAACGCTCAGCTAACCAGTCGCCAATCGTAGGGAAAGTTAGTGAAACTGCTTTTGGACCAAATGTTACAGATACATGGCCTGTTGGCACACATACGTATTTCTTGTCTTTACTTGAAATTTTATTCATTAAAGCTTCGACTTGATGTGGCATAGCAATAAGATCGCGCTCACCAGAAATATTAAGTACGTTTGCCTTAATTGCACTTAAGTTAACTTTACGTCCACGGATAACAAGTTCATCTTTAATTAATTTATTTTGCTGATAAAATTCACGAATCCACTGACGATAAGCCTCACCAGGGAATGGAATTCCATCCTGCAACCATTTTTGCATTAATCTCCAGCTTTCTACGAATTTCGGATTTTCTGAGCGGTCATATAATGTAACATATGGACCAATGAAATTCGAAAGTGGATCTAGCATTTTATTGCCAAAATCAATCATTTCAGGGGGAACATTTCCTAATGTTTCTACTACTTTATCAACATCAAAGAAACGGTCATCTAGGAAACTACCATATAAACCTGTGTCTTCGAAATCAAATGGACTTGTCATAAATACTAGATTCTTAATAGGTAATTCAGGATGAAGGGAAGCAAAGATCGATGTCATTGTTCCGCCCATACAATATCCTAGCATAGAAACAGAATTTGCTTTTGAAGTACGTAAAACCTTCTTAACGGCTCTAGGAATATAATCTAATATAAAGTCATCAAGCTTCATATTACGATCTTCGTAGCCGGGCGTACCCCAATCAAGCATATACACATCAAAACCTTGGTCAAGAAGGTACTCAACAAGACTGGACCCTTTTGTGATATCAAGGATATAAGGCTTATTGATTAGTGCATAAACCATTAGAAGAGGAGTACTATGTTTTTTAGGTTTATCTGAAATATAGCGATATAATTTTGTTTTGTTTCTTGTCCAAATGACTTCTTTTGGTGTTAAACCTACTTCCGGTTCTGGATCTTTCGTTAATACTTCCATCGTTCTTTTAAACCGGCGATAGGATTGTTTTGCCTCATCAGGCATTACATCTATCATTTCTTCTAATTGTTTTTCTAAGATCAATCTGTACACACCCTTCTTGGAAGATCATTTCACTGTCTAGCTCCAGCGCCTATCGCCTAGCAAACTTCAGGACTCCTCCCTACGATAAGTCAACTAAGAATTGCTAGCGCAATTCAAGTTTCCTTTATCTCAGTCGAAGCCCCTCCAGTTTGTACGGCGATGAGCAAGGCGCTTCCGCTTTTCTTATTACATTGCAAGTCCGCCGTTAATATTCAACTGTTGACCGGTGATATATGCTCCATCTTTACATAGGAATAATACGCCTCTTGCAATTTCTTCCGGATGACCAAAACGCTTTTGAGGAATTTTAGCCACGATTTGTCCGCGAATTTCCTCAGGAATTTCTAGAACCATACTTGTTTCAATAAATCCAGGGCAAATCGCATTTACAGTTACATTTGTTTTAGCTAATTCAAGTGCAAGAGATTTTGTAAATCCAATCAAACCAGCCTTAGCTGCTGAATAGTTTGTTTGACCAAAAGCACCTGTTTGGCCAATTACAGAGGAAATATTGATGATTCTACCAGCGTCAGATTCAGACAGATGTGGCAATGCAGGCGAAATAGTGTTATATGAACTATTTAAGTTAACATCAATCACTTTTCTCCAATTTTCTTCTGAAAGCTTTTTAAATGAACTGTCTCTAGTGATACCTGCATTATTAACCAAGATATCTAGACGTCCATATTTTTCAACTGCGGCATTTACTAGTTTAGTAGCTTCTTCAGAAACAGAAACATCCGCTTGAACAGCATAAGCTTCCCCGCCGTTTGCTTGAATTTGTGCTACAAGATCTTCAGCTGCCTTGCTGCTGCTATTATAATTTAATACTACTTTTACCCCATTGCTTGCTAATTCTTTTGAAATAGCAGCTCCAATTCCAACAGCGCCCCCAGTAACGATTGCAACTTTACCATTTAAATTAATCATAGTTAAGTCCTCCCCCAATTTATGTAAGTTTTTAATTCACCATTATTTTGCGTTTGCTTTTACAGCTTTTGGATCTTCTTTAGTTTTCGGTTCCTCGTTACTTTTTAGATCCTCTTTAAGAAAATTTAGAACCTCATCCAATTTGCTGCCGATTTCTTTTACTTCTTTCTTTAATGTAACCATGTCCTTTTTTAAATCATCTGGTGTGATCTGTTTTTCAAGATTTTCTTCCAATTGCTCTTCCATATCATCTATTTTTTTATCTAAATTGATTATAAGAGAAGAAAGACTGGATAAATCCTCACGAGTAGGCAGGTTCATTTGTTCTAGGAATTGCTTTGTGTTTTTATCAGTCATATTTCTAAACAGCAAGTTTCCTTCTAAAACCTTACCCATCCATTCAGAAAACTCTTCAGTTCCAACCTTTTCATTAATGGCGGGTCCCCAATAATTTTGGACGTTTTTATAATAATCCTGCCACATTGCAAATGGATCATATGTTTTTTGGTTAGACATGTTTTACACTCCCTTCCTTATTTAACTCCCACATGTAGTTTAAACATGATTTTTGTCTGAAACAATTTAAATAATTCCAAAAATTTCTACATTCTCCGCAGAAAATTTGCATAGTAATGTCGAACGGGAAATTCGTTCTTCCCTAAAACGCTGATGTGTCAAGGAAAGGAAAACGTTATCAAAAAAAGACAAAAACCGCAAAAGTAGGGTAGAAGGAAGGTAAAACCGCAAATAGTAAAAGTTGACAATTGGAACATATAGGTGTAAATTACACATATAGTCAAAAACAGGTGATGAATATGGCAGATAACACAAATCAAAAAAATAGCATGGAAAAAGGGATAGGGGGCTCACCCAAAAATTTAATGGTGCCGTTTTTATTGTTAAGTTTGCGGGGGGGATTTGGCCTACATGGATACAAACTGATTCAACAGTTAACCCAGCTGGGCTTTTCTTCTATTGATCAAGGGAATGTCTATCGATTACTAAGACAGTTAGAGAAGGATAATTTAGTGAAATCCGAGTGGGATACAACAAGCAGTGGACCTGCTAAACGAATCTATTCGATAACCGATGTTGGCCTTGAATATCTAGATTTATGGGCCGAATCTTTGGGGCAATATCAAACGATGTTGGATAGTTTTTTTACGATGTATTCCAATATGTTCATGCCTCTCGTTCCAAAGGGGAAAAAAGAAGACCCTGATGAAAAGTGATACTGCAGTTTTGCAGCCACATAAAAAAATTAATTTATTTTAAAGGAGATGTTTTAATGTTTACAACGGTGGATCAAACGAAAAAGATTATTGATACAATGTGGGTGAATTGGGAAAATGGAGTTCAACAAGTCTATCGAACTCAAGAAAAAATTGGAGAGTTCTCTTTAGATGCCCTGAAACAACAACAAGATATGCTATCTTCAATCGCTACAAACCAAAAACAAGTAGAAGAAGAAATTAAAAATTCATTAAATGAAGCAGTAAAGTTATTTAAAGAAAACAATGTATATGGCAAAAATGATGAATTTGTTCAGCTATTTGATACTTGGAATGAGAAAATGATGGGCATCGTTAATCAAATTCAACAATTAACATCAACTCCGTCTAAAGCATTGTTAACATTGACTGAACAATCTCATGAGAGAATGTATGAAGCTGTAAAACAGACTCTAGAAAATCAAAATAAACTGCATATGGAAACAACTGAGAAAATTGAAAAATTCATGGCACAAATTAAAGAATCTCAAAATAAATTCGTTAGTGCGATTGAAGAACAAACAACAAAGACAGCAGAGAAGAGTCAGGCTAAAAAAAAGAACTAGAATTAATTGAAAAATCAAAAAATGTGAAAGAGCGCCTATTCGCAGAAATAGAGATTGGAGATGCCGCTTCTTTCACGCGAAGAGTAACCAATGAGGATCTCTTTGACTTTGCAGCATTAACTGGAGATGTAAATCCGATTCATCTTGATGAGGACTATGCATCGAAGACAATGTTCAAAGGAAGAATTGCTCATGGGGTCTTAACAGTAGGCTTTATTTCTACGTTACTTGGCACAATTTTACCTGGTAAAAACGTGATTTATTTATCTCAAAATTGCAGGTTTACAGCGCCAGTACGTATTGGGGACACAATTAGGGTAGTGGGAAAGGTAATAGATAAGCGCCAAGATAAAAAAATATTAACTATAGAAACAAATGTCTATAATGATCGGGACGAACTGGTACTTGAAGGAAGTGCTGTAGTCATGAAAAAGGAGCAGTGATAGCTTCTTTTTTTTGTTCTTTTTTTCGTGTACACATATATAAATTGAAAACTTTTAAAACTTAATATATAGATAAATATAATTATTGACAATAATCCGTGAATTAACTTATCTTAGAGGTAGTATAAATTATCAATATAGTGAACATTGTTATCTATAGTGAAATATTAGCCGAATTAAAAAGGGAGGAAATTGATATGAAATTAATTACATTTACAGTTGCAGGATCTACTAGAATTGGAGCTGTAACAAATGAAAACGTTGTAGATTTAAACGCAGCTTATGAAGCATTACAAGATTCGCAAGGAAAAATTCGCGCTAAACAAATTGCAGAAGCTTATGTTCCAAATGATATGACTGGATTTTTACAAGGCGGCAAAGAAAGCATGCAATATGCAAACGAGGCCATTCATTTTGCACTAGAAAACAAGGAATATAAAGGACGTACACTTGTATTTGCAAAAAAGGATGTCAAAGTTGGCGCTCCGGTTCCAGAGCCGGGCAAAATGATCTGTGTTGGTCATAACTATCGTGAGCATATTTTAGAAATGGGACGTCAAATTCCTGAATTCCCAGTTGTGTTTGCAAAGTTTTCTAACACTGTCATTGGTCCAGAAGACGATATTCCATTCTTCCCAATCTCTGAACAATTGGACTATGAGGCAGAATTTGCTTTTGTTATTGGAAAAAGAGCAAGAAACGTTTCTCAAGAGGAAGCACTTGATTATGTAGCAGGATATACAATTGTTAATGATGTTACTTATAGGGATATTCAACGCCGGACAATCCAATGGTTGCAAGGTAAATCAGTTGATGGAGCGGCACCAATGGGACCATGGCTTGTTACAACGGATGAATTAACAAATCCATCTGGTTTAGAAGTAGTTTTAACTGTAAATGGAGAAGAAAGACAGCATACAAACACTGCTAATCTAGTATTCTCTGTGCAATATTTAGTAGAGTTTTTATCTAATCTAATGACACTTGAACCAGGAGATGTGATCTTGACTGGTACTCCAGGTGGTGTCGGCGTGGCGATGGATCCACCGTCATTCTTAAAGGATGGGGACGTTGTAAGTATTAGTATTGATGGAGTCGGTGTGCTTGAAAATAAAGTTCAAAAAGCAGCTGTTGAGGTGAAAAACTAATGACAATCCAAGAATCCATTCAATCTGTAGAGAAGTCTCTTGATCAAATCATTGAAACTGTAGAAGGTTTATCAGAAGAAATCATCCGCAAACATCCGGTTCCGGAAGAATGGTCTATTATGCAAATCATTTGTCATGTTGAAGAAGCCCTTCCCTATTGGATTGAGGAAATTGAAAATATTATGGCCGCTCCAGGAACAGAATGGGGAAGACACTTTACCCATGCAGGACGTCTTGCTGCCGTAGATGCAGCTGAAACTCGTACTGTTTCTGATGTACTAGCAAAACTAAAAGAAATCAAGCCATTTGTATCAGAAAAACTAGCTGAGCTTGACGAAGCAACATTAGCAGTTGAATCACCAAGCCGCAATCCAAACTTCGGCACAAAGCCGATTTCCTTTATAGTGGACCATTTAATTGTGGAACATGCGAGCAAACACTTTGCTCAAATTCAGCGCAATTTATCAAAATTACAATAATCTTTCAAATCAAAATATTATAACACCATTATAAAAACTATTGAAATTTAGCATCTGCAAAGGTAAAATTTAGGTAAATTTTATTAAATAATATGAAAAGATGCTATGAAGAATCTCCTATATTTGGGCACTTGGGTGATTCAGAGCAAGTAGTGCAACCGGCTTGAAATCAAGTCGGTTTTTTTGTATTCCAAAATAAATTGGGGGAAGAGTCTATGAAAATATTAATTGTTGAAGATTCAATGTTTGTAAGAAATGTTATAAAAAAAGTCATCCTTGAAAATATTCCAAATTGTGAAGTACTGACAGCAAATGATGGGGAAAGTGGCTTCAATCTGTACCAAGAGTATAAGCCGGATTTGATAACGACAGATCTGTTGATGCCTAATTTAAGTGGTCAGGATTTGTTGAAAAAGATTAGAGAAATAGATAAGGAAACGAAAGTGATTGTTATTTCCGCAGATGTTCAAAAAGCAACTAGAGATGAAATTGAGGAGCTTGGAATTTTAGGATTCATAAATAAACCTGTAACAGGTGAAAAAGCAGATTTGCTCATCAATCTTATCAAGGGGGTCTAACTTAATGTTGAATGAACTTCAGCGGGATTTATTAACTGAACTTGTGAATGTATATGTTGGGCAGGCAGCAAGTATGTTATCAGAAATGGTTCAACAAAAAATTGATCTAGCGATTCCAAAAGTTGAATTGGTCTCTACAACTGAAGTTAATCCTGAAGATCATAGATTTAATATCTTTATGAGTGAAGGGCACCTGATCACATCCTCATTAAAGTTCGGTCATGAATTTCGTGGAAAAGCAATCTTGATGTTCCCGATAGACCAAGCTAAAATCTTAGTAAATACATGCCTCGGGGAGATAACTTCAGATTTAGATACGGATGCTAAAAGCTTGATGGATACTGATTTAGATGTATTAAAAGAGATCAGCAATGTGATTCTTAATGCGATAATTGGCGAATTTGGTAATTTCCTAGGATTGAGACTTGAGTATGCGTTGCCAGATATTGAGCTTGTTTCAATAGCCAAGGGGGATAAAACAACATTCCTTCAAAATGAGGTTCACGTCCTTATTTTACAAACTTCTTTTTCACTTGCCGAGACGAATATAAAAGGCGCAATCGTGATTGCATTAAGTATGGATTCAATATCTAGCTTGCTGAAAAAAATAGATGAATTACTGGAGGAAATCCATGGATAGTCTAGTTTTCCAATCCTTAGATAAAGTAAATGTTGGAATGGTCATCATAGACAAGAATTTAAATATTCTCCTTTGGAATCAATGGGTAGAGCGGTTAACTGGCTTCAAGGCTGAAGAGGTGATTGGGAAAAGTTTAACAGAGATTTGTCCGCGATTCCGAATGAAAGTATATTCAGAGATACTACAAAATGTACTTTTTCATGGCCAAAGTAGATTTTGTTCAAGTACATTGCATAAAGCATTTTTCCTTCCACAAGATGTGACTGATGAGAACACTATTAAGCAGAACCTGCACATAGAACCACTGTATAAGGAAGATCTTACGTATGCCCTTATACAAATCAGTGATATGACGACAACTTATAACCGAGTTTATAAGTTGAAAAATTTAATAAAGGAAATGGAAGTTGAGCTAAAAGAAATTCAGACTACTGAAAAGATTAGTAGACATCGTGCTATGCATGATTCTCTTACGGGTTTACCCAATCGCCTTTATTTCAATGATCGGCTTGCATGGGCAATCAATTATGCCCACAGAAACCGTGATAAACTGGGGATTATGTTTCTAGACCTTGATGGATTCAAGGAGATCAATGATACATATGGCCATAAAGTAGGCGATATGGTACTAAGGGAAGCAGCCCGGCGTTTACGGGGATGCATCCGGAGTATCGACACGCTTGCACGACTGGGCGGAGATGAATTTACGGCTGTATTAATTCAATTAAAAGATGAAAAAGATGCTTCGATAGTAGCTAGTAAGTTTATAAAGGTATTTCAAGATCCATTCATAATAGATGAAAAACCAATAAAACTTTCAGTAAGTATAGGAATTAGCACGTACCCAAAAGATGGAGAGGAGCCTACGGCGCTCATAAATAAAGCGGACACGGCTATGTACAAAATAAAAATTAAGGGTAAGAATGCGTTCGGCTTTGCTGAATAATAGAACATAACAGGGAAAAGAATGAAACATAAAATATTAATTATCGAAGATGAAGATAAAATTGCAAGAATACTGGAGCTTGAACTTAAGCATGAAGGATATGAGACGACAATTGCGGCTAATGGACGTGCAGGATTAGAGTATGCCCTGAAAGAGTCATGGGATGTAATTATCCTTGATATTATGATACCGGAATTAAACGGGATTGAAGTATTGCGACGGATTCGAAAGTCTGACCAGCTAACCTCCATTATTTTACTATCTGCTCGTGATTCTGTAATGGATAAAATAAATGGACTCGATCATGGAGCAAATGATTACATGACAAAGCCTTTTGATATGGAAGAGCTGTTAGCACGCATTCGAGTAATGATCCGAACAAAACAGCAGCTTCAACACAAACAGAAAAATGAGGATGAGTTCGTTTTAGCTGATTTAAAAGTTAATCTCCTTACTCGGGAGGTTATCCGTGGTGGTGAAAAAGTGGAGCTGACAAAAAAGGAATTTGATTTGCTGACTTTTTTATTAGAGAATCATCACCATGTTTTGAGTCGCGAGCAAATTTTAGAAAAGGTTTGGGGCTTTGATTATCTAGGAGATACGAATGTTGTCGATGTATATATTGGCTATTTGCGGAAAAAAATTGATGCACCTTTTCATGAGCCATTAATTCATACAATCCGCGGGGTCGGTTTTACGATCAAGGAGAATAACCGATGACATTAAAAGCAAAACTCCATATTCTTATTTTTACTTGGACTATTATTATTCTACTTGTCGGTAATCTAGCTGTGTATCTGTTATTTGTTGAAATGATTAAAGATAAAAAGGAAAACAGCTTAGAGTATATTGCAAGTACGATTGAAAATCAGGGTATTCCTAAATCAGACGCTGATGAAGCAGTTATTCAAAAATTGCTCCCGGAGGACAGCCTTGTTCGTATCATTGCACCTACGAATGAGATCAAATTTGAGTATACAAATGAAAGTGATTATAGCAAAATACCGACTTCTTTTTCACCGCAAGCGGAGTATACCTATGATAGTTATGATGGAGATGATGTTATCGTATTTGTTAGGCCAATCTTAGCCGCAGGGGATGTTACTGCGTCCATCCAAGTCATTTCAGATTTTGAAGACGAGCGGGAGGATATTCAAGATCTATTGTATGTACTTCTTACGGTTTCAGGGATCCTTCTTGTTATTTCGATCTTATTGAGTTTCCTGGCATCCTCTCTGTTTTTACGTCCACTTGCACAGTTTATCAAAACGATGGAGGATATTCGAATAAGCAGGAACTTCAAAAGGATTTCTATTAATGATAAAAATTCAAAAGAAATGAACCAAGTTGCCCAAACTTTTAATGCGATGATTGAACAACTAGAGGAGCAGTTCGAAAAACAGGAACAATTTGTCTCGAATGCTTCTCATGAATTACGAACGCCATTAACCATCATTGAAAGTTACGCTTCTCTTTTGAAAAGATGGGGACGTGAGAATGAGGAAGTGTTAAAAGAAAGTATTGATGCCATTCATCAAGAAGCACTTGGTTTAAAAGCAATGATTAAGCAACTGTTAGAACTGGCAAGGTACGAAGAACAAATGACACTGCCTTTATCTGATCTAAATGCAGTAGATATTGGTAAAAAAGCGATTAACCGATTGAAAGGTCTTACGAACCGTCCGATCCATCTTTTGGTCGAAGAAGATTCTATTTCTGTTTTTGCAAATGAACAAGCCCTAATTCAAGTGCTGACGATATTGACTGATAATGCTTTAAAGTACAGCGAAGACAAGGTGGAAATTAAAATCGATAAGGACAAAAACAAAACCACACTTCAAGTCATTGACTATGGTGTTGGAATTCCCAAAGAAGACCTTCCCCATGTATTTGGTCGATTTTATCGGGTTGATAAAGCGAGACAACGAAGTGCTGGTGGAGTGGGGATTGGGCTATCTATTGCGCATACACTTGTTGAAAAAATGGAAGGGCAGATATCCATTCAAAGTGAACCTGAAAAAGGAACGATTATCACTTTAGCGTTTAAGGCACAATCCTAAAACTTTTATCAAATTCTTATCAATTTCTTAATCTTTTCAGAAGGTATCCTTAAAAATAACGGTTATAGTACAACTAGAAGCTACTTACTTGGAGGAATGGAGGGATTAAGAATGAAGAAAGAATGGAGAAAAATTATCACATATTCCGTTGTTGCATTTGGATTAGGATGTGCAGGAGTAACAACTATAAATGGCTTTGAAGGAGATCAAGTAGAGGCTGCCCAAACCTCATTCGTTTCAGAAAGTGCCAATGATATCGAGCAACGCTTATTCGTACAGTCACCAAGACATTATGTTGAAATGGAGGGGAAAGTAAGAGCCTATGATGGAAAAAATATTACGATTCTCCATCCAATTCACGGTGAAAAAACTTTTAGCATCGCTTCCGATGCAATCATTTCAGAGCGATATATAAAATTGAAAAAAGGTGTTTTGGCGGAAGTGAAAATTTTTGATTCGGAGGTTTATAGAATTGAAACTGAAAGAACGATTGAAACATATGGGACGCTTTCAAGCCTTGATAACAAGAAAATAACGGTAATGGTTGATAATGTTAAAAAGGAATTTCCGAAAGGAAAGTTCTTCTATCTTGATAAAGATGGATATCGTGGAAGCGTGATCGGCATGCCAGTTAGTATTACATTAGATTCAGGCTTTACTGCCTTAAATGCTGAAATTGAAGATGACTATGACGATCTCGATGATGACGATCATTACGATGACTAGACTTTTTATACACAAAAAATAACCCTTAGCACTTGAACTAGGGGTTATTTTACATGAAACCACTATTATGATGCGAAATTTATGGGCAACATAACTTGAAACGTAGTCAAATCATCTGTTGAGATGCAATTTATTGTACCATGATGGCTTTCGATTATTTTTTTACAAACATATAATCCTATTCCTGTGCCTAAATTCTTTGTGCTATAAAATGGCTCGAAAATTAACTTAATTTCATCTGCACTTAAAGGTGCACCGTTGTTTGAAATACTAACAGAAATATTATCAAGATCTGCTGCTGCTATGATGTTAATTTTTCTCTTCTTCTCTTTTTCTTCGCTTAAAGCATCAACTGCATTTATTAATAGATTTAGAAAAACCTGCTTCAATTCATTTCGATCGCCATTGACCGTTACATCTAAATTCATATTAGTGGTTACCTCGATATTACTATCAACAATACTTGGGTACAAGAAATGAACAACATCTTCTAGTATATCGTTAATAGTAATTGTTTCAATCCTACTTTCGATGACGGTGTTCATCTTTGACGTGTGAAGAAACTGTGTAATTCTAAACTTCAGTTGTTCAAGTTCCTTGCTAATAATATCTAAATAAGGCATGTTCGGATGTTCGGCCTTTAGTAGTTTGACAAATCCCATGACAGAGGTAAGTGGATTGCGAAACTCATGGACGAAACTAGAAGACATTTGTCCGAGGATCGACAATCTATCCTTATGGCTCTGCGAAATAAACAGGTTTATCTCTTTTAATTTCATATCTTTTAGTTCAGTGTACTTTGATACAGCGTAGTAGCAGAATCTATCAAACTGCCTATTTACTAAGTCAATGATGGGCTGTAACTCATCTAATAAGATTCCAGATTTGATTATATGTTTTACTATGAGACTCCTTCCAAGATTCACATTGTAAACGAAGTCCCCTATATTTATGTTAGCATCAGCACGTTCTTGAGCAACTTTGTGAGCTAAGGATTTGATATCGTCATCTGAATAATCATCTAAAATAGAATCAATGATTAATTGATATATTAAAAAGCCATTTTTTCTTATCAGTTCCTTATCATCTTCATCAGTACTTACCACTATGCTTTTTTCCCATAAATCTAATACTGTACTTTCATTGTTTTTGAGAAATTGAGCTAATTTTTCATATCCATTATATGTTGGCACATTTGTTTCCATAATAATTCCCACTTTCCATTTTTAAAAAGGATTGAATGAAGTGATTATATAGGGAAAATATACCATAAAGGTTTGAATATATATATATAAAATTTATAATATTTTATATATTTTGTTTAATTAAAGGAAATATGATCGCAAAGCAGGTTCCTTCATGATTTTTAAATTCCGTTTCATTCATAAGTTGAAGCAGCCCTCTAGAAGTAGTTAAAGGATTTCGTACTTCATGGGAAATGCTTGCGGCTAATTGACTTATCATTTTCATTTTTTCAACCTTCCAAATAGGAATGAAAGAATAACAGCGACAGTCATTTTCTTTTGTAAGGAAAGCTTAAAATACATCGTTTTCAAAAAAGGAACAGATAGTAAGATTAATGTGACCGTAATAAAACGAACAACTATTGCTAAAAGGTAATCCAAAATAGTCTCCATCTTATTGAATTTTCAGTATGTATAGTGTTTCGAACGGAGACGTATGTGTGAATCAATTTTATTTTTATGGAATCTAGTACAAGTACTATTTATGAGGCGCGTAATGCAACATGACTGAAATTTTCTATCATAATATAACACTTGTCCCAATATACTAAAGTGAAGAAGCTTTAGGGGGAGTAGTATTAGTGGAAAAGGAAGAATTCGAAGGACTGTTCATAATGGCTTATCTCCATTTAGCATTGATTCTAGTAATCTGTGTGATAGGGAAGTTTGTTGGTAGTTATTTTTGAAGCATAGTACAATTTTATAAGAGTGTTTATTATCCAACACCGCGCTTGTACAAAAGGAGACAAGCGCGGTATTCCTATTTTAAAGAAGTGAGCTGAATTTGTTCCAATCTAAAATAATAATCCTTTTTTCCTTTAGTTCAATAAGATGGGTACTTTTTAACTTTGATAAGGCTCTGCTTGTACTTTCTCTAGTGGCACCGACTAATAATGATAGATCATAGACTGAGATAGGTAGGTCAATGTATATTTTATTATTTAATCTTCTTCCAAATTTTTTTGATAATTTTTCTATTGTAATAAGAAGATTTGAATAAATATCCAAATAAGCCCTCTCGAATAATCTAGTTGAAAACTCTTCAATCTGTTCGCCCATATTCTGAATGACTTTTTCGATTAGAAGAGGACAAGCTTTTAATTCCGCTTCAAAAAGACTTGTGTTTATATATAATATTTCACCTTCGTGGATCATCGTGGCGGTATTTGTGTAGAGGTATTCACGTTTATTAAATAAACCTGATTCGGCAATGATATCTCCTCTTGTTTTAAGACTAACAATTAACTCTTTTCCGTTTTTATCCAACTTAGTAAGCTTAACTAATCCTGAATGAATGAAGAAAACTCCACGGCCTTCTTCAAATTCTGAAATTATGACCTCCCCACGAGAGTATTTTTTTTTAATTACTTTACTATCTAGGCACTGGAAGCAATCTTCAAAGGGAGTTTGTGACAAAGTTAATTTGTCCAAAACTTGCAGTATTTCATTCATTAGATCACCTCGTAGTTACTTTTAATAAACTGAAGCTGAACAGAAGCTTGAAGGAAGAATATTGGAGTAGAATATCCGAATTCCAAATATTTAGAAAATACTTACATTAATGATATAACTAATTGGTTATTTTTTCAATTCGTCTTTTCTCCAAGTAGGGTTAATAACCTCCATTTGGTGCTCATTTAATGGTATATCGGACAAAAATACGATCATGTCGGTACCCTATCAATAAATTATTGTAGTAATTTTACAAAAAACAAAAAAGGTTATGAAATGTACTATTTTGGTTCTGATATGATTTGAACTTAACATCATATGAAGTTTATACTTATTTTAAGAAACTAAACTAATTTGATAAATATGTATAAAAAAATATATTATTATTTTTAATAGTTTCACATAGAGCAATAAATGTTTTACTATAAATATAATACGTTTACAAACCAATTTAAAGGAGTGGGAAATATGAGTAATCGAGCATCGCTTCATAATAGGCCTTTAAAAGATGTGAAAAAGTTAGAAAAGCTTGAAATCGTAGGCGAATTAGCTGCTGGCATTGTTCATGAAATTAGGAATCCACTAACTTCAATTTTCGGGTTTGTGCAACTACTAGAGCAAGGAGTTCATAATAAGGATTATTTTAACCTTATTTATTCATCATTTAATGACATTGAAGAGTATCTTAAAGCTCTATTAATCATTGCAAGGCCACAACCTAATGAACAAAAACTAGTTAATATGACACTATTAGTAGAAGATATACTTGAACAAGTAAAGCATAAGATCAATTCTAATCGCGTTCATATCAATACCGATTTTGAATTAGAATTACCCAATATTCTATGTGATGAGACGCAAATGAGTATAGTCTTTAAAAATTTGATCACTAATAGTATTGAAGCAACTTTAAACGAGGGGATCGTTTCTATTTTTGTTAGAAAAGAAGATACGAATTTATTAATAAAAATTACCGATACTGGTATTGGGATGAGCAAAGAGCGTCTTGCTAAATTAGGAGAGCCTTTTTTCAATCTTAAAGAAAAGGGGACAGGGATAGGCTTAATGGTCTGTTATCGGATTATTTGGCAATATAACGGGTCTATTTTTGTTGAGAGCGAAGAAAATAAAGGTACTACTATTGAGGTAAGAATACCTTTTTTGGACTATATGTAATCAATACAGGAATGAGAATAGCAAAGTGAATGCTATGGAAATTATCTAAATCAACTTTTGTAAACTACATTTATTTTTTGAAAGGGGTGTATACTTTGCCTCTTATTAAAACGGTACTTGCAGATGATAATCGAGATTCTTTAGAAATAATTGAGACAATATTAAAACGACACCAAAAATTCAGAATTGTGGCAACGTGTACTGATGGAGAGGAATTAATAAACCAAGTCATTAAATGTAGGCCTGATTTAGTCATTACAGATATTAAAATGCCCAAGCTTAATGGAATAGAAGTTATTAAGAAGTGCAGGAAATTTGATTCCAATGTTAATTTTATATTTGTAACCGGCTTTGACGACTTTGCTGTTGAAGCCTTTAACGTTGCTGCTATTGACTATATTGTTAAACCTTTTAATATGGACAGATTTTTTGCTGCTTTAGAAAAGGCAATAGAAATAATCCAACATAAACAGCAATTAAAATCGAAAAGTTTCAGATCAAAATTAAAAATAAAAAGTAGTGGTTCAAATTATTACATTCCAATGGAAGATATTTATTTTATTGAGAAGCAAGGGAAAAAGTGCATAATTCATGGGAAGAATAAATTGTATGAAACGAATGAGAGTATTAAAGTTTTGTATCAAAAATTAAATGACACCTTCTATTTGTCACATCGGTCTTACATTATTAATGTAAACGGGCACATTATTCC